>NZ_JBEZIB010000039.1:0-88653 GCF_040650855.1 Streptomyces sp. NPDC048606 | reverse complement strand
GGTACACGTGCTTCCGCCCGGCACGCCGAGAGCACGCACCAGACGCCGCAGGGCCGCCCTCCGGGCGACGACAGGAGTTTGACGACAGGCCCTAGGCCCCGTAGAAGAGCTCGTCGACCACCGCGCGGGCGCGGCGCGTCGTGCGGCGGTAGTCGTCCAGCATCTCGCCGACGGTGCCCTCCGCGTAGCCCAGGTAGCGGCCGACGGCGGCCAGTTCGCGGACGTCGGAGGGGAAGCTGTCGCCCGCGCGCCCGCGGACCAGCATGACGGCGTTGCGGACGCGGGTGGCGAGGACCCAGGCCTCGTCGAGGATCTGGGCCTCCTCCGTCGGGATCAGCCCGGCCGCGTGGGCGGCGGCCAGGGCCTCGCGGGTGCGGGTGGTGCGCAGGCCCGGCTCGGCCCAGGCGTGCCGCATCTGCAGGAGCTGGACGGTCCACTCGACGTCGCTGAGCCCGCCCCGGCCGAGTTTGGCGTGCAGGGTCGGGTCGGCGCCGCGCGGCAGGCGTTCGGACTCCATCCGGGCCTTGAGCCGGCGGATCTCGCGCACGGCGTCGTCCCCGAGCCCCTCCATGGGGTAGCGCAGGGGGTCGATCAGCTCGATGAAGCGACGTCCGAGGTCCTCGTCGCCGGCGACCGGTTCGGCCCGCAGGAGCGCCTGGCTCTCCCAGGTCAGGGACCAGCGGCGGTAGTAGGCGGCGTAGGAGGCCAGCGTGCGCACGAGGGGGCCGGAGCGGCCTTCGGGGCGCAGGTCGGCGTCGATAAGCAGCGGCGGGTCCGCGGTGGGGAGTTGGAGGAGCCTGCGCATCTCGGCGATCACGGCCTGGGCGGCCTTGGCGGCCTCCTGTTCGTCGACGCCCTCGCGGGGTTCGTGGACGAACAGGACGTCGGCGTCGGAGCCGTAGCCGAGTTCGTGTCCGCCGAAGCGGCCGACGCCGATGACGGCGAAGCGGGTGGGGAGGGTCTCGCCCCAGTTCCCGCCGACGGCGGCGCGCAGGGCGCCGGCGACGGTGGCGGCGGTGAGGTCGGAGACGGCGCGGCCGACGCGGTCGACGAGGGCCCCGGGGTCGGTCTCGGCCGGGCTGTCCTCGGTTCCGTAGGAGCTGATGATGTCGGCGGCGGCGGTGCGGAAAAGTTCGCGGCGCCGGACCCCGCGGGCGGCGGCGACGGCGGCCTCGGCGGTGTCGGCGCGGCCGACGGCGGCGAGGACCTCCTGGGTGAGGGCCTCGTGCGTACGGGGCTGGAGCCCTTCGGGGTCGCCGAGCAGGGCGACGGCCTCGGGGGCGCGCATCAGCAGGTCGGGGGCGAGGCGGCCGGCGGACAGGACGCGGGCGAGGTTCTCGGCGGCGGCCCCCTCGTCGCGCAGCAGGCGCAGGTACCAGGGGGTCTTGCCGAGGGCGTCGGAGACCTTGCGGAAGTTCAGCAGTCCGGCGTCCGGGTCGGCGGAGTCGGCGAACCAGCCGAGGAGGACGGGCAGCAGGGTGCGCTGGATCGCCGCCTTGCGGCTGACGCCGGAGGCGAGGGCCTCCAGGTGGCGCAGGGCGGAGACGGGGTCGGCGTAGCCGAGGGCTTCGAGGCGTTGGCCGGCGGCGCGCGAGGAGAGCCGGGCCTCGCCGGGGCCGAGTTGGGCGACGGCGTCCAGCAGGGGCCGGTAGAAGAGCTTCTCGTGCAGCCTGCGGACGACGGAGGCGTGCCGGCGCCAGGCCTTGCCCAGTTCGGCGACGGGTTCGGTGCGCAGGCCCATGGAGCGGCCCAGGCGGCGCAGGTCGTTCTCGTCCTCGGGGACGAGGTGGGTGCGGCGCAGCCGGTAGAGCTGGATGCGGTGCTCCATGGTGCGCAGGAAGCGGTACGCGTCGTGGAGTTGGGCGGCGTCGGCGCGGCCGACGTAGCCGCCGGCGGCGAGGGCGTGCAGGGCGTCGAGGGTGGTCCCGGAGTGCAGGGTGGCGTCACCGCGGCCGTGGACGAGTTGGAGCAGCTGGACGGCGAACTCGACGTCGCGCAGGCCGCCGGGGCCGAGTTTGAGCTCGCGGTCGACCCGGTCGGCGGGGATGTTGTCGACGACGCGGCGGCGCATCTTCTGGACGTCGGCGACGAAGTTCTCGCGTTCGGCGGCCTGCCACACGAGGGGACTTATGGCCTCGATGTACTGGGCTCCGAGTTCGGCGTCGCCGGCGACGGCCCGGGCCTTCAGGAGGGCCTGGAACTCCCAGGTCTTGGCCCAGCGTTGGTAGTAGGCGAGGTGGGAGGAGAGGGTGCGCACCAGGGGGCCGTTGCGGCCCTCGGGGCGGAGGTTGGCGTCGACGGGCCAGATGGTGCCCTCGACGGTGGTGTCGGAGCAGATCCGCATGAGGTGGGAGGCGAGGCGGGTGGCGGCCTGGAGCGCCCGGGGCTCGTCGACGTCGCCTCCGGGCCCGGCGACGGCCTCGCCGACGAAGATCACGTCGACGTCGGAGACGTAGTTGAGTTCGTTGCCGCCGCACTTGCCCATCGCGATGACGGCGAGCCGGCAGCGGGCCGCGTCCTCGGGGGCGGCGGCGCTCGCGATGCGCAGGGCGGCGCGCAGGGTGGCGGTGGCGAGGTCGGCGAGCTCGGCGGCGCTCTGGGCGATGTCGATCGTGCCGCAGACGTCGCGGGCGGCGATGGACAGCAGGCAGCGCCGGTAGGCGACGCGCAGGTGGACGGGGTCGTGGGCGTCGGCCAGCCCGCGTTCGAACTCGGCGAGGCCGGGGTGCAGGTCGGATGCCTCGTAGGTGACCAGGGCCTGCCAGTCGAGGGGGTGGCGGGCGAGGTGGTCGGCGAGCGCCTCGGAGGCGCCGAGGACGCCGAGGAGGCGGTCGCGCAGGGGCTTGGCGCTGACCAGGGTGTCGAGGAGGCGGGGGCGGTCCTCGTCGCTCTGCGCCTCGGCGAGGCGGACGAGTCCCCGCAGGGCGAGGTCCGGATCGGCGGTGGCGCCGAGGGCGTCGAGGAGCACGGGGTCGGCGCGCACGGAGGCGAGGGCGTCGGCTTCGAGGAGCCGGGCCGCGGCGGAGGGGTCGGTGAACCCGCTGCGCAGCAGCCGGGTGAAGGTACTGCTCCTGCGTCCCGGGACTGTCATCCCGCCGCCTCCCGCGTACGTCGCTGCCGTGGCCGTCTGCTTCACAGGGAGCCTATGGCCTGGGTCCCGGCCGGGCGATCTCCGGGGGTTGCCGCGGCCGGTCGCGGCGGCGCTGGCGCGGGGGCGGCGGCGGTCGCGGAGGTGCGGCGACCGGCGGTCGCGGAGGTGCGGCGACCGGCGGTCGCGGAGGTGCGGGGGCGGCGCGGGGCGCGGAGTGTGGCGGCGGGCGACGCCGGCGGTCGCCCGGACACGTGGACGCGGGGGCGCGGGCCGCGGGGCCGGCGCTGTGGCGCGGCACGGGACGCGACGCCGGCGCGGCGGCGCGGGGTGCGGATCCCGCACGGCGCGAGGCGCGCGGGCGCGGGGTCGGGGTGTGGTGTCGGGCACGTGCGGCGGGTGGGTCGGGGGTGCGGGGCGGCGCCCCCGGGGTGGGTCGCGGAGGGGCCGTGGGGGTCGACGGGCCGTGTGCGCGGGGTGGTTGCGGGCCGGGCCGCGGCGATCGCCGGCTCGGTCGGTCCGGGCGGGTCCGCCGGGATCGGGGTGTCGTGGCGCACATCATGCGGCGCCTTGTCGGATTATCTGATTACTTATAGATCGATGTGTCAGGGGCCCGGTCCCCGCCCGACCGGCCGCGAGGAGCCCCATGTCCGACGGACCCCCCGCCCCCGGCCCCACCACGCCCGGGACCGCCGCCCCCGCAACCGGATCCGCCGGCGCCCGCACCCGCACCGCCGGACGGTCGGCCGCGACGGACGGACCCCCGCTGGTCCCCGGCCCCCGACGGGCCGGCGCCGAGGCCGGGGGTGCGCCGCGCGTCCCCGCGCGGCGGGCCACCCACCCGCCGGCGGGTCCCCGTACCGCCGACCCGGACGGCGACGCACCCGCGCCCACCCCCGCCCCCACGGACCCCGTCGCCGCCCACCGGGGCGCGCACCGCCGGGCCCGTACCGTCAAGGCGGTGGCCCTCGCCGCCGCCGGCGCCGCCGCGTTCATGTTGGTACTGCGCGGCAACGAGGCCCTCGCCGCCCTCGGCACGCCCACCACCGCGGACTCGCGCGCCACCACCGCCGGAGCCGTCGACGCCCCCGACCCCGGCCGGGTGCTCCAGATCGTCGCCCACCCCGACGACGACCTGTACTTCATGAACCCGGACCTGCGCTATTCCCTGGCCACCGGCCACCCCGTCACCTCGGTCTACCTCACCTCCGGCGAGGCCGACGGCATCAACGCGGGCACCGGCCGGGAAGCCGGCGCCCGCCCCGACAAGCCGGCCTACGCCGAGGCCCGCCAGAACGGCATACGCGCGGCCTACGCCAAGATGGCCACCGGCGACCGCGGCAGCCGCTGGACCCGTACGGTCATACCGACCGCCGGCGGCGGCCACGCCGAGCTCGACGTCCTCGTGGCCAAACCCGAGGTCAACCTCGTCTGGCTGCAGATGCGCGAGGCGGGCCACGTCTACCAGGACGTCCCCGACAGCCTGCACGGCCTGTGGGACGGCCGCGTCCCGCACCTGGAGTCGATGCTCGCGTCCGGCACCCCGGTCGGGCAGCCGTTCACGTACACCAAGGACCAGGTCGTGCGCACCCTCGCCGGGATCCTCGCGCGCTACCGGCCGACGACGATACGGATGCAGGACCCCACCCCCGGCCGCACCGCCGACACCCGCCGCTACACCGACCACCAGGACCACTTCTACGGCGCCCGCTTCGCCCAGGCGGCCGCCGCCGTCTACGCCCGCGAGGTCGAGGACCGCCCGCACTTCGCGACGCAGAACTACGTCGGCTACTTCAACGGCTCCCTGCCCAGCGCCCTCGACCCGGGCGAGGCCAAGGAGAAGCTGGACATCCTGGACACCTACGCCTGGCTCGACCGCGAGAACCACTGCGGCAGCGAAGCCGGCTGCGGCGACCTCAAGGTGGCCGAGCGCCCCTCCGGCAACGGCTGGACCAGTACGGTCAACTACGCGCGCGGCACCGGCACCTCCTGGCTCACCTCCGACAAGGACCAGGGCCTGTGGGCGTTCAAGGTCCTCGACGGCCAGGTCGCGCTCTGGCACCGGACCGGCCTCCTCGGCCGCTGGAGCGGCCCGCGCCTGCTCCCCGGCACCGGCATGGACCAGGGCATCTCCACCGTCACCCTGAAGGACGGCCGCACCGCCGCCTTCGGCACCCGCACCACCCTCGGCGAACACCCCGCCGACTACCGGCGCGAGGTGGTCCTCTCCGTCCAGCGCGCCCCCGGCTCCGAGGAGTTCGGCGCGTGGGAGTCGCTCGGCACCCCCGAGGCCTCCGACGAGGAGTGGACCTCCGACATCAGCGCCCCCGCCGTCTCCCTCGACGGCACCGGCCGCCCGGCCGTGTACGTGCGCGACGGCGCCAACACCCTGCGCGGACGCGTGCAGCGGGAGGACGGCGGCTGGGGCCCGTGGGAGAGCCTCGGCGGCTCCGACGTGCACGGCACCCCGACCACCGCCACCGACGGCGCCGGGCGGCGCATGGTGTTCGCGGCGACCACGAAGACGGTCCTCGGCTGGGCCCAGCCCGCGCCCGGCGCCCCGCTCGGCCCCGCCACCCCCACCGGCCTGCCGGACACCACCCTCCCGCTGACGGCCGAGGGCCGCGAGGGCGGGGTGCGGCTGTGGTTCCGCAAGCCCGGCTCGGGCAACGTCCGCACGGCCCTGATGACCATCGAGGACCGGGCGGGCCCGGACGGACAGGGCGGCGCGCACGGACAGGGCGGCCCGGGGCCGACCACCCACGGCCTGACCGACCTCGGCGGCCTCCAGGGCTTCGGCTCGGTCACCGCGAGCGGGAACCTGCTGGCCGGACGTTCCGCCGGCGGCCGACTCGGGTCGGACCTCGGACCGGACCGCCCGTGGGAGCGTTCGCCCCTCATGTTCGTCGGGGCCCCGTCCAGCACCATGACCGGCAGGAACATGGTCAGCCTCGCCGTCGTCGGCCTCGACGCCCGGCTCTACGTGACCTCCTCGACCGACGCGCCGAACGCGCACCTGGCGCCGTGGCAGCCGGTGGGCCCGCGCAACGCGCCCCGCTAGGACAGCCGGCCCCGCCCCACCCCACCCCGCAACACCCCTCCCCGGAACGCGTCCTGGCGCGCGGGCCCCTCAACCACGTCCACATTCCGGGCACATGCACGCACCCGCCACCGACAGGGCATGATCACGACCGGTCGTCTCCGGAAAAGCGCGCGTCATCGACGGAAACGGTGAACCAAGTTCCCCGATTCGGCCTCTCCATGACTGCACAGCGGTTCTTCCAGCCCGTCCGGAACGACCCCGAGGCGTGACCCGATGCCACTCACCCGCCGCCGCTTCCTCCTCGCCGCCGTGGTGCCCATGCTCACCGTGGGCGCCTCGGGCGTACTCGCCGTGGCCTCCGGCCAACAGACCGCGGCCGACGGCACGGCCCGGACGCCCGCCCGCGCGCTGCCCGCCAGCGTCACGGCCGGCACCGTCGTCCAGGTCGTCGCGCACCCCGACGACGACCTGTTCTTCATGAACCCCGACCTCAGCCGCTCCCTGCTGTCCGACACCCGCGTCACCACCGCCTACCTGACCTCCGGCGAGGCCGACGGCCGCAACGAGGCCCGCGGCGGCGAGGCCCGTGACCCCGAACAGCCCGCCGACCGCGCCCACTACGCGGAGGCCCGGCAGAACGGCATACGCGCCGCCTACGCCAAGATGGCCACCGGCGACCGCTCCAGCCCGTGGAGCCGTACGGTCATACCGACCGCCGGCGGCGGCCGGGCCGAACTCGACGTCCTCCTCGCCCGACCGCAGGTCCACCTGGTCTGGCTGCAACTGCGCGAGGCCCGCAGCCCGGCCGGCGACAACCCCGACAGCCTGCGCGGGCTGTGGAACGGCTCCATACCCGCCCTGGGGGCCCAACTGACCTCGGGCACCCCCGTCAAGGAGCCGTTCTCGTACACCAAGGACCAGGTGACGGAGTCGATAGCCGGGATCCTGGAGCGCTACCGCCCGACGACGATACGGATGCAGGACCCCACGCCCGGCCGGTACGCAGACAGCGGCAAGTACACCGACCACCAGGACCACATGTACGGCGCCCGCTTCGTCCAGGCCGCCACCGCCCTCTACGCGCAACGCGTCACGGACCGGCCGCACTTCTCGGTGCAGAGCTACCTCGGCTACCACAACGGCGCCCTGCCCCACTCCCTGGACCCGCAGACCGCCGAGACCAAGACCGACTACCTGCGCACCTACGCCTGGCAGGACCGCGACGACCACTGCGGGAGCCCCTCCGGCTGCGGCGACCGCAAGGTGGCCGGCAGCCCCACCGGCCGCAACTGGGCCCAGTCGCTGCGCTACGCCCGCGCCGACACCACCGCCTGGCTGACGGAGGGCGCCCCCGGCCGGCTCTGGGCGTTCGCCGCGCTGGACGGACGGATGGCCGTCTGGAACCGCGACCCCTCCGGGACCTGGACCGGCCCGGCCCTGCTGCCCGGCACCGGCATCGACCCGGGCGCCTGCGCCGTACGCCTCCCCGACGGCCGCGTCGCCGTCCTCGCCACCCGCACCACGCTCGGCCCCCGCCCCGCCGACTACCGGCGCGAGGTCGTCCACGCCGTCCAGACCGCGCCCGACGGCCCCTTCGGGGCGTGGACCTCGCTCGGCACCCCCGAACCGGGCGACGAGCCGGGCACCTCCGCGATCAGCGCGCCCGCCGCCGCCGTCGACGACCGCGGCCGCCTCACCGTCTACGTCCGCGACACCCGGCGCACCCTGCGCGCCCGCGCCGAGCAGCCGTCGGGGGCCTTCACCGACTGGCAGCGCCTGGGCGGCGAGGACCTCCAGAGCGACCCCGTCACCGCGGTGGACACGGCCGGCCGGCGCCACGTCTACGCCGCCACCACCGGCTCGGTCCTGGCCTGGACGCAGCCCGCCCCCGGCGCCCCCCTCACCGGCCCGTTCCCGACTGGCCTGCCCGCCACCACCGTCCCGCTCACCGCCGCCCCGGACGGCGCGGGCGTACGCCTCTACTTCCGGCGCCCCGACTCGGGAGTGGTGCGCAGCGCCCTCGCCACGGCCGGCCCGGGCGCCCCGCGGCTGTCCGCGGTCACCGAGTCGGGTGGCCGGGCCGGGTACGGCGCGGTCGGCGTCGCGGGCCGCCTGCTGACCGGTCGCGCGGACACCGGCACCATCGGCGCCACCGCCCTGGGCGGCCCGCCCGCCTGGACGGAGTCGCGCATGCTCTACGCGGGCGCCCCCGCCGCCGTCCAGGACCGCGCCGGCGTCACCACGACGGCCGTCCTCGGCCTCGACGCCCGCCTCCACGCCACGGCCCCCGCACCCCACCCCACCTGGCACCCGGCCGTCTTCCCGCCGCCCGCCTGACCCGCCGATATCCTGGGAGGAGCCTCGGGGGCCGCCCATCCCGGAGGGCAGCACGATGAACCGGCACCGCCACCTCCCGCTCCTCGCCGCCACGCTCCTCGTCCCGGCGCTCACCCTCACCCCGGCCTTCGCCGCCCCGGCGGCCCCGACGGCCCCCACGGCCCCGGCTCTGCCGACCGCCTCGTGCGAGCTGGTGGCGACCGGAGAGGGCGGGAGCGGCCCGTACACCCTCGTCCTGGAGGGCTTCGCCCCGAACCAGTCGGTCACGATCAAGGGACCGCGCACCGACCAGCGCACCCGGGTCGGCGCGGAGGGCACCCTCGACCGGCGGGACGTCCGCCACGGCCAGTACGTCGTCACCGCGAAGGGCGAACGCGTCACCTGCCTCACCCCGCCCCGCGACCAGCAGGGCGGCGGCAAGCAGGGCAAGGTCCGGGTGACGAAGGTCGAGGTCCTCTCGCTCACCAAGCCGGGCACCGTGGTCGACTGCTCCAAGCCGACCAGGGCCGAATTCGACGGCAAGATCAGCGGCACCGGCAAGGGCGAGGTCCGCTACCACTGGACGTACGCCTCCAGCAGCGACCCCATCGACGCGGGAACGGCCACCTTCGCCCCCGGCATCGAAAGCGTCTCCCTCCTGAAGGTCGTCACCTTCCCGCCCTCGGTGAACGGCGTCTCGCCCAGCGTGTTCGTGACCCTGCACGTCCCGTCCGCGAACATGACGGCCCGCAGCGCACAGATCACCCTCACCTGCGCCACGCCCTGAAACGCCCGCGGGCCGACGGCTGCCCGCCGTCGGCCCGGGGTACCGCCTCTGACCCGCCCGCTACAGCACCGGCAGGTTCTTGCGCAGCTCGAAGGCCGTGACCTCCGAGCGGTATTCCTCCCACTCCTGCTTCTTGTTGCGCAGGAAGAAGTCGAAGACGTGCTCGCCGAGGGTCTCCGCGACCAGTTCGCTGCGTTCCATCAGGGCGATGGCCTCGCCGAGGTTCTGCGGGAGGGGTTCGATGCCCATGGCGCGGCGTTCGGCGTCGGACAGGGCCCAGACGTCGTCGTCGGCGCCGGCCGGGAGTTCGTAGCCCTCCTCGATGCCCTTGAGGCCCGCCGCCAGGAGGACCGCGTAGGTGAGGTAGGGGTTGGCTCCCGAGTCGATCGAGCGGACCTCGATGCGCGAGGAGCCCATCTTGCCCGGCTTGTACATCGGGACCCGGATCAGGGCCGAGCGGTTGTTGTGGCCCCAGCAGATGTACGAGGGGGCCTCGCCGCCCGAGCCGGCGGTGCGCGAGGAGCCGCCCCAGATCCGCTTGTAGGAGTTGACCCACTGGTTGGTCACGGCGGCCGTTTCGGCGGCGTGCTTCAGCAGGCCCGCGATGAAGGATCGACCGACCTTCGAGAGCTGGTACTCGGCGCCCGACTCGTAGAAGGCGTTGCGGTCGCCCTCGAAGAGGGAGAGGTGGGTGTGCATGCCGGAGCCCGGGTACTCGGAGAAGGGCTTGGGCATGAAGGTGGCCTGGACGCCCTGTTCGAGGGCGACCTGCTTCATGACCAGGCGGAAGGTCATGATGTTGTCGGCCGTCGAGAGGGCGTCGGCGTAGCGCAGGTCGATCTCCTGCTGGCCCGGGGCGCCCTCGTGGTGGCTGAACTCGACCGAGATGCCCATGGATTCGAGCATGGTGATCGCCTGGCGGCGGAAGTCCATGCCGACGTTCTGCGGAGTGTGGTCGAAGTAGCCGGAGTTGTCGGCGGGCACCGGGCGGGAGCCGTCGAGCGGCTTGTCCTTCAGCAGGAAGAACTCGATCTCCGGGTGGGTGTAGAAGGTGAAGCCCAGGTCGGAGGTCTTGGCCAGGATGCGCTTGAGGACGAAGCGGGGGTCCGCGAAGGACGGGGAGCCGTCCGGCATCAGGATGTCGCAGAACATCCGGGCGGTCCCGGGGGCCTCGGCGCGCCACGGCAGTATCTGGAACGTGCTCGGGTCCGGCTTGGCGATCATGTCGGACTCGTAGACCCGGGCGAAGCCCTCGATCGCGGAGCCGTCGAAGCCGATGCCCTCGTCGAAGGCCTGCTCCAGCTCGGCGGGGGCGACCGCGACGGACTTGAGGAAGCCCAGTACGTCGGTGAACCACAGGCGCACGAAGCGGATGTCGCGCTCCTCGAGCGTCCGGAGGACGAATTCCTGCTGCTTGTCCATGCCTTCATCCTCGCAGTTCAGACGGCCTGTGCACCACCGCCCCGGCGGGTCGGGGGCACAGTCGGGCCGGCCCAGTATCGCCAGTGGTGGTTTCCGCCACATTACGCACCCCCGAAAGGTGCCGGCACCCCCGCACTGACCTCCGACCCGTCATGAGCATTACCATCTGCGCCCATGGGGGGCCGGGAGCACACGCGGGACGGGGGGCGGCGGCCTTCCGCGCGTCCCGCTGCCTTCCTGCTGCTCCTCGCCCTCGCCGCGGTGGCCTGCGCGTCCGTGCTGTGCGCGCGGCCGGCGGGCCCGGTGGGGCCGGAGCGTCCCGCGGGGGCGCACGCGGCCCACGCCGTGCCGGGCGGGGCGCACGCGGCCTGTGTGGCCCCGTACGACCACCCGGGCTGCCGCGGCCTCGCGCACGTGACCCCGGCGGTGCTGCCCGCCCCGCCGCCCGCCGTCGCCGTGGCGGAGCGCACGGGGCCGGCCCCCGGCGTACGTCCGGCGGGCGCGGGCCCGGTCCGGCCGCACGGCACCCTGGCGCGCGCCCCCGACCTGCACGCCCTGCAAGTGCTGCGGACCTGATGGTTCCGGCGCCCCGGCACACCGGCAGGCGCTCCACCGGCTCCACCCCACACCCCCCTCAGCAGAAGGAACCAGGGCACATGGCCAGCAGGACCCCCGAGCAGCACTCCCGTCAGAGCCGCATAGCCGAGATGCGCCGCGCCGACCAGGCACGCGAACGGCGCAACAAGATCGTGGCGATCAGCGTGTCGACGGCGATCGTCGCCGGCCTCGTCGGCTTCGGCGCGTGGGTGCTGATCGACCAGAAGCAGGACGAGAAGAAGAAGGAACAGGACGCGGTCGCGGCCCGCAAGTCGCCCGTGACCGGGGAGCAGACGTGGGACGCGGCCAAGCTGGGCCGCAACCACGTGCAGACTCCCGTGAAGTACGAGATGAACCCGCCGGTCGGGGGCGACCACCACCCCCGCTGGATGAACTGCAACGGCGACGTCTACCAGAACCCGATCCCGGAGGTGAACGCCGTGCACTCGCTGGAGCACGGCGCCGTGTGGGTGACGTACAGCGACAAGGCCCCCAAGGCGGAGGTCGACAAGCTCGCCGAGAAGGTCGGCAAGACCCCGTACACGCTGATGAGCCCGGTCAAGGAGCAGACCGGGGCGATCATGCTCAGCGCGTGGGGCAAGCAGGTCACCGTCGACAGCGCGGCCGACCCGCGGGTGGCGCAGTTCTTCACCAAGTACGTGCAGGGCCCGCAGACCCCCGAGCCGGGCGCGGCCTGCACCAACGGCCTGGCCGACAAGTGACCGCGCCACGGGCGGCGGAGGCGGAGGGCGGGCGGCGCGTGCCGCGTACGTACTGGGTCGCGGGCACGGCGGTGGTGCTGGCGGCGCTGTTCGCGGTGGGGGCCACGGTCGCCGCCGCGAACGGTTCCGGCGGCGCGGACGGGCCGGCCCGCACCCCGGGGACGTACTCCCCCGACGCGGGCTTCGCCCGGGACATGTCGGTCCACCACCAGCAGGCGGTGGAGATGTCCTTCGTGGTCCGCGACCGCACCCGGGACGAGGCCGTCCGCAGCCTGGCCTACGACATCGCCAACACGCAGGCCAACCAGCGCGGCATGATGCTGGGCTGGTTGGACCTGTGGGGGCTGCCGAAGGTGGTGGCGGACGAGCCGCCGATGGCGTGGATGGCCGCGCCGGAGGGGGCCGGGGCGGGCGAGGGCCACGGCGGTCACGGCGGGAGCGCCGGCGGCGGCGGCGGCGGTCACCCCGCAGCCAAGCCCGGTGCCCTCATGCCGGGCATGGCCACCAAGGAGGAGCTGTCACGGCTCGCCGCCGCCGACGGCCGGGACGCCGAGGTGCTCTACCTCCAGCTGATGACCGACCACCACAAGGGCGGCGTGGCCATGGCCGAGGGGTGTGCCCGGCAGTGCCGCACCCCGGTCGAGCGGGATCTCGCCCGGGGCATGGTCGAGGCGCAGCAGTCGGAGTTGAGGCTGATGGCCGACATGTTGCGCGAGCGCGGGGCCGCCCCGCGCTCGTGATCCGCACCCGTACGGGTGCACCGGCGCGGGGTCGGCCGTCCTCCTACGGGAGGCGGTCGCCCGCGTCGGCCGCGAGGACCGCCCGCGCCACCTGGTGCGGGCGGTCCAGCATGACGAGGTGGCCGGCCGGTTCGGCGACCTCGAAGCGGGCTCCGAGCCGGTCGGCGAGGGCGGCCTGCCGTTCGAGCCAGCGTCGCCCGGCGCGCCCGTGGCGACCGTCGTGGGCGGCGAGGACGGTGGCGGGGGCGGTCAGCGGGTGCCGCGCGGCCAGCGCGAGCAGCTCCTCGGCCGTGTCGGGGTAGCGGGCGTTCTCCAGCAGGGCCCCGCGCCAGACCCGGCCGGTGCGGTAGCAGCGGCGTACGAGGTCCCGCGCGGCCGGATCCGCGGCGCGGCCCGCCCGGCCGGCGCGTACGGCGGCCTCACGGGCGGCGGGCCCGAGCGCGGCCGGGAGTCCGAGGGCGCTCGCGGCGCGACCGAGGGCGCGGGCGGCGGCGGTACGGATCCCGGTGGGCAGCGGCGTACGGGGGCTCTCCTCCACGCTGGAGTCGAGCAGCACCAGGGCGGCGGTGCGCGCGGGGTGCAGGCGGGCGAAGGCCTCGGCGTGGAATCCGGCGATGGAGTGCCCGACGACGGTGACGGGGCGGGTCGGGGGCAGGCCGAGGGCGTCCAGCAGGGCGGCGATCCGGTGGGCCTCGGCGACGGCGCCCGGCGGCCGGACGGCGGGGGCGCTGAGGCCGTGTCCGGGGCGGTCGAAGCGGATCACGGTACGGCCCCGGGCGACGAGTTCGGCCGCGACCGCGTCCCAGTCGAACCAGGCCATGGCCAGCCCGGCGCTGAGCACCACGGGCGGCCCGGTCGGGGTGCGGGGGGCGGCCCGTGGCGAGGGCCCCTCGACGAGGACGTGCAGCGGGATCCCGTCCACCACGACGAAGCGGGGAGCGGGGGGCGCGGCGGCGGCGCGGGGAGGCTGGGTCACGTGCGCCGCTCCTTGTGCACGGACCAGGCGAGCAGCCCCAGCCACAGGGCCACGAGGAGCACCTGGAGCCGCTGGCCCGCGCCGAGGGCCCAGGTGCCGCGCCCGGCGGTGAACATCGCGATGGCCGTCAGGGTCCAGACGGTGGCGAGGAGTTCGAGGGCGACGAGGGCGGGGCCGTAGCGGGCGAGCGGCGCGAACCAGCCGTAGCGGCGGGCGGCGACGGTCAGGGCCACTATGCCGGTGAGGGCGCCGGTCATGGCGAGGCTGCTGCTGACGGCGTGGGCCTGATGGGTGGCGGGGACGAGGCCGGCGGTCTCGCGGGCGGCGCATTCGGGGTCCACGGTGGGCGCGCAGCTGAGCGGGAGCCAGGCGTCGGCGGCGGTGGCCGCGCCGAAGAGGGCGATGCCGGCCCAGCCGATGACGGCCCAGGTCCTGCGGGATTCGGGGTGGCGGGTCAGTCGGGCCAGGGCGAGGAGCGCGCCGAGGAAGGCGAGCATCCCGGCGGTGAAGTCGGTGGCGCGGAAGAGGCCGCCCATCGGCTGGTCCTGGGCGGCCAGTTCGCTGACGTACGTCTCGATGGGGTTGAGGCCGGTCGAGAGGACGACTTCGAGGACCCACGCGGTATAGGCGGCCGCACCGAGGCCGATCAGGGTGGCGACGGGCCACGCGTTCCCTTTTGTACGCATAGTGCGACTTATCCTAAAAGCTCGGGGGCGGGCCCACGCTCTGCCGCGGGCCCTACTCTCCAGTAGACGTACGAGGACCCGCAGACGTTGCCCGGGCGGGGCGGGACCGGGACATACCGCCCCATTCCTTCCGCGCGGCGGGGCCGACCGGGCCACGGGGTTGGACGGCCCCGGGCGCCGTGGCAGGCTGACGCACGCCCGGACCCTCCGCATGCCGCACCACCTCAAGGACGCCGCCAGGTATGAGCACGCCCACCGACCCGCCCGGCAACCCGGCCGGCCCGCCGACCGAACCCGCCGGAACGCCGATACCCGAGACCGGGTCGCCGGCGGGACCGTCGGAGCCGACGGGACCGTCCGGGCCCTCCCTGGAGAAGACCCCGCAGGCCCCGACGCCGACGCAGGCCCTGACGCCGACCTCACTGGAGAAGACCCCGCCGCCCGCGCCCCCGGCGCCCCCCGCGCCGGTCGCGCCGGTCGCGCCGGTCGCGCCCGCCGCGCCCGCCGAGGCCAACCCCTTCGCCCCGCCGGCCGCCGCGCCCTCGGGGTTCGCCCCGATCGACTCCGTCGCCGCCCCGACCGCCCCGGGCCCCGCCGCTCCCCCGGCCGCCGGCGCGTTCGCCGCGCCGGCCCCGTACGGGGCGCCGACGGCGCCCGCCGGCCCTCCCGGCCCGCCCCACCCCGGTCACCCGGGACACCCGGGCCACGCCGGATACCCCGGATACCCCGGCTATCCCGGATACCCCGGCTACGCCACCGCCCCCGAGCCCGGGAACGGCCTGGCCGTCGCCGGGCTGGTCCTCGGCATCATCGGCGTGCTGCTGAGCATCGTCCCGTTCGTCTTCTGGCTCGGCACCCTCACGGGCCTCACCGGCCTCGGCATCGCCATCGCCGGCCTGGTCCGGGCCGTCCGCGGCGCCCCGCGCAAGGCGATGGCCGTCACGGGCGTGGTCCTCGGCGTGCTGAGCCTCGCCGTCTCGGTCGGCGGCTTCTTCCTCACCGTCAGGATCGTCGACGAGATCGAGCGGTACGACGACCCCATCAGCGGCGAGTACGACTGGCCCGAGCCCGACGCCCACGACGACGAGTACGAGGACGAGTGGGACTCCGGCCTCGGCACCGCCCCGAGCACGGCCCCGACGGGCCCCGGGGCCACCACCCCGCTCGCGTTCGGCACGGAGTACGCCTACCCGACCGGCTTCAAGGTCAGCGTCGCGCAGCCGCGCCCGTACAAGACGACCAGCGAGTACATCGAGGTGAAGAACGCCGTCCAGCTGACCTTCACCGTCACCAACAACCGGGAACGGGCCCACGCCTTCTCCTACGCGATGCCCGCCGTCACCGACGAGCAGGGCCGCCCCTGCCGGCTGGTGATCGACGGGAAGATGCCGAAGCGGATCTCCGGCAACGTCGAGCCGGGCGGCTCCGCGACCGGCACGGCCGCCTACGAGCTCCCGCCCGGCACCCGACAGATCCGCGTCGAGCTCTCCCCGAACGTCCTGCTGCACCCGGTGAAGTACGCCGGTCCCGTCGACGGGCCCCGCTGAACCGGCGGGGCCCGTGACCCCGCACCCAGGACATCGCGTCAGAAAGACGATTACACTGGGGGCGTGCCTCAACTACGTCTGGCTCTGAATCAGATCGACTCGCACGTCGGCGACATCGCCGCCAACTCCGACTCGATCGTCCACTGGACCCGGCACTCCGCCGAGCAGGGCGCCCACCTGGTCGCCTTCCCGGAGATGGTGCTGACCGGATACCCCGTCGAGGACCTCGCCCTGCGGTCGTCCTTCGTCGAGGCCTCCCGCACGGCCCTGCGCGCCCTCGCGGCGCGCCTCGCGGCGGAGGGCCTCGGCGAGCTGCCGGTCGTCGTCGGCTACCTGGACCGCACCGAGCGGGCCACGCCCCGCCTCGGGCGTCCGGCCGGGTCCCCGGAGAACGCCGCGGCCGTCCTGCACCGCGGCGAGGTCGTCCTGCGCTTCGCCAAGCACCACCTGCCCAACTACGGGGTGTTCGACGAGTTCCGGTACTTCGTGCCGGGCGACACCCAGCCGGTGATCCGGGTGCGGGGCGTCGACGTCGCGCTCGCCGTCTGCGAGGACCTCTGGCAGGAGGGCGGGCGCGTGCCCGCCACCCGTTCGGCCGGGGCGGGCCTGCTGCTGTCGATCAACGCCTCGCCCTACGAGCGCAACAAGGACGACCTCCGCCTGGAGCTGGTCCGCAAGCGCGCCCAGGAGGCCGGCTGCACCCTCGCCTACCTGGCGATGATGGGCGGCCAGGACGAGCTCGTCTTCGACGGGGACTCGATCGTGGTGGACGCCTCCGGCGAGGTGGTCGCCCGCGCGCCGCAGTTCTCCGAGGGCTGCGTGCTGCTGGACCTCGATCTGCCCGCCGCCCGCCCGGACGCCCCCGAGGGCGTCGTGGACGACGGCCTGCGCATCGACCGCGTCGTCCTCACCGAGGAGCCGGTCGAGCCGTACGAACCGGTGGTCACGGGCGGCTACGCCGACCGCCTCGACGACGACGAGGAGGTCTACGACGCGCTGGTCGTGGGCCTGCGCGCGTACGTCCGCAAGAACGGCTTCCGTTCCGTCCTGATCGGACTGTCGGGCGGCATCGACTCGGCGCTCGTCGCGGCCATCGCCTGCGACGCGATCGGCGCGCAGAACGTGTACGGCGTGTCGATGCCCTCGAAGTACTCCTCGGAGCACTCCCGGGGCGACGCGGCCGACCTCGCGCGACGCACCGGTCTCAACTTCCGGACCGTCTCCATCGAGCCGATGTTCGACGCCTACATGGGCGCCCTGGGCCTCACCGGTCTGGCGGAGGAGAACCTCCAGTCCCGCCTGCGCGGCACGATGCTGATGGCCCTGTCGAACCAGGAGGGCCACATCGTGCTGGCCCCGGGCAACAAGTCCGAGCTGGCCGTCGGCTACTCCACGCTCTACGGCGACTCGGTCGGCGCCTACGGTCCGATCAAGGACGTCTACAAGACGGACGTGTTCCGGCTCGCGCGCCACCGCAACCGGGCCGCCGTCGAACGCGGCGAGACCCCGCCGATCCCCGAGAACTCGATCGTGAAGCCCCCCAGCGCCGAGCTGCGCCCCGACCAGGTCGACACGGACTCGCTGCCGGACTACCCGGTGCTCGACGCGATCCTGGAGCTGTACGTGGACCGCGATCAAGGACTGGAGGCGATCGTCGCGGCCGGCTACGACCGCGCCCTGGTGGCGAGGACCGTGCGGATGGTGGACACGGCGGAGTACAAGCGCCGCCAGTACCCGCCGGGCACCAAGATCTCCGCGAAGGGCTTCGGCAAGGACCGCCGCCTGCCCATCACCAACGGCTGGCGCGAGCAGGCGTAGGCCCCGCCGCGACCTGCGGGCCTACGGGCCTACGGGCCTACGGGCGGATCGTGACGCGGGCGGCGACCGGAAGGTGGTCGCTGCCCGTGCGCGGCAGGGTCCAGGAGGCCTCGGGCTTCACCCCGCGCACCAGGATCTGGTCGATGCGGGCCATCGGGAACTGGGCCGGCCAGCTGAAGCCGAAGCCGTCGCCCGCGGCGCCCTGCGTGGAGCGCATCTGCGAGGTGACCTCCGACAGGGCGCGGTCGTTCATGGTGCCGTTGAGGTCGCCCATCAGGACGACGTTCTTCAGCGGTTCGGAGGCCAGCGCCGCGCCCAGCGCGTCGGCGCTGTTGTCGCGCTGGTTGGCGGTGAAGCCGGCGTTGAGCTTGACCCGGACCGAGGGCAGGTGGGCGACGTAGACGCCGAGGTCGCCGAAGGGGCCGGCCACGGTGGTGCGCATCGCGCGGGTCCAGCCCAGGCGGATGTCCACGGAGCGGCTGGAGGTCAGCGGGTACTTGCTCCACACCCCGACGGTGCCCTCGACGGCGTGGTACTTGTACGTCTCCTCCAGCGCCTTCTCGTAGATCGGGACGGCGCCGGCCTTCAGCTCGGTCAGGGCCAGCACGTCCGCCCCGGACTTGGCGACGGACTCGGCGGTCCCGCGCGGGTCGGGGTTGTCGGCGTCGACGTTGTGGGTGGCGATCATCAGGTTGCCGCCGCGACCGGACTTGTCGGTGACCAGCCCGCCGAAGAGGTTCGCCCAGACGACGGCGGTCAGCAGTATCGCGATCAGCGCGGTCGCGGACTTGCGGACCACCGCGATGGCCAGCAGCACCGGGACGGCCAGCCCCAGCCAGGGCAGGAAGGTCTCGATGAGGCTGCCGAGGTTGCCGACGTCGTTGGGCAGTTCCGCGTGGAAGATCATGACGAGCGAGATCAGCGCCGCGATCGCGGCGGTCACGATCCCGCGCCGCCAGATGCCCGGGTCACGGCGCAGCTCGGCCAGTCGGTGCCGCAGACCGGACCCGGAGGGCTCCGGCTCGGAGCCGCCGTTCCCCGTCTCCGTCACATACGCCTGTGCCATGCCATGTCCTCGCTGCCGTGCTCGCGCTCCGTCCCCGCCCCTTGACCCTAGGCGATGTACGGAGCCTTCCGCGCCGTCCTGTGCGGCCGTACCTTCCCGAGGACGAACGGCCGTGCGGCCAAGGTTCCGCTTGTCACGAAACGCGCACATTGGGTCGCGCGCCCCCGGTGGGGGCCGGGAGTGTGACGTACGGGTCATCGTGCCGGGCCCGCGCCACTACCGTCCACGGCCGGACGGGTGCCACCATGGGGAGTGAGTCCGGGGACGCCGTGAGGGCGCCTCGAGATGACACAAGGAGCAGTTGCAATGACGCATGCCGTTTCGCCTGCCCGCGAAGCCGCCGCCCCCACCCTGTACGGAGGGGCCGGCACCCGGCGGGTCACCGTCCGCGACCTCACCCTCGCCAAGGAGCGCGGCGAGAAGTGGCCCATGCTCACGGCCTACGACGCGATGACCGCGTCCGTCTTCGACGAGGCCGGCATCCCGGTCATCCTCGTCGGCGACTCGATGGGCAACTGTCACCTCGGCTACGAGACCACCGTCCCCGTGACGATGGACGAGATGACGCTGCTGTCGGCGGCCGTCGTACGGGGCACCGGTCGCGCCCTGGTCGTCGGCGACCTGCCGTTCGGCTCGTACCAGGAAGGCCCCGTACAGGCGCTGCGCAGCGCGACGCGCCTGGTCAAGGAGGCCGGGGTGGGCGCGGTCAAGCTGGAGGGCGGGGAGCGTTCGCTCGCCCAGACCGAGCTGATCGTCCAGTCCGGCATCCCGGTCATGTCCCACCTGGGTCTGACCCCGCAGTCCGTGAACGCCATGGGCTACCGGGTGCAGGGCCGCGGCGACGAGGCCGCGCACCGGCTGCTGCGCGACGCGAAGGCCGCGCAGGACGCGGGCGCGTTCGCGGTCGTGCTGGAGCTGGTGCCGGCCGAGCTGGCCGCCGAGGTCACCCGGTCCCTGCACATCCCGACGGTCGGCATCGGCGCCGGCTCGGAGTGTGACGCGCAGGTCCTGGTGTGGACCGACATGATGGGCCTGACCGGCGGGAAGCTGCCGCGGTTCGTGAAGCAGTACGCGAACCTCCGCGCGACGATGACGGACGCGGCGAAGGCGTTCGCCGAGGACGTGGTCGGCGGAACGTTCCCGCAGGAAGAGCACGCCTTCCACTGATCCGAAGGGGCCCGGCCGGAACCTCCCGGCCGGGCTCACCGGGCCCCTCCCGGCTCCTCCCGGCTCCTCCCGGCGCCCTGACCGGCCCTTCCCGCGGCCCGGCGGCACGTACGTGTCGGCGGGCCGTCGGTCGCCTGTCGGTCCGCTGTCGGTGGTTTGTCAGTGGCGGCTGGTCCCATGGTGGACATGACGCGAATCGACAAGAACCCCCACGCCGTGGAAGTACGGGGGCTGGTCAAGCACTACGGCGAGACCAAGGCCCTGGACGGGGTCGACCTGGATGTCCGTGAGGGAACGGTGCTCGGGGTCCTCGGCCCCAACGGCGCCGGCAAGACCACGCTGGTGCGCTGCCTCTCCACCCTGATCGTTCCCGACGCCGGCACGGCCACGGTCGCCGGCTTCGACGTGGTCCGCCAGCCCCGGCAGCTGCGCCGCACCATCGGCCTGACCGGCCAGTACGCCTCGGTCGACGAGAAGCTCTCCGGCTGGGAGAACCTCTACATGATCGGCCGCCTGCTGGACCTGTCCCGCAAGGAGGCCCGCTCGCGCGCCGACGAGCTGCTGGAGCGGTTCTCGCTCACCGAGGCGGCGAAGAAGGCCGCGATGCACTACTCGGGCGGCATGCGGCGCCGGCTCGACCTGGCCGCCTCGATGATCGGCCGTCCCGCCGTGCTGTACCTGGACGAGCCGACCACCGGCCTGGACCCCCGCACCCGCAACGAGGTGTGGGACGAGGTGCAGCGGATGGTCGCCGAGGGCGCCACCGTCCTGCTCACCACCCAGTACATGGAGGAGGCCGAGCAGCTCGCGAGCGAGCTGACGGTCATCGACCGGGGCAAGGTCATCGCCAAGGGCAAGGTCGACGAGCTGAAGGCCCGCGTCGGCGGCCGGACCCTGCGGATCCGTCCCGTGGAGTCGGCCGACCTGCCCGGCATGGCCCGCGCGCTGGCCGAGGCCGGTCTGGACGGCGTGTCCGGCTCCCAGGCCGTCCCGGACGAGGGCGTGCTCCTCGTACCGATCCTCAGCGACGAGCAGCTGACCGCGGTGGTCGGCCTGCTGGCCGCCCGCGGTCACGCCATCGCCGACCTCGGCACCTACCTGCCCAGCCTGGACGAGGTGTTCCTGTCGATCACCGGCCAGAAGCCCGCCATCACCGAGGAGGTCGCGGCATGAGCTCCGCCACCACGACGAGCCGCGACGACACCACGACCGCCGCGGCCGGTTCCGCCGTCCGCACCCCGGTCGCGGACGAGGGCCGGATCGGGCTGCGGGGCAACCTGCGCCACATCGGCGCCCTGGCCCGGCGCAACCTGCTCCAGATCAAGCAGGACCCGGAGTCGATGTTCGACGTCCTGTTCATGCCGATCATCTTCACGCTGCTGTTCGTGTTCGTCTTCGGCGGCGCGATCTCCGGCAAGGGCAACCAGGGCGAGTACGTCAACTACGTCGTCCCGGGCCTGATGGCGATGATGGGCATGAACATCGCGATGGGCGTCGGCACCGGCGTCAACGACGACTTCAAGAAGGGCGTGATGGACCGCTTCCGGTCCATGCCGATCGCCCGCTCCTCGGTCCTCATCGCGAAGATCGTGGTCGAGCTCGGCCGGATGATGGTCGCCATCACGATCCTCCTGGGCGTGGGCTTCATCCTGGGCCTGTCCATCAAGTCCTCGGTCCTGGACCTGTTCCTCGCCATCGGTCTGTCGGCCGTCTTCGGCGCCTCGCTGATGTGGATCTTCATCCTGCTGGGTCTGACCATGAAGACCGCGCAGGCCGTCCAGGGCATGGCGATGCTCGTGCTGATGCCGCTGCAGTTCGGCAGCTCGATCTTCGCGCCGCCGTCGACCATGCCGGGTTGGCTCCAGGCCTTCACGGACTACAACCCGCTGTCCAACCTGGCCGACGCGGCCCGCGGACTGATCAACGACGCCCCGCTCGGCAACTCCGTCTGGCTCACGCTCGGCTGGTCGCTGGCGATCACGCTGGTCACCATGCCGCTGGCGGTCCGCAAGTTCCGTCAGAAGACCTGACGCGGCCCGGCCGGAGCGCCGGATCACACGAGGGCGGCGGCCTCCCCCGGGGAGAGGCCGCCGCCCTCGGCGTACGCGCGCGCGTAGGCGGCGGCGCCGAGGGCCGCCCGCGCGTGCTCCTCGACGAAGGCGGCGTCCTCGCGTTCGGTGCTGATCGGAGCGTGCCCGGCGGGCAGGAGGGCGCGGTAGGCGCCCAGGAGCCGCGCGGCGTCCTCCTCGCGGCGGGGGCCGTCGGGGGCGGCGAGGGCGACGGCGGCCGTCAGCAGGAACACGGCCGGCAACTGCGGCGCGACCATCAGGGCCAGGGGGTCCATGGAGGTGCCCACGGCCCCGCGGACGAGCGTCAGCGCGTCCTCGTGGCGCCCCTGCCGGTTGTCGAGCCGGCCGACGGTGGCGAGCAGGAACACGTCGAAGATCGCGTACGCCCCGAAGGCGAACTCCTCGCGCAGCGCCTTGATCTGGGCGCGGGCCTCGTCGAAGCGGCCGTCCCGGCCGAGGATGTCGGCGAGGAACATGCGGCAGGCGGGCATGGCCTCGTTGCCGTAGTGCTCGGAGTCGGCGAGGACCTCGGTGAGGATCTCCTCCGCGAGGTCCGCCCGACCGGTCTCCATCAGGGTGCCGGCCATCCGCACCCGCATCACGGCCACCTGGGCCTTGGCGCCGAGGCGTGCGGCGTGTTCGATCGCGTCGAGGTAGTCCTGTGCGGCGAGGGCGTGGTCGCCGCGCCGTTCCCGGGACTCGGCGCGGGCGGCGAGGGCCTCGGCGCAGCCCCAGTCGTCGCCCAGCTCGCGGAAGAGGGCCAGGCTCTCGTCGGCGTCGCGGACGGCGTCCCCCGACCAGTCGGCGCGGTTGGCGAAGACGTTGGCGCGCAGTTGCAGGGCGGAGGCCAGCTCCCACCGCAGGCCCAGCTCGCGGGCGACGGCGACGTTCCCGTCCACCGCCGTGCGGAGCAGTTCCGGATCGCCGGCGATCATGACGGCGTAGATCCACAGGCCGGACGGGGCCCGGCAGGTCTGCGGCAGGCCGGGCCGGTAGGCGGCCACCATGCCCTCGACCTCGGCGCGGATGTCCGGGGAGTTCCAGCCGGCGCTGTTCTGGTCCCGGGCGGCGAGCCGGATCATCCGGATGCCGCGCCAGCCCTCGGTGAGGAGTTCGCCGTCGTAGGGCGGGGGCGCGTCGACGATCCGGGTGTGGACGGGTTCGGCGGGGATCACCGGGGGCGCGAAGGGATCGGGGCCGAGCGCGGCGGCGGCGTTGGACCAGTGCCGGGACTCGGAGCGCAGGTCGTGCATGTGCCAGTACCAGACCAGGGAGTGGACGAGGCACAGCACCTCCTGGGCCTCGCCGGCGGCGACCGCCCGGCGCAGGGCGGTGCGCAGGTTCTCGTACTCGGTGGAGAGCCGCTCGGCGGTCTCCCGCTGGGCGCGGGAGCGCAGCAGGGGCTCGCCGGTACGGGCGAGTTCGCGGTAGTGGACGAGGTGGCGGCGTTCGGTGGCGGCGCGGTCGCCGTCGATCTCGGCGAGGCGCTCGGCGGCGTACTCGGCGACGGTCTCCAGGAGGCGGTAGCGCATGCCGTTGGGGGCCGGTTCGGCGACGACGAGGGACTTGTCGACGAGGGAGCCGAGGATGTCGGCGACCTCGTAGGCGGGGTCGGCGCAGACGTCCTCGGCTGCGGTCAGGTCGCAGCCGCCGGCGAAGACGGACAGGCGGCGCAGGACGGTGCGTTCGGGGGCGTCGAGGAGGTCCCAGGACCAGTCGACGACGGCGCGCAGGGTCTGCTGGCGGGGCAGCAGGGTGCGGGCGCCGCCGGTGAGCAGGCGGAAGCGGTCGTCGAGGCGGTCGGCGATCTGGCGCGGGGTGAGCAGCCGCAGCCGGGCGGCGGCCAGCTCGATCGCCAGCGGGAGCCCGTCCAGGCGCCGGCAGATCTCGGCGACGGCGGCCGGGTCCCGGGCGGGGTCGTAGCCGGGGCGGGCGGCGGCGGCCCGGTCGGCGAAGAGGCGGTGCGCGGGGGCCGGCGGCAGGGGCTCGACGGGGCGCAGGAACTCCCCCGGCACGCCGAGGGGTTCCCGGCTGGTGGCGAGGACCTGGACGCCGGGGCAGTGGGTGAGGAGGCGTTCCGCGAGCTCGGCGGCGGCGCCGATGACGTGCTCGCAGTTGTCCAGGAGCAGCAGGAGCTCACGGCGGGCGCAGTGCTCGGCGAGCCGGTCGAGCGGGTCGTCGCCGGTGCGGTCGGTGAGGGCGCGCAGTTCCTCGGCGCCGGCGCCGCGCAGGGTGGTGCGGCGGGCGCCGAGCGCGGCGAGCGCGGCCTCGGCCACGTCCTCGGGGTCGTCCACGGGCGCCAGTTCGACGAACCACACCCCGTCGGGCCAGGCGTGGCCGGCGTGGGCCTCGGCGGCCTCCTGGGACAGCCGGGTCTTGCCGGCGCCGCCGGGCCCGAGGAGGGTGACGAGGCGGGCGCGGGCGAGGTCGTCACCGATGGCCCGGATGTCTTCCTCGCGCCCGACGAAGGTCGTCAGCCGCGCCCGCAGGTTGCCTCCGGCGGTCCGCCCGGTCCCACCGGCCTCCGCGCCGAAAACCCCACCGGGGGCCGCGGGCCCGACCGGGCCGGGAACCTCGGAGCCCGCCGCGTCCGGGGCCGGTGCGGGACGTCCGGCTTCGCCGGGGCCCGCCGGGCCGACCGGGCCGGGACGCACGCCTCCGCCCGCGCCCGAGCCGGGCGGAACGGGGCGCCCGGCTCCGCCCGGGGCTCCGGGGGCTGCCGTGGGTGTCCCACCGACCGGGTGCGGGGGCGCGAGTACGCCGGGCTCGGATGCGTCCGGCGTGCCCGGCACGGACGGGGCCGGGGCGGCTGCGCCCGGGGTCCCGGGGCCTGCCGGGGACGCGCCGCCGGCCGCGCCCGGGGCGGAATGTCCGGCTTCGCCGGGGCCCGCGGGGCCGACCGGGCCGGGACGCACGCCTTCGCCGGGGCCCGAGCCGGGCGGAACGGGGCGCCCGACTCCGACCGGGGCTCCGGGGGCGGCCGGGGGGGCCGGCTCGTCGGGGGTGAGGAGTTCGGTGTGCAGGGCGCGCAGGGCGGGGCCCGGGTCGGTGCCGAGGCGGGCCGCCAGGTCGCGGCGGACCTCCTCGTAGCCGGCCAGCGCCTCCGCCGGGCGGCCCACCGCACGCAGGGCCCGCAGGCGCAGCACCTGCAAGGACTCGTCGAGGGGGTGCCGGGCGCACAGTTCGGTCAGCTCGGGCAGGGCCGTCTCCGCCCGGCCCAGGGCCAGGGCCGCGCCGAGGCGACCCCGGCGCGCGTCCCTGCGTACGGCCTCCCAGCGGGTGGACTCGGGCGTCGGGTCGGGGAGGGAGGCCAGCGCGGGCCCCTGCCACAGGGCCAGGGCCTCCTCGTACAGGGCCGCCGCCCCGGCCGGGTCCGGGGCGTCGGCGGCGGCCCGGACGAGGGCTTCGAAGCGGTACAGGTCGACGTCCTCGCGCCGGGCGTCCAGCAGGTAGCCGCCCTGCGCGGAACGCACCGCCGCGTGCCCCAGCGTCCGGCGCAGCCGCGCGACCAGGGCCTGGAGGGCGGCGTGGGCGTCGGCCGGCGGGTCGGCGTCCCAGACCTCGGCGACCAGCCGCGCGGCGGGGACGGGGCGGCCGGGGCGCAGCGCGAGCGCGGTCAGCAGCGCCCGCAGGCGCGCGCCGCCGACGGCGACGGCTCCGCCGTCGTCGCGGAAGGCCCGGGTGGTGCCGAGGATCGCGTAACGCACCGCCCCATTGTCCCCGGCTCCGGGCCCCGCCCCGGCCCCCCGGCGTCGGGGCGCCCGGGATAGGTTTCGCCGCATGGGTCACCAGGGGAGCCGCGGCGAGCGGCAGATCAGTTCCGTCTTCCTCGGCGTCGTCGCCGTCATGGCGGTCACCGGCTGGGCGGTGTGGACCGGCTACGCGACGAGTCCGGGCCTGGCCGTGTTCCTGTTCGTCACGTCGGCGTGGATCGTCTCGTTGTGCCTGCACGAGTACGCGCACGCGCGGACGGCGCTGCACGGCGGCGACATCACGGTCGGCGCGAAGGGCTACCTGACGCTGAACCCGCTGAAGTACACGCACCCGCTGCTGAGCATCGTGCTGCCGGTGGTCTTCGTGATCCTGGGCGGGCTGGGCCTGCCGGGCGGCGCGGTGTACATCGAGCGCGACCGGATCGACCGTCGTTGGAAGCACAGCCTGATCTCGGCGGCGGGTCCGCTGACGAACGTGGCGTTCGCGATCGTGTGCACGGCGCCGTTCTGGCTGGACGCCCTGGACGGGGTGCCGGTGCCGTTCGTCTTCGCGTTGGCCTTCCTGGCGCTGCTCCAGGTCTCGGCGGCGATCTTGAACTTCCTGCCGGTGCCGGGGCTGGACGGGTACGGGGTCATCGAGCCGTGGCTCTCGCACCGGGTGCGCCGCGAGCTGGCGCCGCTGGCCCCGTTCGCGCTGATCGGGGTGTTCGCGCTGCTGTGGATCCCCGAGGTCAACGCGTTCTTCTTCGAGGCGGTGCGGGGCGTGCTGCGCGGGCTGGGCGTGTCGGACCTGGACACGTACTGCGGACGCGACCTGTACCGCTTCTGGCAGGACTCGTACGGCTTCTGCGCCGCCCCGGCGGACTGAGCGACCCCGGCGGGCGGCCCCGTCGGGCTGCCCCGGCGGGCGCGCCCGTCAGCAGGCCCCGTCAGCAGGCCCCGGCGGGCGGCCCCGTCAGGCGGCGGTGCGTCGCTTGCGGGCCTTCTCCTTGCGGATGTAGTACCAGGCCATGTTGGACGTCAGTCCCGCCAGCAGCACCCACACGATCCCGAGGAAGCTCCCCTCCACGAAGGCGACCACGGCCGCGGCCACGGCGAGGGCGCAGACGACAACGGCGAACACGGCAAGGCGGGGCATCCCGAACAGCTCCTCGGCAACACAAGACGGGGTCGAGCCCCTCCAGTGTCCCCCATGCCCCGCGGCGTCCGGGCCCCGCCCGGCCCGCGGGGCTCCGAGGCCGTCCCGGGCCCGCTCAGACGTCCGTGAGGCGCAGGCCCGCGTGGGCCTTGTAGCGGCGGTTGGTGGAGATCAGGTTGGCGACCATCGCCTCGACCTGGTGGGCGTTGCGCAGTCGGCCCGAGAAGACGCCGCGCATGCCGGGGATGCGGGCGGCGAGGGCCTGGACCAGGTCGGTGTCGGCGCGGGACTCGCCGAGGACCATGACGTCGGTGTCGATCTCCTCGACGGACTCGTCCTGGAGGAGGACGGCCGAGAGGTGGTGGAAGGCGGCGGTGACGCGGGAGTCCGGAAGGAGGGCGGCGGCCTGCTGGGCGGCGCTGCCCTCCTCGACCCGCAGGGCGTAGGCGCCCTGCTTGTCGAAGCCGAGCGGGTTGACGCAGTCGACGACGAGCTTGCCGGCGAGGTCCTCGCGCAGGGCTTCGAGGGTCTTGGCGTGGCCCTCCCACGGCACGGCGATGATCACGATGTCGCTGCGCCGCGCGCACTCGGCGTTGTCGGCGCCCTCCACGCCGAGGCCGAGCTCGCCGGCGGCGGCCCGGGCCCGGTCGGCGGCGCGGGATCCGATGATCACCTTCTGGCCGGCGCGGGCGAGGCGGTAGGCGAGGCCGCGGCCCTGGTCGCCGGTGCCGCCGAGGACGCCCACGACCAGGCCGGATACGTCGGGGAGGTCCCAGGGGTCCTTGGCCGGGGGCTTCTGCGTGCTGTCCGATGAAGTCATGGGGGCGAGGGTACTGCCGGGTAGCCCAAGGTCGAAGGGGGTTGCGGGGCCGGTGGTGCGCGCGGCGGCCTCCCCGGCGCCCGGGATGCGGCAGGATGCCGTCATGGACGCCGTGAGGGTCGCGTTGTTGCGGGAGGTGCTCGCCGGTACCGGGTGGCCGCAGGAGGCCCGGCGGTTCGCCGGGGCGCTGCGCGGTTCGGTGGTGCCGGCGGGCGGGAACCTGCTGCTGGTGGGCACCGAACGGTACGAGCCCTGGCACCTGGCGGCGCACCTGGTGGACGAGGCCGCCTGGTCGGGACTGCCGGAGCTGGCTCCGACGCTGGTGCGCCACCGGGTGCGGCCGGGCGAGCCCCCGCACCTGTCGGTGGGGCTGGGGAGGCTGTGGGCGGCCCGGCGCGGGCACACGCTGCTGGTGGTGGCGCCCGAGCGGCCCGGGGAGGGCCTCCTGGAGCGGGTGTGCGACGCCCGGCGCGCGGGGGCGACCGTCCTGTCCCTGGACGGCGGGGACCCGGATCTGGGGTCGTTGGCGCACGAGGTGCTGTCGGCGCCCGCGGACACCGCGGAGCTGGACCTGGACACGGTGCAGCACCTGGTCAGCGCGGCGGCCGGGGAGAACACCCCGCCGGCGCGGCGGGGGCGGGGAAGGTTCCGGGACCGACTGGCGCGGCTGGCGGACCGGTTGGCCGCCCCGCCGCCCAGTCCCTGGTAGGTCGCCCGGGCCCCCGCCCGCCGGGCCGGCGGGACCGGCTACGCGGTGCCGCCCCCGTCCTCCTCGCGGGACTTGTCGTTCCACTTCGGGTCGGTCTGCCATTCGAGGTTGCGCTCCTGCGCGGTCTCCATGGCGTGGGCCGCCTCCTCCGGGGTGGAGTACGGGCCGAAACGGTCCTTCGCCGGGCACTCGGGCCCTTCCTCGACCTTCTGGTGGACCAGGCAGTAGTACCACTCGCCTGCTTTGCCCACCTGGCGCTTCTTGAACAGGGCCATCGTCGTCGGGCTCCTCTCGATACCGCTCTGTGCCGCCATGCTGCCCCATCCCCGGTCGATACACTCGCTTGCATGTCCGGCCAGTCGCTGCTCGTACCAGGCGAGCTCTCTCCCGTCCGTTCCGTTCCCGGAAACATCCGCCGTCCCGAGTACGTGGGCAAGCCCGCGCCCACCCCGTACACCGGACCGGAGGTGCAGTCGGCCGAGACGATCGAGGCGATGCGCATCGCCGGCCGGATCGCCGCCCAGGCGATGGAGGAGGCCGCAAAGCACATCGCTCCGGGGGTGACCACGGACGAGTTGGACCGGGTCGCGCACGAGTACATGTGCGATCACGGCGCCTACCCCTCGACGTTGGGCTACCGGGGCTTCCCCAAGTCCCTGTGTTCCTCGCTCAACGAGGTCATCTGCCACGGCATCCCCGACTCGACCGTCCTGAGGGACGGCGACATCGTGAACCTCGACGTGACCGCGTACATCGGCGGGGTGCACGGCGACAACAACGCCACGTACCTGTGCGGTGACGTGGACGAGGAGTCGCGGCTGCTCGTCGAGCGCACCCGCGAGGCCCTCAACCGGGCCATCAAGGCGGTCAAGCCGGGCCGCCAGATCAACGTGATCGGCCGGGTCATCGAGTCGTACGCGAAGCGCTTCGGCTACGGCGTGGTCCGGGACTTCACCGGGCACGGGATCAACTCGTCCTTCCACTCCGGCCTGATCATCCCGCACTACGACAGCCCGCACGCGACCACGGTTATCGAGCCCGGGATGACGTTCACCATCGAGCCGATGCTGACGCTGGGCACCCACGAGTACGACATGTGGGAGGACGGCTGGACGGTGGTCACGAAGGACCGCAAGCGGACGGCCCAGTTCGAGCACACGCTCGTGGTGACCGACAGCGGCGCGGAGGTGCTCACCCTGCCGTGAGGCGCGGTCGCCGATCGGGCGGCACACTTTTTTTACCGACAGGACGTCGGGAACACATTGACTTAGGTATGCCTAAGTAGGAAGATCGGGCGTGGCGGCGGTGTCGCCACGCCCGATTCCCCTTCCTTCGGAGGTCCGTCTTGGACGCCTTCTCCACGGTCATCCGTGTCGCCTCGCACGAGCAGCACACCGAAGCCGAGACCTCTACCTTCATGAGCGACCTGCTCGGCGGCAGGCTCGGCGTCGAGGCCTACACCCGCTACACCGAGCAGCTCTGGTTCGTGTACCGGGCGCTGGAGGACGGGGCCGAGGCCCTGCGCGAGGACCCGGTGGCGGGTCCCTTCATCCAGCCCGAGCTGATGCGCGTCGCCGAGATCGAGCGGGACCTGGAGCACCTGCGCGGGCCCGACTGGCGCGCGTCCGTCACCGCCCTGCCCGCGACGCGGGCGTACGCGGAGCGGGTCGCCGAGTGCGCCGCGTCCTGGCCGGGCGGGTACGTCGCCCACCACTACACCCGCTACCTGGGCGACCTCTCCGGCGGGCAGATCATCCGCGACAAGGCCGAGCGGACCTGGGGCTTCAGCCGCAAGGGCGACGGCGTGCGCTTCTACGTCTTCGAGGACATCTCCAACCCGGCCGCCTTCAAGCGGACCTACCGCGAGCTGCTCGACGCCATCGCCGCGGACGACCTGGAGAAGCAGCGCATCATCGACGAGTGCAAGCGCGCCTTCGACTTCAACGGCGCGGTCTTCCGCGAGCTGGGCGAGGAGTTCCCGCTCAGCGCCTGAGGCGCCGGGACGCGAGGCCGTGCGGACAAGCGGACGCGCGGACGCGGGAGGGACGACCGAGGGCCGGTCGGGTGCGCGTGGCACCCGACCGGCCCTCGGTCGCGTTCGGGGTCCTACGAGGCGAAGCGGACGCGGCCGCCGATCTCGACGGTGCCGTCCGGCCCCGGGGCGGTGAGGATCTGGGAGCCCGCGCCCTGGGTGATGTTGAGGGCCCGGTTCAGCTGCGCCGTCAGCAGGATCGCCGCGGAGCCGGTGGCCTCGTCCTCGGTGATGACCCCGTCGGGGCGGCGCGGGAAACCCCGGGCGCGGACGCGGCCGGCGGCCTCGTCCTCCCAGGCCCAGGCGTACAGCCAGCCCTCGCCGGGCGGCGGGGCGGGCAGCGCTTCGACCTCGGCGACGGACGCGTATTGGTGGGTGCGCTTCTCCGTGACCCACTCCGCCCGGGCCGTGATCCAGGTGAACTCCCCGTCGTCGCGCGCCCATACGGATCCGGCCGGGGGCCGGAGCTCCTCGATGTCGAGCAGCCAGGCGACCCCGACGAGCGGGTGCCCCGCGAAGGACATGCGCGTGCCGGGCGTACGGATGTCGACGACCCCGCGCTCGGGGTCGTCGACGAACACCGTCTCGCTGTAGCCGAGTTCGGCGGCCAGGGCCTGTCGGGACGCGTCGTCGGGGCAGGTCCGGCCGTCGCGGACGACTCCGAGCGGGTTGCCGTACCGGCCGTCACCCGCGCAGAAGACCTTGATCACATCGAGATCGTTCACCGGGGCATTCAAGCACGGCCCGGCCCCCGCTCCCGAAGTCCCTTGCGGGGAGCGGGCGTCCGGCCGGGTCGGATCAGTCCTGGGCCGGGCGGCGCCGGCGGGCCACGTACACCGCGCCCGCGCCGGCCGCCACGATCACGGCGGAGGCGCCGAGGAGGGCGCCGGCCGGGACCTCGGCGCCGGTCGCGGCGAGGTTGCCGCCCGCCGAACCGCCGGCCGAGCCACCGGCCGAACCGCCGCCGGCCGTACCGGCGCCCCCGGCGGAGCCGCCCGCACCGCCGGTGGTGCCGCTGCCGCCCGTGGAGCCGCTGCCGCCGGTCCCGGTGCCCGTGGTGGGCAGGACGACGTCCTTGTCCACGGCCACGGACAGGTCGAGCGGGTCCATCGGCTTGCCCGGCCGGTACTTGTCGAGGACCGCGTTGTCGTTGGCGAAGACGGCCGAGCCCTGCTCGGTGAAGTACGCGGGGACCGCGTTCAGCGCCAGCAGGCCGTCCTTGGTCCGGTAGTCCGTCTTCGACAGGTCGAGCGTGGCGAAGGGGATGTCCTTGGTGGTGCCCTTGTCCGTCTTCACGTCGAGGGTCAGGGTGCCCGCCTTGCCGGCGCCGGCGACCCGGATGTTCTCGAAGGTCATGTCCAGGCCGTGGAGCTTGAACTCGAAGCGCAGGGAGCCCTGGAAGGAGGCCTTGAGCTTCTGGTTCTTGACGTCCAGTTCGCCCGCGCCGAACGCGAACGCGTACGTGTCGCCGCTCTTGACGGCGCCGCCGCTCGCGGTGGTGCCCTTCTCACCGACGTACTCGCGGAAGGACTTCATGACGCCCCAGGTGAGCTTGCCGTTCAGCACCTTCTGGGGGCCGTCGGCGGGGGCCCCGGTCCCGGTGCCGGTCGGCTTGGGGGACGCGGAGGTCGACGTGGACGAGGAGGGGCGCGGTGACGGCGATCCCGAGGTGGTGGAGGGGGAGGGCGAGGCGGAGGTGGACGTCGAGGTGGAGGGGGACGGGGAGGTCCTCTCCTCCAGGGTGACGGCCGCCGTCAGCTTGTCTCCGGACTTCCCGGCATAGGTGTCGCGGCCGAAGACCGCGGCGAACTCGGGGGTGAGGGTGGTGGCGAGGTCCCTCATCTGCGGCCCGGTGAAGGCCACGTCCGCCAGCGGCACCTTCTCCTTGAGGGTGCCGTTCTTGGTGACGTCGGCCGTCAGCTTCTTCGTGCCGGTGTCGATGCGGAAGTTCTCCATCTTGACGACGAAGCCGTGCGCGGTGCCGTCGAAGACGACCGCGCCCCGGAACGCCGCCTTCAGGACGTTGCCGCCGGCCTCGTCGTACTCGCCCGTGGCCGAGCCGAAGCGGAAGCCGCCGGGGACCTCCGTGGCGCCGTCGTGCACGGTGATCGAGCCGATGCTCTTGACGTAGGTGCGCAGGCTCTCCAGCACACCCCAGTCGAGGGTGCCGCCGAGGACCTTGACGGGGGCCGTCGCCTGCTCCCCGGTGACGGCCGGCGCGGAGCCGACCGCCGTGGCGGGCAGGACGAGGGCGGCGCTGCCGAGGGCGGCGGCGGTGAGCACGGCGGCCGCGAGGACGGCCGGGCGGCGGACGGACGAGGACATCGGGGGACTCCTGGAGGGACGGGGGAAGAGGAAGGGGGTGGGGGTGGGGGTGGGGGCGAGCCGGCGGGCGGGCCGCGGGCCTACGACGCCCCGGGGGTCGCGGTGTCGGAACCCGCCCCGGAACCGGGGGCGGCGGAACCGGCCGCGGCGGTGCGGCGCCTGCGCAGCGCCAGGAGGACGGCCCCGCCGGCGAGCAGCAGGACGGCCGCGCCCAGGGCGACGTACAGCGCGAAGTTCGAGGACTCCCCCCGCGCGGCGGCGGGCGCCGGGACGGGGGCGGTGGACGGCGACGCGGCGGGGGCGTCGGGCGTCGGGGAGGCGGTGGAGCCGAGGTCCGGCAGGGCGGGGAGCCGCGCCGCTCCGTCCAGGGCGACCGCGAGCGAGACGGGGTCCATCTCGGTGCCGGCCTTGTACATGGAGTTGAAGGCCTGGGAGCCGCCTTCGGTGAGGGTGGCCGGCGCTTCGGTGAGGGTGGCGAGCGCGCCCTCGGTCTTGATCCCCTTGGCGTCGAACTCGACGAGCGCGACCGCGCCCTTGGTCTCGGATCCGGTGGTCACCTCGGCGCTGAGCACGCCCTTGCCGTTCTCGACCTTGACGGTGACCTTGCCGAGGGTCAGGTCCAGGTGGGCGCCGGTGAAGCGGACAGAGCCGGCGAAGGCGGCGTCGAGCGTCCCCTTCGTCCCGTCCCAGGTGCCCTTGCCCTGCGGGAAGCGGAACAGCGCGCCGCCGTCCTGGGCGCCCTCGGCCAGGGTCCACTTGCCCTGGCCGACGGAGCCGGTGACGTACTCGCGGAAGGTGCGGCGCACGCCCCAGTCGACGGCGGCGTCGGTGAAGGCACCCTGGGCCTGCGGGGTCGCTCCCGCGGTGGGGGTGGGGGACGCGGTGGGGGTGGCGGACGCGGCCGGCTGCGCGGGCGCCGCTTCCTTGATGTCGGCCGACAGCGAGACCGGGTCGAGCTGCGCTCCGGCGGCGTAGTAGCCGGCGAAGGCCTTGGCGCCCTGTTCGGTGAGGGTCGCCGGGACGTTGGTGAGGACCAGCGGGCTGCCGGCGCCCCGCATGTCGATCCCGCCGAGTCCGAGCGTGGCGAAGGGGACCTGGGACTCGTTGCTGACCGCGCCGGTGTCCTTGGCCTTGCTGGACACGTCGAGGTAGAGGGTGCCGCGGCCGCCGGCGATCTTGACGGTCGGTCGACTGACGGTCATGTCCAGCTCGTCGACCCCGTTGGGCTTGCGGTGGCCCTGGAAGCTGACGCCGCCGCTGAAGGAGGCGCTGAACTCGCCGGTGGCGGGGTCGTAGGAACCGTTCGCGGAGTGGAAGCGGAACAGGCTGCCGCCGACGGTGGCCGCGCCGTTCCTCAGCTGGAAAGAGCCTTTCGCGATCGGACCCGTGACGTAATTCTGGAAGGAGGATTTGATGCCCCAGTCCAACCGCCCGCCCTGAACGGTGCGGCCCGCCGCGTGCGCGGTGGCGGCCGGCAACAGGGCCCCGAGCAGGGCCGCCAAGAGGGCGACGGCGAGCGCGCGGGCGGGTCTTGCGGACATGAAGGTCCCCTCCAAGGTCTGGCGAGCAAGGTTAGGCTAACCTAAGCTATTCGCGGTCTGACGGGGAACCCCCGTGCCCGCAGAACCTCGCCCAGCCACCCGCCGGCTCCCGGCCGGGACGATCAGGACGGTGCCTTCGTGTCTACGCCCGCCGCGTCACATCGCCTACCGCGCTTCGCCGTTGCCCTCGCGGCACTGGCTCTCGCCGTGACCGGCTGCGGGGGCCCGACCGAGGCCGCGGGCTCCCCCGGGCACTCCCCGGCCGCCACCGTCCCGGACCGGATCGAGCCCCTCTCGACGACGCCCCGACCGGCGCTGCCCGTGACGGTGGACTCGGCCGACGGCAGCCGGGTCACCGTCGCCTCGGCGGAGCGGATCGTGCCGCTGACCGGCAGCCTGAACGAGATCGTCCAGACCCTCGGACTCGGCGGGCAGGTCGTCGCCCGCGACATCACCGCCACCTTCGAACAGGCCGCCTCCCTGCCGGTGGTGACCCGCGGACACGACGTCTCCGCCGAGAGCGTCCTGTCGCTGCGGCCGACGCTGGTGCTCGCCGAGACCACCACGGGTCCCGCCGAAGCCGTGCGGCAGATCCGCGACGCCGGCGTCCCGGTGCTGGTCGTCGCCCCCGCGAAGGCGCTGGACGACGTCCCGAGGCGGATCGACGCGGTGGCGGCCGCGCTGGGCGTCCAGGACGCCGGCGCACAGCTCAAGCAGCGCACCGCCGACCGGATCGCCGCCGCGCGCGCGAAGGTTCCCGCGGCGTCGGCCGAGAAGCCCCGCGTGGCCTTCCTCTACCTGCGCGGCACGGCCTCGGTCTACCTGCTGGGCGGCTCCGACTCGGGCGCGGCCTCGCTGCTGGAGGCGGCGGGCGCGATCGACACCGGCAAGGAGTCCGGCCTCGGCAAGGACTTCACCCCGATCACGAGCGAGGCGCTGGCCGCCGCCGCCCCGGACGCGATCCTCGTCATGACCAAGGGCCTCGAATCGGTGGGCGGCGTCGACGGGTTGGTCAAGATCCCCGGTGTCGCCCAGACCCCGGCCGGCATGGACCGTCGGGTGATCACCGTGGACGACGGGGTCCTGCTCAACTACGGCCCCCGCACCGACCAGGTGCTCTCCTCCCTCGTCGGCCAGCTCCACGGCAAGGGCGCGTGAGATGACCCTCCCCCACGACCTCCCGGCAGCCGGAGCCGGGACGCACGGCGGGACCGGCACGACCGGCGGGGCGAGCGGCGGGACCGGGACCGACGCGCCGCCGGCGAACCCGACCCCGCCGCGGGCGCCCGACCCCCTGGCGGCAGCGGCCCCGGCGGTCGTCCCCGCGCCGGCACCGCGGCCCGGCCCGGCGGACGGGCCCCGCGCGCCGGGCCGCCGCACGGCGGTCCTGCTGACCGGGGGCCTGGTCGCCGCCCTGCTCCTGCTCGCCCTGCTCTCCGCCGGCATCGGCGCCTACCGGATCCCGACCGCGGACGTCCTCGCGTCCGCCCTGCACCGGGCGGGCCTCGGCGGCGCCCCCCTCGACCGGGTCGGGGAGAGCGTGCTGTGGAACGTACGCCTCCCCCGCGTCGTCCTCGCCCTGCTGGTCGGCGCCTCCCTCGGCTGTGCGGGAGCCCTGATGCAGGGGGTCTTCGGCAACCCGCTCGCCGAGCCCGGCGTGATCGGCATCTCGGCGGGCGCGGCCGTCGGCGCGGTCGCCGCCATCGGACTGGGCCTGACCTTCCTCGGGAACTGGACGATCACCGCCTGCGCGTTCGTCGCGGGGCTGGTCACCGTCTGCTCCGTCTACCTGCTCTCGCGCAACGGCGGGAAGACCGAGGTGGTCACCCTCATCCTCACCGGCATCGCCGTCAACGCCTTCGCGGGCGCCCTGATCGGCATGTTCGTCTTCTTCGCCGACAGCGGGCAGGTCAACCAGATCACCTTCTGGCAGCTCGGCTCCCTCGCCCAGGCCACCTGGCCGAAGGTCCTCGCGGTCTTGCCGTGCGCCCTCGCCGGCCTCCTCGTCGCCCCCTTCTACGCACGCCGGCTGGACCTCCTCGCGCTCGGCGAACGCCCCGCCCGCCACCTCGGGATCGACGTGGAACGGCTGCGGCTGGCCCTGATCCTGGTCGTGGCGCTGCTGACGGCGGCCGCCGTGGCCGTCGCCGGGGTCATCACCTTCGTCGGCCTGTTGGTGCCGCACCTGCTGCGGATGGCGAACGGGCCGGGTCACCGCTTCCTGGTGCCGGGCAGCGCCCTCGCCGGGGCCGTGGTGCTGATGGCGGGCGACCTCGCCGCCCGGACGCTGGCCCAGCCCGCCGAGTTGCCCCTCGGTGTGCTGACCGCCCTGATCGGCAGCCCGTTCTTCTTCTGGCTGCTGCGCCGCACCCGCCGCAAGCAAGGAGGGTGGGCGTGACCCCCCGTACGACCGGCACCACCACTGCCACTGCCGCCGAAGCCGACACCAACACCGCCACCGCCACCGCCACCGCCACCGGAGGCGACACCTCCGACGGCGCCCGTACCGGGTTCCCCCCGCTGTCGGGCCTCCTGTCGGCCCTGCGGCGGCGCCGTCCGCGCCGCGCGCCCGAGCGCCCCGCGCGGGGGGCCGCCCTCGCCGAGGTCGAGGGGTTGCGCGTGCGGCTCGGGGAGCGCGAGGTGCTCGGCGGCGTCGACCTGGTCGCCCGCGCGGGCGAGGTGCTGGCCCTGGTCGGGCCGAACGGCGCCGGGAAGTCCACCCTGCTCGCCGCGCTCGCCGCCGACCTGCCGGCCGCCGCGGGCACCGTACGGATCGACGGGCGCCCGGTGGGCGACTGGACGGCCCCCGAACTGGCGCTGCGCCGTGCGGTCCTGCCCCAGTCGGCCGCCCTGGCGTTCCCCTTCCCCGTGGCCGACGTGGTCCGCATGGGCCGCGCGCCCTGGGCCGGCACCCCGTCGGCGGAGCGGGACGAGGAGGCGGTGGCCCGGGCGATGGCCGCCACCGAGGTCACCCGGTTCGCCGAGCGGCCCTTCTCCGCCCTCTCCGGCGGCGAGCGCGCCCGGGTGGCCCTGGCCCGGGTCCTGGCCCAGGGGGCGCCGCTGCTGTTGCTGGACGAGCCGACGGCGGCCCTGGACCTGCGCCACCAGGAGTTGGTGCTGCGGATCTGCCGGGAGCGGGCGGCGGCGGGCGACGCGGTGGTGGTGGTCCTGCACGACCTCGGGCTGGCGGCGGCGTACGCGGACCGGGCGGCCGTGCTGCACGACGGTCGGATCGCGGTGGCCGGGCCCCCGTCGGAGGTCTTCGAGGACGCCCTCCTCAGCCGGGTCTACCGCCAGCCCGTCGAGGTCTTTCCGCACCCGCGGACCGGGGCCCCGCTGGTCGTTCCGCTCCGCGTACCGCCGGACGGGAACACTTCCGCCATACGAAATCCTGACGCGGTTTGACCCGTGCTTGACCTCCGTTTGAAGGGGTCGTGGAAGGCCCGTGACGGGCTCGTGTCCGGGGCCGAAACATGAGAGTCGAATCACTGGACGACACGGCTCCGGTGAGGTAAGCCTCGGTTAAGTTAGGTCCGCCTCACCAGCCCCCCACTCGTCTTGACCCCCGCCAGGAGCCCCCATGCGACCCGCCCGCCTCACCGTCCTCACCGCGGTCGCCGCGGTGGCCGCACTCACCGCTGTCACCGGCTGCGCGGAGAAGGGCGCCAAGGACGGTTCGGGCGCGATCCGCGTGACCGCGACGGACACCGCGTGCGAGGTCTCCCCGACCGAGTTCCCGGCCGGCAAGGTCGAGATCGACGTCGAGAACAAGGGCTCCAAGGTCACCGAGCTGTACGTCCTCTTCCCGGACGACCGCATCGTCGCCGAGCGCGAGAACATCGGCCCCGGCACCCGGGTCACCATCACCGCCGAGATCAAAGCGGGCGACTACGCCCTCGCCTGCAAGCCCGGCATGAAGGGCGACGGCATCCGCACCAAGGTGAAGGCCACCGGCGCGGGCGGCACCGAGAAGCGCTCCCCCGAGCTGGACGCGGCCGTCGCCGCCTACCGCAAGTACGTGCAGGAGCAGGCCGACGAGACGCTGCCGAAGGCCCAGGTCTTCGCCGACGCCGTCAAGGCCGGCGACCTGGAGGCCGCCCGGAAGGCGTACGCCCCCTCCCGCATCGGCTGGGAGCGCACCGAGCCCGTCGCCGAGTCCTTCGGCGACATCGACCCGAAGGTCGACGTCCGCGAGGACGGCCTGGAGGCCGGCCAGGACCCGGCGAAGGACTGGACCGGCTGGCACCGCCTGGAGAAGTCCCTGTTCCAGGACAACAGGATCGACGACAACGACAAGAAGCTCGCCGACACCCTGATGGCCGACCTCACCGACTGGCAGAAGCGGGTCGGCACCGCGGAGATCACCCCGACCTCCATGGCCAACGGCGCCAAGGAGCTGCTCGACGAGGTCGCCACCGGCAAGGTGACGGGCGAGGAGGAGCGCTACTCCCACACCGACCTGGTCGACTTCAAGGCCAACGTCGAGGGCGCCCAGAAGTCGTACGAGCTGCTGAAGCCGACCGCCGAGAAGAACGACCCGGCCCTGACCGCGCAGCTCGACGCCCGGTTCGCCGCCCTGAACGCCCTGCTCGACAAGTACCGCGCCGACAAGAACGGCTACGAGTTCACCTCCTACGACAAGGTCGGCGAGAGCGAGCGCAAGGAGCTCTCGGACGGGGTCAACTCCCTCGCCGAGCCGCTCTCGAAGCTCGCGGCGGCGGTCGCCAAGTAGTCCGGGCGACAGGCACGAGGCAGGAGGACACGATGACCGACCCACGACCCGAAGGTCCGGACGGCGGCGCCCCCGCCCCGTCCCGGCGGGCCGTCCTCGGCTGGGGCGGGGCCGGGTTCGCGCTCGGCGCCGCCGCGGCCGGCGGGGCCGTCGCCGCCCTCGGCGGCCGTACGCCGATGGAGTCCGCGGCCGGCGCCGGCGCCGCGGTGCCCTTCCACGGGGAGCACCAGGCCGGCATCGCCAGCGCCGTCCAGGACCGGCTGCACTTCGCGGCCTTCGACGTGACGACCAAGGACCGCGCGGAGCTGGTGCTCCTGCTCAAGGAATGGACGGAGGCGGCCCGGCGGATGACGGCCGGACTGCCCGTCGGCGAGGGCGGCTTCGGCGGCCTGCCACAGGCCCCTCCGGACGACACGGGCGAGGCGCTGGGCCTGAAGGCGTCCCGGCTCACCCTGACCGTCGGCTTCGGCCCGGGCCTGTTCGCCAAGGACCGCTTCGGGTTGGAGGGCCGGCGCCCGCAGGCGCTGGTGGACCTGGAGCTGTTCCCCGGCGACAACCTCGACCCGGCCCGCTCGGGCGGCGACCTGTGCGTCCAGGCCTGCGCCGACGACCCCCAGGTCGCGGTGCACGCCATCCGTCAGCTCGCCCGCATCGGCTTCGGCAGGGTCGCGGTGCGCTGGTCGCAGCTCGGCTTCGGCAAGACCTCCTCGACCACCCCCGAGGAACAGACCCCGCGCAACATGATGGGCTTCAAGGACGGCACCCGGAACATCTCGGGCACCGACCGGGCGGCCCTGGACAAGCACGTGTGGGTGGGCGCGGGCGACGGCGACGCCTGGCTGACCGGCGGCTCGTACCTGGTCGCCCGGCGCATCCGGATGCACATCGAGACCTGGGACCGCACCTCGCTGCGGGAGCAGGAGGACATCATCGGCCGCGACAAGGGCGAGGGCGCCCCGGTGGGCCGGTCCAAGGAGCGCGACGAGCCCTTCCTGAAGGCGATGAAGCCCGAGGCGCACGTACGGCTCGCGCACCCGGACACCAACAACGGCGCGCAGATCCTGCGCCGCGGCTACTCCTTCACCGACGGCACGGACGGTCTGGGCCGGCTCGACGCGGGCCTGTTCTTCCTGGCCTACCAGCGGGACGTCCGCACGGGCTTCGTGCCGATCCAGCGGCAGCTGGCCAAGTCCGACGTCCTCAACGAATACATCCAGCACGTGGGTTCGGCCGTCTTCGCCGTCCCGCCGGGCGTCCGCGACAAGGACGACTGGTGGGGCCGGACGCTGTTCGCGTAGTCCCCGCCGGAGAGGAAACCGCCGTGTTCGGCAACTATCTGATCGGCCTGCGCGAGGGCCTGGAAGCCAGTCTGGTCGTCTGCATCCTCGTCGCCTACCTGGTGAAGACGGACAACCGGGCCGCGCTGCGCCCGGTGTGGATCGGCGTCGGGATCGCCTGCGCGCTCTCGCTGGCCTTCGGCGCGATGCTGGAGTTCGGCACGCAGGAGCTGACCTTCCAGGCGCAGGAGCTGCTCGGCGGCACCCTGTCGATCGTCTCCGTCGCCCTGGTGACGTGGATGGTCTTCTGGATGAAGCGCACCGCCCGGAACCTGCGGGCCGAGCTGCACGGCCGGCTCGACGCCGCCCTGGCGATGGGCACCGGCGCGCTCGTGGCCACCGCCTTCCTGGCCGTGGGCCGCGAGGGGCTGGAGACCGCCCTGTTCGTGTGGGCCTCGGTCCGGGCGAGCGGCGAGGGCTCCTCGGCGCCGCTGATCGGGGTGCTGCTGGGCATCGCCACGGCGATCGTGCTGGGCTGGCTGTTCTACCGGGGCGCGCTCAGGATCAACCTGTCGAGGTTCTTCACGTGGACCGGCGCGATGCTGGTGGTCGTGGCGGCGGGCGTCCTCGCGTACGGGGTCCACGACCTCCAGGAGGCGGCGTTCCTCGGGGGCCTGAACGACAGGGCCTTCGACATCAGCGAGGTGATCCCGCCGGACAGCTGGTACGGGGTCCTGTTGAAGGGCGTCTTCAACTTCCAGCCGAACCCGACGGTCCTCCAGCTGGTGGTGTGGTCGGCGTACCTGGTCGTGGTCCTGACCCTGTTCCTGCGGCCGACCGGTGCCCGCCCCGCGACGGCCGCCCCGACGGCGGCCGGGGCGGGCTCGGCGCCCGAGGGACGGGGCTGAGGACCTGCCGCGCTCAGCCGCGCCCGATGTAGGGCATCGCGGTCGCCATGACGGTGGCGAACTGGACGTTCGCCTCCAGCGGCAGCTCCGCCATGTGCAGCACGGTCCGGGCCACGTCGGCGGCGTCCATGACGGGCTCGACGGCCAGTTGCCCGTTGGCCTGGAGGATCCCGCTCTGCATGCGCTCGGTCATCTCGGTGGCGGCGTTGCCGATGTCGATCTGCCCGCAGGCGATGCGGTACGGGCGCCCGTCGAGCGACAGCGACTTGGTCAGGCCGGTCATGGCGTGCTTGGTCGCGGTGTAGGCGATGGAGTTCGGGCGCGGTACGTGCGCCGAGATGGAGCCGTTGTTGATGATGCGGCCGCCCTGGGGGTCCTGGGCCTTCATGGTCCGGAAGGCGGCCTGGGCGCAGAGGAAGGCGCCGGTCAGGTTGACGTCGACCACCTGGCGCCAGGCCTCGGGGGTGATGTCCTCCAGGGCGACCCCGGCGGGGCCGAAGGTGCCGGCGTTGTTGAAGAGCAGGTCGAGGCGTCCGTGGCGCTCCCGCACGGTGGCGAAGAGGGCGGCCACGTCGTCGGGATCGCTCACGTCGGCCCGTACGGGCAGGACGTCCGCGCCGGCGGGGGCGGCGGCGGCCGTCTCCTCCAGGGGCTCGGGGCGGCGTCCGGCGACGGCCACGGACCAGCCGGCGCCGGCCAGGGCGAGGGCCACGGAGCGGCCGATGCCGGAGCCCGCGCCGGTCACTACAGCGATCTTCTTCCGAGGTGCGTTCACGGTTCCGCACAGTACGGGACGGCGGCCGTCCGGCCCCGGACGTTCCGACAGCTGAGAACATGGGTCGGTCAGGGGTCGTGTGACCGTATGAGAAGACTGGAGTACCGCATGTCGGAGAGAGGCCCCTCGACGGCCCCCGCGCAGGGTTCGGCGCCCGAACCGCCCCCCTCCCCCACGGCCGGGCCGCGCGCGGGCGCGGATCCCGCCGGCCCCGTGAAGGCGGCACGCCGCACCGGACTGCTCGTCACGTTCGTGCTGGGCGGGCTCACCGCCCTCCCCCCGCTGTCCATGGACATGTACCTGCCGGCGCTGCCGGAGGTGACCACCGCCCTGAACAGCCCGGCCGCCACGATCCAGCTCACCCTGACCGCCTGCCTCGCCGGCATGGCGCTGGGACAGCTCGTCATCGGCCCGATGAGCGACAAGTGGGGCCGGCGCCGTCCGCTGCTGGCGGGCATGGTCGTCTACGTCCTGGCCACCGCGATCTGCGCCCTGGCCCCGACCGCCGAGCTGCTGATCGCCTTCCGCCTGCTCCAGGGCCTCGCGGGTGCCGCCGCGATCGTCATCGCCCGGGCCGTCGTCCGCGACCTGTACGACGGCGTCGAGATGGCCCGGTTCTTCTCCACCCTGATGTTGATATCCGGGGCCGCCCCGATCGTCGCCCCGCTGATCGGCGGCCAGGTCCTGCGCTTCGCCGACTGGCGCGGCGTCTTCGTGGTCCTGACCGCCGTCGGCCTCGCCCTGACGCTGCTGGTGTGGCGCAGCCTCGGCGAGACGCTGCCGCCCGAGCGGCGGCACACCGGCGGCGTGGGCGCGGCCCTGCGGACCATGCGCGGCCTGCTCGGCGACCGGGTGTTCGCCGGGTACACCCTGGCGGGCGGCTTCGCCTTCGCCGTGCTCTTCTCCTACATAGCCGCCTCGCCCTTCGTGGTGCAGGAGATCTACGGGGCCTCCCCGCAGGCCTTCAGCCTGCTGTTCGGCGTCAATTCCGTCGGGCTGATCATCGTCGGGCAGATCAACGGCAAGCTGCTGGTCGGCCGCGTCAGCCTGGACAAGGCCCTGGCCACCGGTCTCGCGGTGATCCTCGTCGCCTCGGTGGCGCTGCTGCTGATGTCCACCGGCGTCTTCGGCGAGGTCGGCCTCCTCCCGGTGGCCTCGGCGCTGTTCGTGCTGATGTCCGCGATGGGTCTGGTCCTGCCGAACACCAACGCGCAGGCCCTCATGCGCACCCCGCACGCCGCCGGATCGGCGTCCGCCCTGCTGGGCACCTCCTCCTTCCTGGTCGGGGCCGTCGCCTCGCCGCTGGTCGGGATCGCGGGCGAGGACACGGCGGTGCCGATGGCGCTGGTCCAGCTGACCTGCTCGCTGTTGGCGGTGGGCTGCTTCCTGCTGATGTGCCGCCCGTGGCGGCCCCGCGAGGCGACGACCGACGTCGGGGCCGGCTCGGCGCCGTAAACTTCGCGGGTGAACGCCGCCTCCCCCTCCGTCCCCACCAGCGCCGACACCCTGCGCAGCGCCCTCGCGGGGCTGCTCGAAGGGCTCCCGAAGAAGCAGGCCTCGGCCGCCGTCGAACGGCTCATCGCCAACTACCGCGGTACGACGCCCACCGACGCCCCCGTGCTGCGCGACCGCTCCGACGTCGCCGCGTACGCCGCGTACCGGATGCCGGCCACCTTCGAGGCGGTGTGCCGCGCCCTGGACGGCCTGGCCGCCGCCGCGCCGGACTGGACGCCGGGTTCGCACGTGGACGTGGGCGGCGGCACCGGCGCCGCGACCTGGGCCGTGGACGCCACCTGGGACGGGCCCCGCACCACCACGGTGCTGGACTGGGCCGAGCCGGCGCTGGCCCTCGGCAGGGAGCTGGCCGGGCGCTCGTCGTCCGGGGCGCTGCGCGCGGCCGAGTGGCGGCGGGCCGTCATCGGCGCGGGGCTGAGCCTGCCCGACGCCGACCTGGTGACGGTCTCGTACGTGCTCGGCGAGCTGACCCCCGAGGCCCGCCGGGCGGTGGTCGCCGAGGCGGCCCGCGCCGGCGGCGCCGTGGTGCTGATCGAGCCGGGCACGCCCGAGGGCTACCTGCGCGTCCGGGAGGCGCGCGAACAGCTCGTGGAGGCGGGGATGCAGATCGCCGCGCCGTGCCCGCACGACGGGACCTGCCCGATCGAGGTGGGCCAGGACTGGTGCCACTTCTCGGCGCGGGTCAGTCGTTCCTCCCTGCACCGGCAGGTCAAGGGCGGTTCGCTGGCGTACGAGGACGAGAAGTTCGCCTACGTCGCCGCGAGCCGCTTCCCGGTGTCCCCGGCCGCCTCCCGGATCACGCGCAGGCCGCAGATCCGCAAGGGGCTCGTCCTGCTCGACCTGTGCGGTCCCCAGGAGGGGCCGGGCGCGGGGCTGTCCCGGGCCACCGTGACCAAGCGGCACGGCGACCTCTACAAGGCGGCCCGGGACACCGAGTGGGGCCGGGAGTGGCCCCCGGCCCCGTAGCGGGCACCCGCTAGGCGGTCCGCGCCGGGCGCAGTTCCTGGGTGCAGCACTTCACGCTGCCGCCGCCCTTGAGCAGTTCGCCCAGGTCCATGGGCACGGGCTCGAACCCGCGCTCGCGCAGGGGCGCCGCCAGTCCGGTCGCGGCCTGTGGCATCACCACGTGCAGGCCGTCGGAGACGGAGTTGAGCCCGAAGGCGGCGGCGTCGGCCGCGTCCACCAGGAGGGCGTCCGGGAAGAGGCGGCGCAGGACCGCCCGGCTGCCCGGCGAGAAGGCCTCGGGGTGGTACATGATCTCGTCGCCGTCGAGCACGCACAGCGCCGTGTCCAGGTGGTAGTAGCGCGGGTCCACCAGGTCGAGGCCGATGACGGGGCGGCCGAAGAACTCCTGCGCCTCGTCGTGGGAGAGCGGGCTGGAGCGGAAGCCGCGGCCGGCCAGGATGTATCCGGCGGTGACGGCGAAGTCCCCCTCGCCCTCGTTGACGTGCGAGGGCTCGTGGATGTCGGTGAAGCCGTGGGCCCGGAACCAGTCGAGGTGGATCTCGGCCTCGGCGGTCCGTTCGGGGTAGGCGAAGCGGGCGCCGAGGACCTTGCCGTCGACGACGAGGGCGCCGTTCGCGGCGAAGACCATGTCGGGGAGTTCGGGGTCGGGCACGAGGGTCTCTACGGTGTGGCCGAGGGCCCGGTAGCGGTCCCGGAGGTCTTCCCACTGGGCGAGTGCGAGGGGCAGGTCCACCGGTTTCGTGGGGTCCATCCACGGGTTGATGGAGTACGTGACCCGGAAGTGTGCCGGTGGGCACATCAGGTAGCGCCGGGGTGTGGCGTCTCTGCGCAAAGAAGGCTCCTCACGACTTTCACGGGTGTCGCGGGCGTCGCGGCCGCGACGCCCGCGAGGGTGTGGAGAGAATCGTCTCTCCTGGGGCCTGACCGCGCAGTGAACTGATCGGGTGGTTTGGGGAATGGCTGGAAGACGATACGTCTCGCACCGATACTGGTCACATGAACAAGTCTCCCGACGCCACCCGCCGCAGCGACCGGTCCCGCCGCGCCATCCTCGACGCCGCCCTCGCCCTGGTCGGGGAGGTCGGCTACAACAAGCTGACCATCGAGGCGATCGCCGCCCGCGCGGGCGTGGGCAAGCAGACCATCTACCGGTGGTGGCCCTCGAAGGCGGCCGTGCTGCTCGACGCCTCGCTGGCGCTGGCCGGGGACGCCGAGACCGACGGCGGCTGGACGGGCTTCCCCGACACCGGGGACCTCGCCGCCGACCTGAAGACCGTGATGCGGGCCACCGTGGACGAGTTCGCCGACGAGAAGTACGCCGCCCCCGCGCGCGCCCTGACCGCCGCCGGGGCCACCGACCCGGAGCTCGGGGCACGGTTCACCGAACGGCTGCTGGAGCCGCAGCTCGCGCTCTACGAGGCCCGTCTGCGCACGGCGCGGGACGCCGGCCTCCTCGCGGCGGACGCGGATCTGCGTCTGGTGGTGGAGATGCTGGTGGGCCCCCTGACGTACCGGTGGCTGCTGCGGACCGGTCCGCTGACCCACGCGTTCGCGGACGCGCTCGTGGACGGCGTCCTGGCCGGCCTGAGCGGGGTGGGAAAAGTCACCGAGTCCCGATGAGACGGCGGGAAGACGGCGGGTGACCCCCGGGTGGCCGAGAACATATGGCCGAGTTCTTCGGTTATGTGGCGATCCGGAATCGGGTACCCCGATTGGGGGGTGCGGTCACCCGGGGCTCAGGATGGTGGGACCATGGAATCGTCTGCCGGGGCAACGGTGAGGTGAGGGGATAGATGGGGTCTGAGTCCGGCCGCGTCAAACGCGGCGAGCAGAGCAGGATTTCCCAGTGGCTGCGCCGCCGCTCGAAACCCGTCGCCGAAGACCCCGCCGGGCTGCGCGAGGCCCTCCTCCTTGAGGTGGCCGCCGCCGGCCTCCCGATCTCCCCCGCGGCCCATCCCGCCGGCTACCGATGTTCGTGCGACCGCATCGGCTGCCCCACCCCCGCGCGCCACCCCGTCTCCTTCGCCTGGCAGACGCAGTCGACCACCGACCGCGCGCAGATCGAACGCTGGGCGCGCAACCAGCCCCAGGCCAACTTCATCACCGCGACCGGCATGGTCCACGACGTCCTGGACGTCCCGCTGGAAGCCGGCCGCGCCGCGCTGGAACGCCTGCTGGCCGCCGGGATCGAGGTCGGACCCGTCGCCGAGTCCGGCGGTACGGGCGACCAGGCCCGGATGCTCTTCTTCACCGCGACCCGGGGCACCCCCGAGGACGAGGACGAGTGGTGGCCCTGCGAACTGGACTGCCACCCCGAGACGATGGACGAACACCCCGGCCTGCGCTGGCACTGCCGCGGCAGCTACGTCCTGCTCCCCCCGGCGATGCTGCCGGGCGACTTCGCGGTGAGCTGGCTGCGCGACATGCGCCACGCCCTCCCGGACCCGCTGACCCTGCTGGAAACCCTCACCGACGCCTGCGCCCGGTACGCGGGCAGCACGACCCAGACCCCGGCGGCGGTCGCCTGGCCCCTGGGCCGCTGACCCGGCTGCCGGGGGCGGGGATCCCCGGCGGCCCACCCGGCCCCGGGACCGGGAAGTCCGGGGCCCGAGCTCCGGGCCCAGGCTCCGGCCCCGCAGGCGCGGGGCCCGGGCCCCGGACCTCAGTGGATCTGCGACACCACCACGTCGAGGGACCACGGCTTGACGCCCCTGCCCGCCGGGGCCTCGGCCTCCACCAGGTAGCCCAGGTCCCGCAGGGCCGTCACCAGCTCCTCCGGGGTGCGCGGCACGGCCCCGGCGAGCAGCAGGTCCCGTACCAGACGGCCCTTCGTGGCCTTGTTGAAGTGGCTCACCACCGAGCGCTTCTCCACCCCGTCCACGATCTGCGCGTGCAGCACCCGCACCGTGGCCGTCCGCCCGGCGACCTCGCCCTTCGGCTTCCACGCCGCCCCGTACGCCGAGGACCGCAGGTCCAGCACCAGCCCGTCGCCCGCCGCCTCGGGCATCACCTCGGCCATCGGGCCCCGCCAGTACGCGCCCAGCGCGCCGAGCGCCGGCAGCTTGACCCCCATCGAGAGCCGGTACGAGGGGATCCGGTCCGTCACGCGCACCGCGCCCCACAGCCCGGAGAAGACCATCAGCGAACGGTCGGCCGCGGCCCGCGCCGGCGCGGGCAGCCCCGCCAGGTCCAGGGCGTCGTAGAGCACACCGGTGTAGATCTCCCCGGCGGCGCGGGCGGGAGCGGTCCGCAGCGCCGCGTTCTTCGCGACCTCCGCGCGCAGGCCCTCGCCGATGCCCAGCACCTCGCGCGCCTTCGTCTCGTCGGCCCCGCACAGCTCGACGAGTTCCGCGAGGACGGTCGCGCGCGCGTCCGTCAGACCCGGCAGGGACAGGGAGTCGAGCTCCAGCGGTGCGCCGGAGCCGCCGGCGGCCTTTCCCTCGGAGGGCGGCAGCAGCACGAGCACGGTGGTTCTCCTTCAACGCGGCGGTACACGGAGCGAGGGGTGCGGCCCCGTAGCCAGGGTAGACGGCGTGCCGCGCCCCGCCGGCCGCCCACCGCGCCGCAGCCCTCCCCACCGGGCACCGGGGGACCTTCCCGGCGAATCGCCCGGGGACGGCCTACGCTCGACCCATGCCACGCCGCCACATGCACATGACCGGCGCAGAAGGCGCTGCCCTGCGGTCCGCGCTGCGTGACCTGCGCACGCGCCTGGGCGTACCGCTCGACTTCCCGCCGGAGGTCCTCGCCGAGGCGGAGCGGGCGGCGGCCGCTCCCCGAACGCCCTCCGCGGACGCCACCGACCTGCCCCTGTTCACCATCGACCCGCCGGGCTCCGTCGACCTCGACCAGGCCATGCACCTGGCCGTGCGGCCCGGCGGCGGCTACCGCGTGCACTACGCCATCGCCGACGTCGCCGCGTTCGTCACCCCCGGCGGCCCCCTCGACCGCGAGGCGCACCGGCGGGTCACCACCCTCTACTTCCCCGACGGGAAGGTGCCCCTGCACCCGACCGTGCTCTCGGAGGACGCGGCCAGCCTGCTCCCGGACCGCACCCGTCCCGCGCTCCTGTGGCGGCTCGACCTCGACGCGGACGGCCGCGTCGAGGTCGCCGACGTCCGCCGGGCCCTGGTGCGCAGCCGGGCCCGGCTCGACTACGAGGGCGTCCAGAAGGCCATCGACACCGGTACCGCCGAGGAACCCCTGGCCCTCCTCAAGGACGTCGGCACCCTGCGCGAGGCCCTGGAGGCCGAACGCGGCGGCGTCTCCCTGGACGTCCCCGAGCAGGAGGTCGTCGAACGGGACGGCCACTACACCCTGGCCTACCGGGCCCCGCTCCCCGCCGACGGCTGGAACGCGCAGATCTCCCTGATGACCGGGATGGCCGCCGCCGACCTCATGCTCGCCTCGGGCACCGGCGTGCTGCGCACCCTGCCCGCCGCCCCCGACGGCGCGGTGGGCCGACTGCGGCGGGCGGCGAAGGCCCTGCGGATCGACTGGCCGCACCACGTCCCGTACGCGGCCCTCGTGCGCTCCCTGGACCCCCGGCTGCCGGCGCACGCCGCGTTCCTCCAGGAGTGCACCGCCCTGCTGCGCGGCGCCGGGTACACCGTGTTCACCGACGGCCGGCTCCCGGACCCGGCGCTGCACGCGGCGGTCGCGGCCCCGTACGCGCACTGCACGGCCCCGCTGCGGCGGCTCGTCGACCGCCACACCGGCGAACTGTGCCTGGCGGCGGTGGCGGGGACCGCGCCCCCGTCGTGGGTGACGTCGGCGTTGGAGGCGCTGCCGCGCGAGATGGCCGAGGGGACCCGGCTGGCCAACACGGTGGAGCGGGAGTGCGTGGACCTCGTCGAGGCGGCCCTGTTGCGGGACCACGTCGGCGAGACCTTCGAGGCGACGGTCATCGAGGTCAAGGAGCACGAGCCCCGCGTCGGCACCGTCCACCTGGAGGAGCCGGCGGTGGTCGGCCGCGTCGAGTCCGCCGGGGCCGACCTCCCGCTCGGCGACCGCGTCCGGGTCCGGCTGACCCACGCCGACCCGGGCACCGCGAAGATCCTTTTCGCCACGGTCTGACAGGCCTCAGCGGGCCGCGCTCGCGCGCAGCGCGTCGACCAGTGCGCGGGGGTCGTCCGCGTGGAAGCGGATCGTACGGGCCTCGGCGCGGGCGCCGAGCGGCCTGCGGAACTCCAGCGGCCCGGTGAGCTCCAGGGTCACCGTCGTCTGGCTGCCCACGATCAGGTCGAGCACCCCGTCCTCGGACAGGGTGACCAGGCGTCCCTCCGGGTAGCGGCGGTCCACCCGGACCGAGGCCACCGCCTGCGGCGGGACGGTCAGGTCGAACAGGGCGCCGTAGCGCACGCGCAGCGTCCCGTCGGGCCGCAGCACGTGCGGGCGGGTCACGCAGGCGGCGTGCAGGGCGAGGAGCAGCACCACCCCGTACACGTCGAGGACGAGCACCACGCGGTGGACGGCGGGCCAGGGGATCAGCACGGCCAGGGCGACCGTCTCGATCAGCGACACGAACACGAACCCGTACATCATGGCGGTCTGCGGTCCGGTGTAGGCGGCGGCGAGGTCCCCGGGCCGCACCCCGTGCGGGCGGCGGCGCAGCACCCAGCGGCCGAGGGAGGCGCCGGCCCGCAGCTCGTGCGCCAGCAGGCGGCGTACCGCCACCGGCACCACGGCCCGTACCGCCTCGGCGCGGGCGGCGGGCGGAGCGGCGCCCCGGGCGCGGGCGGCGGCGTACAGGGACCGCAGGGTCCAGGCCTCCAGCAGCAGCACGCCGAGCACCAGTGCCTCGGCGACGACGACCACCCGGCCGGGCGGCTCGATACCGGCGGCCAGGCACAGGACGAGGGCCAGTTCGCCCGGGATCACGGCGGCTGCCGCCCAGCGGGCCGCGCGCAGGGTGCTCACGCCGGGCCCCCGGTCGTGAACGCCTCCATCACCAGGGCGACGACCCGCGCCTGGGCGGGGGCGTAGTCGGCGAGCAGCGCCTCCTTGAACCCCTCGGCGGCCACCGGCGGGCCGGTGTCCGTGCGGAGCGCGGCGATGAGTTCGGCGGGGACGGCGGCCACCAGTTCGGCCGCCAGCGGGCCGATGCGGGGGTCGTCGACGGGGGCGTCGGCCAGCGCGTCGAGCCGTTCGTAGAGCGCGAGGACGGCGGGGTCGGCGGCGAGGGGTCCCAGCAGGGCGTAGAGCTCCTCGCCGGCGGCGCCGGTGGCGTCGAGGAGCGTCAGGTGCTCGCGGTCCTTCGCGGCGGACGGCGAGTCGGTGGGCGGGGCCTGGGCGAACAGGGCGGCGAGCGCGGGAGAGACGGGTTCGCCCTCCCCGGGCCCGGCGGCGAGCAGCACGGCGAGCCGGCGTCGGCGTTCGGCCAGCTCGGCCTGCTGCCGGGCGAGGTCGGCGTCGAGTTCCTCCAGTACGTCGGCCAGGTCGCGCCCCGCGTCCTCGGCGAGCACGTCGCGCACCTCGTCGAGGCTCAGGCCCAGCTCGGTCAGCCGGCGCACCCGGGCCAACAGGACGGCGTCGCGCACGCCGTAGGCCCGGTATCCGTTGGGGCGCCGCTCCGGTTCCGGGAGCAGCCCGACATGGTGGTAGTGCCGGATGGCCCGGGTGGTGAGCCCGACCAGCGCGGCGATCTCTCCGATCCGCATGCGCCCAGTAGAAACCCTGCCGCTGCGTCAAGGTCAAGCCGCCTCGGAGGGCCGGGTAGCATGGTCGGCACGACAGACGAGTCGGCCGGGCGGCCGCGTCGGGGTCCCCGGATCCCGCCGAGGAACGTCCGGGCTCCACAGGGCAGGGTGGTGGGTAACGCCCACCCGGGGTGACCCGCGGGACAGTGCCACAGAAAACAGACCGCCGGGGACCTCGGTCCTCGGTAAGGGTGAAACGGTGGTGTAAGAGACCACCAGCGCCTGAGGTGACTCAGGCGGCTAGGTAAACCCCACCCGGAGCAAGGTCAAGAGGATCCGTCCCCGGACGGGTCTGCGCGGACGATCGAGGGCTGCCCGCCCGAGTTCGCGGGTAGACCGCACGAGGCCGGTGGCAACGCCGGTCCTAGATGGATGGCCGTCTCCCCGGCGACCGCGAGGTCACCGGGTGACAGAACCCGGCGTACAGGCCGGCTCGTCTGCCGTACCGCCCCGGATCGACTCGCTCGGTCCGGGGCACTCGTGCATCACGGGCCCGATACCGAGGTGGGACATGGGCGTTCTGTTGGGGTTCCTGTTGGCGCTCGCGGTCGGCGGCACGGCGTGCGTGGTGTGGGCGGAGCGCGGGGGACCGCGCTGGGTCCGCGTCGTCGCGCGGATCACCCTGGCCGTGGGCTCCGTGGCGCGCGGCGCGGCGAAGTCGCGCCGCCGGGGCCTGGGCGGGGGTGGCCGCGACAGCGGCGGCGACGAGTGAGACGTGCCCGCGCGGCCCGGGGCGCGGTACCCCGGGCCGCGCGATCAGCGCAGGTGGGACGTGTCGTTGAGGAGGCGCAGCGAGGCGTTGCCGTCGGCGTAGTAGGCCACCGCCGACAGGGAGGCGGCCGAGAGCTCCATCTTGAACAGGGACTCCGGCGGGGCGCCGAGGGCGAGGCGGACCAGGGTCTTGACCGGGGTCACGTGCGTGACCAGCAGGACCGTGCGGCCCGCGTGCGCGGCGACCAGGCGGTCGCGGGTGGCGCCGACCCGGCGGGTGACGGCGGCGAAGCTCTCGCCGCCGCCCGTGGGGGCCGCCTTCGGGGAGTCCAGCCACGCCTGGAGGTCGTCGGGGAAGCGTTCCCGTACCTCGGCGAAGGTCAGTCCCTCCCAGGCGCCGAAGTCCGTCTCGCGCAGGCCCTCTTCGACGGTGACCGGCAGTCCGAGCCGGTCCGCGACGGCCTGGGCGGTCTCCCGGCAGCGGCGCAGCGGGGAGGTGACGACGGCCTGCACGGTGCCCCGTGCGGCCAGGGCCTCGGCGACGGCGGCGGCCTGGCGGCGGCCGGCCGGGGACAGCTCCGGGTCGGTGCCCCCGCTGCCGGAGAAGCGCTTCTGCGGGGTGAGGGCGGTCTCGCCGTGCCGCAGCAGCACGAACGTGGCGGGCGCCCCCATGTCGGGACCCCAGCCGGTGCCGCCGGCCGGGGCGGGCGCGCCGGAGGCCGCGTCGGAGGCGGGCACGGCGGCGGGCGCCGCGGTCTCCGTGAGGACGGCCGCGCCGGTGAACAGGGTGTCCGCGGCGGCCGGTTCGGCGGCGAGGCCGCGGGCGGCCCGCGCGTCGGCCCCGCGACCCGCGAGGGCGGCGCGGACGGCGGCGGCCCCGGCCGCGGCGTCCCCGGGCGGCCCGGCGGGGGCCGGCGGTCCGGCGGCGAGCGCGGCCGAGGAGGCCGACGGCTCCCACTGCCGGCCCTGGCGGCCCGCGTCCATCGCCTCGTTGGCGAGCCGGTCGGCGTGCTTGTTGCGCTCGCGCGGGATCCACTCGTAGGTGACCTGCGCGCGCGGGAGGATCTTCGCGGCCTCGGCCGCGAGCGGCTTCATGTCCGGGTGCTTGATCTTCCAGCGGCCCGACATCTGCTCGACGACCAGCTTGGAGTCCATGCGGACCTGGACGACGGCGTCCGCCGCCAGTTCGCGGGCGGCCGTGAGCCCGGCGATCAGACCCTTGTACTCGGCGACGTTGTTCGTCGCGACGCCGATGAACTCGGCGCGCTCCGCGAGCGTCTCGCCCGTGGCCGGGTCGAGGACGACCGCGCCGTAGCCGGCGGGCCCCGGGTTGCCCCGGGAGCCGCCGTCCGCCTCTACGACGAAGCGGGGCATCAGATGCCCGAGTCCGCCGCGCGGACCAGGATGCGGCCGCAGTTCTCGTGGCGGACGACCTGGTTGACGGCGGCGCCCTTGATCTCGTTGACCTCGGCCATGTCGAGCTCCAGGCGGCAGCCCTCGCAGCGGCGCTGGTACAGGCGCGCGGCGCCGACGCCGCCCTGCTTGGCGCGGATCTTCTCGTACAGGCCCATCAGGTCGGCGGGCATGGACGCGACGATGACCTCGCGGTCCTTGGCGATCTTCGCGGCCTCGGCGTCGAGTTCGCCGGTCGCGGCGTCGCGGCGGGAGGTGGCGTCGGCGAGCTTGGCCTCCAGCGCGGAGACGCGCCCGGTCAGCTCGGTGACCCGCTCCTGGGCGGACTCAAGGCGCTCCATGACCTCCAGGACCACGTCCTCCAGGTCGCCCTGCCGCTTGGCGAGGGAGACGACCTCGCTCTGGAGGTTCGCCAGGTCCCGGGCCGAGATGCCCACGCCGGTGTCCAGGCGCTGCTGGTCGCGGGCCGCGCGCTGACGCACCTGGTCGACGTCCTGCTCCGCCTTGGTCTGCTCGCGGGCCGCGTCGCTGGCCTGGGTCTGGGCGGCGACGAGGAGGTCGCGCTGCTGGGAGAGGTCCTTGGTCAGGGAGTCGACCTCGGCGTGCTCCGGCAGCGACTTGCGCTTGTGGGCGAGCTGAGACAGCCGGACGTCCAGGGCCTGGACGTCGAGGAGTCGGATCTGGTCGGCGGGCTCGGCGTTCAGTTGGGGGCTCCTGAGTGAGAAGGGGGAGTGACGGACGGCGCGTGCGCCGTCCAGGGGTCGGTGACCGTGCGCGAGACGTGGGTCCGCAGACCCCAGCCGTGGCGCTCGGAGATCGCGTCGAGCTGGGCGGCGGCCTGCTCGCACCAGGGCCATTCCGTGGCCCAGTGGGCGGCGTCGACGAGGGCGAGCGGGCTCTGCTCGCGGGCCTCGGACACCGGGTGGTGGCGCAGGTCCGCGGTGAGGAACGCGTCCACGCCGGCGGCACGGACCCGCTCGAAGAGGCTGTCGCCGGAGCCGCCGCTCACCGCGACCGTACGGATCAGGGCGTCGGGGTCGCCGGCCGCGCGGATGCCCTGCGCGGTGCGCGGCAGCCGGGCGGCGGCGCGGGCGGCGAACTCGCGCAGGGTCTCGGGGTGGTCCAGCTCGCAGATCCGGCCGAGGCCCCGGCGGCCCGCCGGGTCGGTGGGGTCGGGCACGAGGGGGCCGACCACCCGCAGGTCGAGGGCGCCGGCGAGGGCGTCGGAGACACCCGGGTCGGCCGTGTCGGCGTTGGTGTGGGCGACGTGCAGCGCGATGTCGTTCTTGATCAGCGTGTGCACGACGCGGCCCTTGAAGGTGCCCGCCTCCACGGTGGTGGTGCCGCGCAGGTAGAGGGGGTGGTGGGTGACGACCAGGTCGGCGCCCAGCTTCACGGCCTCGTCGACGACGTCCTGGACGGGGTCCACGGCGAACAGCACGCGGGAGACCTCGGCGTCGGGGTCGCCGCAGACGGTGCCGACGGCGTCCCACTGCTCGGCCCGCGAGGGGGGCCAGAGGGCGTCCAGCGCTGCGATCACTTCATTGAGACGGGGCACAGGCCAAGGCTACCGTCCGTGGCGACCGCCCGGCCTGCCCCCCGGCCGGCCCCCGGTCGGCCCCGGCCGGCCACCGCGCCCCGGTCCCGCGGCCCGGATCCGGGAGCGGACGGGCGAACGACCGTGCGAGCGGGGCGGCCCCGACCGGGGCCACATCCCAAACGCCCCGATATGCAACAGCACAATCGCGCGCTCCCCCACAGCCGAACCGCCGCGTGGCCACCCTTACGTGTGAAGCCTGTGAGGTCGTGTTGTTCGGCGGGAAGGGCGAAAACTAGCTTCCTCCCCGGAGGTGACGGCCCGGATGACTGTCTGTGCCACCGAGATCGAGACGACGACCACCGCCCCGTTCACGATCGCCGCCGACGGGGCCTACGCCGCGCGGCTGGCCGGGGTCGGCGACGCGCGCTACCCCGAGCGCTGGACGCTCGGCGGGCCGGAGCCGTACGCGGTGCCGCTGCCCTCGGCGCAGCCGGAGGAGTCGGACAGCGAGGTGCTGCCGCTCGCGGACGGTCGGGTGCTGATCCACCGCCGGGTGGCCGACCGGCACGCCTTCGCCCTGCTGTACCCCTCGGGCGGCGCGGCGGGCGGCCCGCGCACCGGGGAACGCCCGCTCGGCGGGATCGGGGCGCGCGAGGGACTGCGGGTCCGCCTGCTGCCGCCGTCCCCCGACGGGAGCGGGGCCCACGCCCTGACGGTGGAGGACGGGGGGAGCACCGTCTGGCGGGTCGCCGGCGGCCCCTCCGGCGCCGGCCCCGAACCGGTCGCCACCCTGCCCGGCCGCTGCTCCGGCGGGGTCTGGCTGGACCGTACGGGCCGTCTGCTGGCGCTGGACCACGAGCACGGGGGCCGCACGAAGGCCGTGGCCGTGGACCTGGACCGGGGCGGCGAGGTCACCCCGCTGCTCCAGATCGCCGAGGACAGCGACGACCGCCTGCTGCTGGCCGACCCCGACAGCGGACTGCTGATGATCCGCTCGAACGCCCCGGGTGAGGACCGGCTCGGCTGGGGCGTCCTCGGCAGCGCCCGCCCGGTGCGCTTCCCCGAGTGCCTGCGCATCGAGGACGCGCACCCCTTCGCCGTCCAGCCGGGCCAGGTGCTCATGCCGGAGACCTGCGGGGTCGCCCTGCGCGTGGGGGCGTCCGGGCTCGCCCTGTGGAGCCCCGCCGACCGGTACGTCTTCCGGCTCGGCGCGCCGGTCGGCTGGCTCGGCACCGGGCTGTGGAGCGCGGAGGGCCGCCTGCACCTCCCGTACTCCACCCCGGACGTGCCCTGCGGGCTCGTGGGCCTGAGCCGGCCCGCTGCGCCGCCCGCGGCGCCGCCCGCGCCGGTCCGCCCGGAACCCCCGGCCCCCGACCCGGTCCGCCCGGTCCCGTTGCAGCAGGCACCGCTGGGCTGAGCGGGGTCGCGGACCGGAACGGGCCGGGGGCCGGGCGGGGGGGCGGGCGGGGCGGGGTTCAGCCGCCGTGCCTGAGGCCCAGGACCTCGGCCGCCGCGAAGGTCTCGTTCGGGGGGCGGCCGTCGTAGTGGGCGCTGAGCACCTCGTCCAGCTCCTGGTACGAGAACGCCTCCTTCGTGGTGTCGAACTTGGCCGCCACCCTGGGACGCTCCATCACCACCACGATCCCGCCGTGGACCACGAACAGCTGCCCGTTGGCCTTGGCCGAGGCCGGCGAGGCCAGGTAGCCGACCAGCGGGGCCACGTGCTCGGGGGCGAGGGCGTCGAGCCGGCCCTCCTCGGGGACCTGGAACCCCGCGAAGACGTCCTCGGTCATCCGGGTGCGGGCGCGCGGGCAGATCGCGTTGGCCGTGACCCCGTACTTGGCCAGGGCCAGGGCGGTCGAGGTGGTCAGGCCGACGATGCCGCCCTTGGCCGCCGCGTAGTTGGGCTGGCCCGCGGAACCTCCGAGGAAGGCCTCCGAGGAGGTGTTCACGATCCGGCCGTAGACCGGGCCGCCCGCCGCCTTGGACCGTTCCCGCCAGTGCGCGGAGGCGAAGTGCGTGGTGTTGAAGTGACCCTTGAGGTGGACCCGGATCACCGAGTCCCACTCGTCCTCCGACATCGAGAAGACCATCCGGTCGCGCAGGATCCCCGCGTTGTTCACGAGGACGTCCAGCTTCCCGAAGCGGTCCACGGCCAGGGCGACCAGTTCCCGCGCCTGCTCGAAGTCGGCCACGTCGCCCAGGTGGGCCACCGCCTGCCCGCCCGCCGCGCGGATCTCCTCGGCGACGGCCTCGGCCGGGGCGGCCGAGGCCTCCCCCGAGCCGTCACGGCCGCTCTGGCCGAAGTCGTTGACGACCACGCTCGCGCCCAGCCGGGCGAGTTCGATCGCCTCCGCCCGGCCGAGACCGCGACCGGCTCCGGTCACGATGGCGCTGAGCCCCTCAAGTGGCAGTGACATGCTCGGCGTTCCTCTCGAAGCGGTCAGAGTTCGATGCAGGTGCGCAGGGCCGTGCCCGTACGCATCTGGTCGAGGGCGTCGTTGATCTCGGCGAGCGAGACCCGGTGGGTGATCAGGCCGGCGAGGTCCACCCGGCCGGCCCGCCACAGGGCGATGGTGCGCTCGTAGGAGCGGAGCACGTCCCCGCCGCCGTACATGGACGGCAGGATCTTCTTCTCGTCGAAGAACAGCGAGAACATGTTGATCGAGTAGTTGTCGTCGAGGGCGCCCGCGCCCACCACGACCACGGACCCGCCGCGCCGGGTCATCTCGTACGCGGTCTGCGTGGTCGCGGACTTCCCGACGACCTCGAAGACGTAGTCGAAGCCCTCGCCGGCGGTGATCCGGTTCTTGGCGTCGCCGAACGCGTCCGGCGCGACCGCCTCGGTGGCCCCGAAGCGCAGCGCCGCCTCGCGCCGGGAGGCGACGGGGTCGACGGCGACGATCTGGGCCGCGCCCTGCACCTTGGCGCCCTGGATGACGGAGATCCCGACGCCGCCGCAGCCGATGACCGCGACCGAGGAGCCGGCCTCCACCTTCGCGGTGTTGATGGCGGCGCCCAGTCCGGTGGTGACCCCGCAGCCGATCAGGGCGGCGATGTCGTACGGGAGGTCGTCGGGGATCGGAATGGCGCAGGACGCCGGTACGACCATCTCCTCGGCGAAGGTGCCCGTGCCCGCGAAGCCGAAGATGTCGCTCGACGCGCGACGGAAGTTGGGGGTGGCGACGTTCCCGAAGGCCTCCAGGCACAGGTGGCCCTGGCCGCGCCGGCAGGCGGGACAGTGGCCGCAGGGCGGCAGCCAGCAGACGAGGACCCGGTCGCCGATGGCGTGGCCGGTGACCCCGTCGCCCACGTCCACGATCTCCCCGGAGCCCTCGTGGCCCGGGATGAAGGGGGCGGGCTGCGGCAGTACGCCGCTCATCGCGGAGAGGTCGGAGTGGCACAGGCCGGTGGCCCTGACCCGGATCCTGACCTTGCCGGGGCCGAAGCCCACGGCCTCCATGTCCTCGACGACCTCCAGCTTGTCCTGACCTATCTCGCTCTGCAGTGCTGCGCGCACGGTGCGGCTCCTTGGGGTGGTCGGGCGGCGGGCGTTACGCGTGTGCGACGACGGTGTCCGCGAGGACCGGCGCGTCGTCGCGTTCGACGGCGGTGACCGAGACCAGGACGCGGCCGGGCTCCCGCCACATCCGCATCCGGAGCGTCTCGCCGGGGAAGACGATCCCGGCGAAGCGCGTGCGGTAGGAGCGGACCCGGGAGACGTCCCCGTCCAGGACGGTGTCGACGACGGCCTTGAGGGTCATCCCGTACGAGCACAGGCCGTGCAGGATGGGCCGGTCGAAGCCGGCGAGCTTGGCGAACTCGGGATCGGCGTGCAGGGGGTTCCAGTCGCCGGAGAGGCGGTAGAGGAGGGCCTGCTCGTCGCGGATGCGCCGCTCCTCGATCCGGTCCGGGGCGCGTTCGGGCAGTTCCTCGCGGGCGGACGGTCCGCGCTCGCCGCCGAAGCCGCCCTCCCCCCGGACGAAGATCTGCGCGTCGGAGGTCCACAGCGGCCCGTCGGCGTCCGCGACCTCGGAGCGCAGCACGATCACGGCCGCCTTGCCCTTGTCGTACACGGCGGCGACCTTGGAGGTGGTGGTGGCCCGCCCCCGGACGGGGATCGGCCGGTGCAGCGCGATGGTGTGCCCGCCGTGCAGGACGGCGGCGAGGTTGACGTCGATGCCGGGGGCGGCGAGCCCGCCCATCATGGCCATGCCGGCGCCGGCGACGGTCGCGAAGCTGGGGAGCACGTGGAGCTTGGACTCCAGGGTGTAGCGCAGCTCGTCGGGGTCGGTCGCGGGCAGGCCCGCGCCGAGGCCGAGGTGGTAGAGCTGGATGTCCTTGTGGTCCCAGCCGATCTCTCCCTGGCGGGGTTCGGCGGCGAGGGCCTTGGCGGCATCGATCGGCATGAGGACGCTGCTCCCTGTCTGGAACTCGGTGGAACCCGGGTCGGTGGAACCGGACCGCGTACGGAGCGGGCCCGCGGGTCGCGGGCACGGTCCTGGGAAGACCCCGGCGCGGTCGTCCGCACCGTCGGCCGCGCCGAGGTCGTCCACGGGGTCGGTTCTAGAACGCGTTCTAGGGCCGACCGAAGGCCATGTATAACGCACCCCCCAGCAGTTGGGAAGACTCCTGACCGCACGTCAGATCACTGTCGGCCGTGGCGCGTTGCGGGACGGGCGGGCCTCCGCCGGCTAGCCTGCCGGCATGGACGAAATGCCCGTGACGCACCGGACCTCCCGATCCCTGCGCGTGCTGCTGGTGCCGCCGAACCCGGCGCTGGCGCTGCGCCTCGGGCTCCAGCCGGACATCGAGGTGATCGCGTCGACCCTGGCCAGGCCGGAGGTGGCCCTGGTGGAGGAACCGGAGGCGGTGGCGGGGCTGCTGGCCGAGGAGCCGGAGTGCCGGGTGCTGGTCATGGCCGGCTGGGCCCGGCCGGGCCTGTGGGAGGAGGCCTCGGCGGCGGGCGCCTCGGGGCTGGTGCTGCGGGACGGCCCGGTGGAGGAACTGGCCGACTGCCTGCGGCGGGCCTCCATGGGCGAGACGGTGGTGGACCCCGCGTTGACCGGACCCGCGCGCCGTACGCACGGGAGCCCTCCGCCGGAGATCGGCGGAGGGCTCCCGTAGAAGGCGGAGGGCTCCCGTAGGACTCGGACCGGCGCGGCGACCGGGCCCGGTCAGAGCGTCCAGTCGTCCACGGTCCGCGACGGGTCCAGCACCACCGGGAGCTTCTCCAGCCCCCGGAAGGCGGGGAAGGGGCCCTTGAGCCAGTCCCCCTCCTGCGACGACGGCAGGGCCAGGACCATGTCCGGGAAGCGGTCGAGCAGGGCCGTCAGGCAGATCTCCAGCTCCAGGCGGGCCAGCGGGGCGCCCAGGCAGTAGTGGGAGCCGTAGCCGAATCCGAGGTGGGTGCTCTGGAGGTGCTCGCGCGTCACGTCGAGGGTGTCCGGCGCGGGGAACTTCTCCGGGTCCCGGTTCGCGGCGGCGATCGCGATCTGCACGAGCGCCCCCTTCGGGATGGTGGTCCCGCCGATCTCCAGGTCCTCCAGCGCGTACCGGAAGGTGGAGGTCTCCACGGAGCCCTCGAACCGCAGGAGTTCCTCGATGGCCTGCGGGAGGAGTTCCCGGTCCTCCTGGATCGCCCGGAGCTGTTCCGGGTGGGTGAGCAGGTTGTAGACGCAGTTCCCGATCTGCAGGGTGGTCGTCTTGTGGCCCGCGAAGAGCAGCACCCACATCATCGAGACGAGTTCCTCGTCGGTGAGCGGGCCGTCCTCGTGTTCCGATTCCACGAGCAGGCTCAGGAAATCGTCCGTGGGCCGCTCACGGGTGAGCTCGATGTGGCGCTTGAAGTAATCCCACAGCCAGTGCTCGGCCTCGGCGAGATCGGCCTTCAGTTCCCGGCTGAAACGGGACCGCGTCACGACGGAGAACCATTGCAGGACCTCGACGCGTTCCTGACCGACGATGCCCAGCAGCTCGCAGATGACCATGACGGGCAGCGGCAGGGCGAAGGAGCTCATCAGGTCGACGGGCTCGTCGGTCGGGCAGCGGTCCAGGAACTCCTGGGCGAGTTCCTGGATGTGCGGGCGCAGCTCCTTGACGTGGCGCGGGGTGAAGGCGTTCTTGGCGATCTGGCGCAGCCGGGTGTGCCGGGGCGGGTCCGCGAAGAGGAGGTTGTCGTCGAGGGCCTCGCAGGCGTCGCCGAACAGGGCGTGGTAGAGGTCGATGGCCTCGTGCATGTCCTTGCCGATCCGCGGATCGGCGAAGGCGGCGTGGGCTTCCTCGTACCCCGTGATGAGGTACGTGTCCACGCCGTGGCCGGGGGTGAGGCGGACCACGGGGGCCTGCTCGCGCAGGGTCCGGTAGACCGGATAGGGGCACGTACGGAATTCGGGTGGGCTCGTCGTCGCCGCCGCCATCGCCTCGCGGAGCGCGGGATCGTCGCTCACCGCCACTGCCCGTTCAGTCGTCACGTGCGCGCCTCCAGGTCATGCGGAATCGAACCGTCGCCACCTTTCCCGGGGTGGGAGAGGGACGAAACCGCATTGACCCGTTCGGAGGCGAAAGCTCCCTCGGGGGAATTCCCGGGCGGGTGGTGCGGCGGGGGGCCGTCCTAGGGTGGCGGGGATTCCCTCCTTTCCGCGAAGGAAATCTCCGACGGCGGCCCGACGAAAAGGAATGCGCGCATGCCGGATTACGGTGCGAGCGGTGTCACCACCGGTGGGGCGGCCCGACCGGCCGCCCCCCTCGAAGCGGCCGGGGTCGCCGGGGCGGTCGGGGGTGACGACGGCAGCGGGGCGGTGATCGACGTCCACCACCACTTCTGCGCCCCGGCCTGGCGGACGTGGGCCGAGCGGGAGGGGTTGGTCCACCCGCGGGCGCTGCCCCCGTGGGCGTCCTGGGACGCGTCGAGCGCCCTGGCGGTGATGGACGGGGCGGGGATCGCCACCGCCGTGCTCAAGCCGATGCTGCCGGCGCGGTACGCGGACCCGGCGCAGCTGCGGGAGGCGATCAGGGTCACCCTGGAGGCGGCCGCGGAGGTGGTCGAGGCGCATCCGGGGCGGTTCGCCTTCCACGCGCCGCTGTTCCTGGAGGACCCCGGGGTCTCCTCGTGGGCGCTGCGGTACGGGTTGGACGAGCTGGGCGCGGTCGGGGTGAACGTGACGGCGAACCACGGCGGCGTCTACCTCGGGGACCCCTCGTACGACGGGATCTTCGCCGAACTGGACGAGCGGTCGGCGGTGGTGGACACCCACCCCCACAACCTCCCGACCCCACCCCCGCCGGCCGGCCGACCGGGAGGAGCCCCGGGGGCCCCGGGCGGCCCGGGGACGCACGCGGGGCCCGGAGGGCCGGGCGGAACCGGCGGAACCGGCGGGCCCGGAAGGCCGGGCGGACCGGGCGGACCGGGCGGACCGGGAGGGCCGGGGAGCCGACCGGGAGGAGCCCCGGGCGGGCAGGGCGGGCCGGGAAGGCCGGGTGAAGCCGGCGGGCCGGGAGGGCCCGGCGGGCCCGGCGTGCTCGGCGGAGCTCTCGGGGGGCCCGGGGCCACCGTGCCCGGGGTGCCGAACTTCCTCTGCGACTTCCTGCTGGACACCACGCGGGCCGCCGCCAACATGATCCGTACCCGGACCCTGGACCGCTTCCCGAACCTGTCGGTGATCCTCCCCCACGGCGGCGGGTTCCTGCCGCAGATCGCGACCCGGATGGAGGCCTTCGCCCACGCCTTCGACCCCCCGGTCGACCCGGCGGCCGTACGGGACCACCTGCGCCGCTTCTACTACGACACCGCCGGCCCGCTCTCCCCCGCGGGCACGCTGATGGCGGTGGTCTCCCCCGACCGGATCCTGTTCGGCAGCGACTGGCCCGCCTGCCCGGCCGGCGTGGTCACGGACCTCGCGGTGCCCGCCCTGGCCGCCGACCCCGCCTTCACGGTGGAGCAGCGGCGCGGCGTCAACCGGGACAACGCCCTGCGGCTGATGCCGGGCCTCGCCCGCGTCCGAACCGCCTGAGCGACCCCGCCACCCCGCCGGCTCCGCGACCCCGCCGGCTCCGGCGGGGTGGCGGGCGGGCCCCGTCAGCCGCGGCGCAGCATCGTGACCACGGCCGCGCCGCCCAGCCCGATGTTGTGGGCGAGGCCCACCCCGGCGCCCGGCACCTGCCGGGGTCCGACCTCGCCGCGCAGCTGCCACACCAGTTCCGCCGCCTGGGCCAGGCCGGTCGCGCCGAGCGGGTGTCCCTTGGAGATGAGCCCGCCGGAGGGGTTGACCACCCAGCGGCCGCCGTAGGTGGTGGCCCCGCTCTCGACGAGCGCGCCCGAGGCCCCGTCGGCGCACATGCCGAGGGCCTCGTAGGTCAGCAGTTCGTTGACGGAGAAGCAGTCGTGCAGCTCGATGACGTCGACGTCCTCGATGCCGAGTCCCGAGCGCTCGTAGACCCGGCGGGCCGCCGCGGCCGTCATGGGTTTGCCGACGACGTCGATGCAGGAGCCGCCGAAGCTCTCCCCGGTGTCGGTGGTCATGGCCTGGGCGACGATCTCGACGGCCCGATCGTGCAGCCCGTGCCGTACGAGGAACCGCTCGGAGACGACGAGGGCGGCCGCCGCCCCGTCGGAGGTGGGCGAGCACTGGAGTTTGGTCAGCGGGTCGTGGATGGACTTGGCCGCGAGGACCTCCTCGACCGTGTACACGTCCTGGAACTGCGCGTTCGGGTTGTTCGCGGAGTGCCGGTGGTTCTTGGCCCCGACCGCCGCGAGCTGCGCCGGGGTGGTCCCGTACCGCTCCATGTGCTCGCGGGCGGCGTTGCCGAAGATCTGCGCGGTGGGCGGGGACATCTCGAAGCCGTGGGCCGCGGCCATGATTCCGTAGTGGCGGGCGACGGGGGAGGTCTTGAAGTCGCCGCCGTCCGCGCCGCCCCCGAGCGCCCCGCGCTTCATCTTCTCGAAGCCGAGGGCGAGCACGCAGTCGCTGATCCCGCCCTCGACGAACTGCCGGGCCATCATCAGGGCGGTGGAGCCGGTCGCGCAGTTGTTGTTGACGTTGTAGACGGGCACGCCCGTCAGGCCCAGTTCGTACGCGGCCCGCTGGCCCGCGGTGGAGGCCTGGAAGCAGTGGCCCACGGGCACCTGCTCGACGAGCCCGTAGTCCACGCCCGCGTCGGCGAGGGCGGCCGTGCCCGCCTCCTTGACCATGTCCCAGTACTGCCAGTCCCGGGATTCCGGCTTCTCGAACCTCGTCATGCCGACGCCCACGATGTACGACTTCATGGCTGACCGCTCCTAGTCCCTGGGAAGGCCGAGCATCCGCTCGGCGACGACGTTGAGCTGGACCTGCGTGGTGCCCCCGGCGATGGTCAGGCAGCGGGACATGAGCACGCCGTGCACCGCCCGCTCCCCCGCGCCCTCCCGCACCGCGCCCCGCGGGCCCAGCAGTTCGAGGGCGAGTTCGGCGGTCCGCTGCTGGTGGGGGGTCTGCACGAGCTTGCGTACGGAGGCCCCCGCGCCGGGCTCCAGCCCGGACACCTGCTGGAGCGTGGTGCGCAGCCCGATGCAGGCCAGGGCGTGGGCCTCGGCGGCCAGTGCCCCGATCCGGGCGCGGTGGGAGCCGTCGAGGTCGGCGGAGCGGGCGAGGAGGGCCTCCAGCCCGGTGTCGAAGGTCATCTGGTCGGCCATGTGGACCCGCTCGTTGCCGAGGGTGTTGCGGGCGACGCGCCAGCCGCCGTCGGGGGCGCCGACGAGGGCGTCGGCGGGCAGGAGGACGTCGTCGAGGAACACCTCGTTGAAGAGGGCCTCGCCGGTGATCTCCTTGAGGGGGCGGACGTCGATGCCGGGGGTGTGGCGCATGTCGACGACGAAGTAGCCGAGGCCCTTGTGCTTGGGCGCGGTCGGGTCGGTGCGGGCGAGGAGGATCCCGAAGTCGGCGGTGTGGGCCGAACTCGTCCACACCTTCTGCCCGTTGACCTTCCAGGAGCCGTCCTCGGTCTGTTCCGCCCGGGTGCGCAGGGAGGCCAGGTCGGAGCCGGCGCCCGGCTCGGAGAAGAGCTGGCACCAGGTGGCGTCCCCGCGCAGCGTGGGCAGGACCCAGGCCTCGCGCTGGGCGTCGGTGCCGTAGGCGATGAGCGAGGGCAGGATCCAGGTGGCGATGCCGAGTTCGGAGATCCTGACGCCGGCCGCCTCCATCTCCCTTTGCACGACGAGCTGTTCGAGGGGGCCGGCGCCGCGCCCGTAGGGGGGCGGGAGGTGGGGGGCGGCGTAGCCGGTGGGGGCGAGGGCCTTGCGGGCGGCGGCCGGGTCGAGGCCGCGGGCGGCGTGCGCGGCGGCGCGGGCGCCCTCCCGGTGGACCTCGGCGGCCTCGGGCAGTTCGAGGCGCAGTGCGCGGCGGGCTCCGGCGGCGGCGAGGCGTACGGCGCGCACGCGGTGCTCGTCGCCGGGGCCCAGGAGCTGTCGGGCGACGAGGGCGCGGCGCAGGTGGATGTGGGCGTCGTGCTCCCAGGTGAAGCCGATGCCGCCGAGGATCTGGATGCAGTCCTTGGCGCAGGACCAGGCGGCGTCGAGGGCGGTGCCCGCGGCGAGGGCGGCGACCAGGGAGCGGGTCTCGGGGCTCTCGTGGGCGCTGCCGGCGGCGTCCCAGGCCAGTGCGCGGGCCTGTTCCAGGCGGACCAGCATGTCGGCGCACAGGTGCTTGACGCCCTGGAAGCGCCCGATCGGTCGACCGAACTGTTCACGTGTTTTCGCGTACTCGGCGGCCGTGCGCACCGCCCAGGCGGCGGTGCCGCAGGCGTCGGCGGCGAACAGGACGCAGGCGAGGTCCCGGACGAGGGCCTCGTCCAGCTCCAGCAGGCGGTCGGGGCCGACGGTGACCGCGCGCGCCCGCACCTCGGCGGTGGGGCGGGTCGGGTCGGCGCTCTCGTGGGTGCGGACGTCCAGCGCGGCGGCGTCGACCGCGAACCAGCGGGTGCCGCGGGCGGTCTCGGCGGCGAGCAGGACGAGTTCCGCCTCGCCGGCGCCGAGGACGGGGGGTGCGAGCCCGTCGAGGACGTGTCCGCCGTCCGGGGCGGTGGTGGCGGTGAGGGTGCCGGGATCCAGCGCGACGGCGCCGATCCGCCCGTCGAGGGGCTCGGCCCCCGCCCGGTCCAGGAGTACGGAGGCCAGCGCGCTCGGCAGGAACGGTCCGGGCAGCGCCCCCCGGGCGGCCTCCTCCACCACGACGGCCAGGTCCAGCAGCGTCCCGCCCTCCAGGTGGGGCTCCAGCAGCCCGGCCGCCGCCAACGCGTCCCACCAGGCGGGCCGGGCGCCGGCGCGGGGCGGGCCGTCGAGGAGCCCGCGCACCTCCTCGGGCGGCACCGTGCGCGCCACCCAGCCGCGCACGGCCTCGGCCAACTCCCGCTGCTCTTGCGTGATTCCGATGCCCATGCGCGGCAGACTAGAACACGTTCCAATCTGACGGAAGGTCAGTTCGGGGTGTTTCTCCTCCCGCCCCGCCCCGGCCCGCTCCGGTCGGGCCCTTGCGCCGCGCGCCCGCGTGCGATGGGCTGCACCGGGGTTCCCGGACCCCGACGGAACGAGGGGGTGACCACCGTGCGGAACACGGAGAACGCAGGGAACGCGGAGAACACCGAGAACACGGAGGCCGTGGAGGCCGTGGAGGGCCTCCCCTGCCCCGACTGCGGGCACGGGGTGCGCGAGCGGCCGGTCCACCGCACCCGCAACCGGTGGGGCGGGGCCCCGCCCGCGCCGAGGCCGGAGCGGTGGTGGACCTGCCCGGCCTGCGGCGGGGTGGGCCATCTGCGGCCGGGCGACGGCGCGATGGTGGCGATGCGGCGCCTGGACCCCGCGGGAGGCGGCTGCCCGTTCTGCGGAGAGGAGGAGTGCGAGGTCGCCACCGCGCCCCGCCCGGACACCGACGGCTTCGTGCGGGACTGGTGGGTGTGCCTGGCCTGCGGTACGAGCGCCCCGCGCCGCTACCGCCCCTGAGCCGCCCGCGGGCCGCCCCGCCGTGGACGGCTACCGATGGGTAGGGCAGCATGGGGCGCCGCACCGCCCACGACGCACCCGGAGGCACCATGGCCGCCACCGCCACCCCCAAGCCGGAGACCCTCAGCGCCTTCGAGGCGGCCAAGGGGTTCATGCCCGTACGGGAGGGCCTCGCCCTGTACGCGGCCGCCGCCGAGGCCGGCGCGCTCGGCCTGCCCCTGCTGGAGGTCGGCACGTACTGCGGGCGCTCCACGATCCTGCTGGCCGACGCGGCCCGCGAGGCCGGGGTGGCCGCCCTGACCGTCGACCACCACCGGGGCAGCGAGGAGCAGCAGCCGGGTTGGGAGTACCACGACCCGACCGTGGTGGACCCGGAGGTCGGGCTGATGGACACCCTGCCGACCTTCCGCCGGACCCTGCACCGGGCCGGCCTGGAGGAGCACGTCGTCGCCCTGGTGGGTCGCTCCCCGCAGGTGGCCGCGGTCTGGGGCGGCCCGCTCGGCTTCGTCTTCATCGACGGGGGCCACACCGACGAGCACGCGAACGGCGACTACGAGGGCTGGGCGCCGCACCTCGCGGTGGGCGGGACCCTGGTGATCCACGACGTGTTCCCCGACCCGGCCGACGGCGGACAGGCCCCGTACCGGATCTACCTGCGCGCCCTGGCCTCCGGCGCGTTCGAGGAGGTCTCGGTGACCGATTCGCTGCGCGTCCTGCGGCGTACGGGCTCCGGCATCTGAGGGGTGTCCGCGCGCGGACGCCGCCGGGGCGGCCCGCCGGACCGCCGGGCCGCCACCCGGACGGGCGTCATACAAGCGGACAGTCACACCACGCCCTCGAACGGCCCACGGTCCGGACGGGCGTCGGGGGGCCGTTCTAGCATCGCGAGGTGCGCTACGACGACAGCCCCCCGCAGCCCGAGTCCGCCTCCTCGATCAGCCCGGACCGGCCCTGGTACGCGCGCCGCTCCACCCTCGTGGTGGCCGCGGCGGCCCTCGCCCCCACCTGTCTGGCGGGCTGGATGGTGAGCCAGGCGCTCTCCGGGTCGGGCTCCGGCCCGGAACAGCCGCGGACCCTGCCGGTGACGGCCTCGCACGCGAGCTCCCCGGGCGCCGACGCGAAGGCCCGGACGGGCGCCCCGGGCTCCGCCTCGCCCACGACGACCGCGACGACCGCGACGGGCTCCCCCGCCGCCCCGTCGGGTCCGGCGGGCACGCCGGCCCCGGCCAAGGGCCCCCTGGCCGGCCGGACCGTGGTCATCGACCCCGGGCACAACACCAACAACTTCCAGCACACCACCGAGATCAACCGCAAGGTCGACATCGGCACCACCCGCAAGGAATGCGACACCACGGGCACCACCACAGCCTCCGGGTACAAGGAGGCGGAGTTCTCCCTGGACGTCTCGCGCCGGATGAAGGCGATCCTGGAGGCGCGGGGCGTCAAGGTGGTCCTCACCCACGAGGGCGAGCGCGCCTTCGGCCCCTGCATCGACGAGCGGGCCCGGATCGGCAATGCCGCGGTCGCCGACGCCGTCGTCTCCGTCCACGCCGACGGCACCTCCGCGGGCAACCGCGGCTACCACGTCATCCTGCCCGCCCGGGTCAAGGGCGGCGCCGCGGACACCGCCGCGATCGTGGCCCCCTCCCGGGAGCTCGGCGAGAAGATCGGCGCGAACTTCGCGCGCACGACCGGATCGGGACCGGCCAACTACCTCGGTTCGGGCACGGGTTTGGTCGTCCGTGACGATCTGGGAGGCCTCAATCTCTCGACTCGGCCCAAGGTGTTCGTCGAATGCGGCAACATGCGTGACGCCAAGGACGCGGAACGGCTGACGAGTCCGGAGTGGCGCCAGAAGGCCGCGCAGGGCATCGCCGACGGCATCGTCGGATTCCTGGGCGGGTAGCCCCCCGGGGGCATCGCGCCGGGGCGGCCCACCGCCCCGGTCCTCTCGGCCGCGGGAAACCTCCGTACCATGGTGGCCCGCCACGCTCCAGCCCTGGTCTGCGACCGCGGCACCACGAGACGACCGAGACCGAGAAGGACACCTGAGACGTGAACATCCGCTCCCTCACTCGAGGCGACGGCGTGGTGATCGGAGCAGCGGTGCTGCTGTTCATCGCCTCGTTCCTCGATTACTACTCAGCCACCGGCCTGGACCTCCCGAGCGTGTGGGACACCGACGTCTACGGCCTGGCCCTGCCCAGCATCTTCCTGATCGGGTTCATCGCGGCGGGCCTGCTGCTGGCCGGCCGCTTCCTGCCCGAGGGCCGCAAGCTCGCCGGCCTGCCGCTCGCGGCGTGGGGGACCGTACTGGCCGTCTCGGCGGCCTGGTCCTCCCTGTGGTCGCTGATCACCAGCCCCGCCAAGGCCGACCTGGGCGCCGGCGCGATCATCGCCTTCCTGTCCACGCTGGCCCTCGCCGGCGTGGCGATCGCCGGATCGAAGGTCCCGGCGCTCGCCGGCCCGCTCGTCCCCGAGTCGCGGCCCGCCGCCGTCCCGCCCTACGGCGGCCAGCAGCAGCCCGGCAGCGGGTACGGCTACCCCGGCGCCCAGCAGCAGCCGGGCTACGGCTCCACCCCGCAGCCGGTCCCGCCCTACGGCGGCACCCCCGCCCCCGGCCCGCAGGACACCCCGGCGCCCGCTCCGGCGGACTTCGCGCCGTTCTGGTTCGCCGTCCCGGTGGCCCGTCCCCTCTTCGGCGAGGACGGCTCCCCCACCCCGATCGCGGAGCTGGCCCCCGGCACCTGGTACCTGGCCGTCGACCAGCGCGGCCCGTCCACGCTGATCGCGCAGACCCAGGACGGCCGGCGCGGGGTCCTGAACGACACCTCGGGCATCCAGCGCGGCTGAACCCGCGCCCCGGCCCCACCGACGGCCCCCCGCCCTTCCGGGCGGGGGGCCGTTGCCCTACAGTCACCTGACGCGCGGCCTGATGGTCCGTCAGATCCCGTATCCCTTGCCCCGGGTGTCGGATCCCGCTCGCGCCGGACACCGCTGCTACCGCTGGGGGACTTCCATGAGGCTCGGACTCGCACTCGGCTACTGGGGACGCGGCCCCGCCCGGAACCACCTCGACCTCGCCACCGAGGCCGAACGGCTCGGCTACGACTCGGTGTGGACCGCCGAGGCCTGGGGCTCCGACGCCTTCACCCCGCTCACCTGGATCGCCGCCCACACCTCCCGGATCCGCCTGGGCACCGCCATCGCGCAGATGGCCGCCCGCACCCCCACCGCCACCGCCATGCACGCCCTCACCCTGGACCACCTCTCCGGCGGCCGGATGACGCTGGGCCTGGGCCTGTCGGGACCCCAGGTGGTCGAGGGCTGGTACGGGCGCCCCTTCCCCGCGAGCCCGCTCACCGCCACCCGCGAGTACGTCGACGTCATCCGCCAGGTGCTGCGCCGCGAGGCCCCCGTCGCCCTGGACGGCCGCTTCCACCGGCATCCGTACCGCGGCGCCGACGGAACCGGCATCGGCAAGGCCCTCAAGCCCATCACCCACCCGCTGCGCGCGGACCTGCCCGTCCTCCTCGGTGCGGAGGGCCCGAAGAACATCGCGCAGACCACCCGCATCGCGGACGGCTGGCTGCCGCTGTACTGGTCCCCCACCCGCACGGACGTCTACCTGGCCTCGCTGAGCGACCTGCCCGAGGGGTTCATGATCGCCCCGATGGCGCGGGCCAGGGTCTGCGACGACGTCGCCGAGGGGCTGCTCCCGGTCAAGGCGATGCTCGGCTTCTACATCGGCGGCATGGGGCACGCGGCCCGCAACTTCCACGCCGACCTGATGGGGCGCATGGGCTGGGAGGAGGAGGCCCGGCGGATCCAGGAACTGTTCCTCGCCGGCCGCAAGGAGGAGGCGGTCCTCGCCGTCCCGGACGCCTTCGCCGACGAGATCTCCCTGGTCGGGCCCCGTGAACGGATCGCGGAACGGCTGGAGCTGTGGCGCAAGGGCCCCGTCACGGACCTGCTCGTCACCGCCCCGGACCCGCACACCCTGCGGGTGCTGGCCGAACTGAACTCCTAGGCCGTCCCTTCCGGAACCTCCGGCGGCTCCGGGTCGGCCCGGGGGACGACCTCCAGGAGCCCGGAGACGTCCAGCGGCATCACGGCGATCTCCATCGTGTCGCCGCCTTCGAGGACGCAGGCCACGATCCGCGAGCCCGGGTTGATGCTGACGCCCTCCCGGACGGTGGGCACCCGTACGCCGGTGGCGCGGGCCCCGGCCAGGGCGACGGCGGGGCCGCGCCGGGGCTCCCACCGCGCGAGGGCGCCCCCGTCTTCGGGGGCGCCCTGGTCGCCGTGGAGGGTGCCGGCGCGCCAGCGGCCCTCGCCCGCGGGCCGCCGGGCCATGCCGGGGATCCCGGCCGGGGGTCCGGCGGCCACCCGCTGACGCTGCTTGCGGCGCACCAGCCAGCCGGTGGCGGCGGCGAGGGCGGCCAGGCACAGGAACTCGATCACGCCGGTCATTCAAACAGCCCGCCGGGCTATCCGCCCAGCTGGGACAGGCTCGGGACCTTGTCGGTGACGGCGGCGCCGGCGTTCTTGCCCGCCTCCTTCACCCCGTTGATGACGTTGTTGAAGGCGTCGATGTCGGCGTCGCCCGCCTGCCCCTTGCGGAGCTTGGTCGCCAGCCCCTTGAGGGACTCGATGCCCGCCGTCAGCGGCGCCACGGCCTTCGACAGCAGCGGGTCGCCCTTGGCGTTCTCGGTGGCGGCCTTCAGCCGGTTGTAGGCGAAGGCACCCGCGAGACCGGCCTTGATGAGCGCGAACGTGCGCCCGCTCGCGCCCTTCTTGAACTTGCCCTCGCGGTACGGCTTGACGATCCACTGGTACGTCGCCCCGGCCGCGAGTCCGGCGTTGGCGACGAAGCGCGTCTTGGCGAACTTCTGCCGTTCGGCGCTCGTACTGGGCGAGGGGGTGGCCGCGGCGACGGCGTCCTCCTCGGCGGCGGCGGGCTCGGCCGCCGCGAGCGCGGCCAGCTCCGCGACGGAGGCCGAGGAGATCTCCTCGCCGCGGGCCGCGGCGGTCGTACCGCCGCCGCCGGAGGCCGCGTCGCTGCCGCAGGCGGTGGCGCCGGCGAGCAGCGCCGTGGACACGAGAAGGGCCGTCAGGGCGCGGCGCAGTCGGGAGGTTCTGGGTGTGGACACGGTTTCCTCCGGGGACGGGGGCGTCCCCCGCAGCCTCGCCCCGCCGCACCGGGCCCGCCACCGGGCGCGGCCGTTCGGGCGGCGCGGCCGTCAGGGCCGCCCCGTACGCCCCGTGCGCCCCGGCGCCCCGGGCCCCTGACCGGCCCGGGCCGCCGGGGCCGCGCGGGGCGGCCCGGGTCGGGGCGGTCGCGTCACCGCCGCCCGGACCGGCTCAGGGCCGGCAGCAGCCCGGCTCCAGGCCCGTCGGCAGTTCGAGGCCGCCGAAGACCTGGCCGGTGGCCTCGTCCCCGCCGAGGGCCGCCACGGCCAGCAGCAGGGAACCCGCCGTCCAGGTCGTCTGTTCCACGGGCCACACCGCCCGGTCCTCGAAGACGTAGCCCGTCCAGTACATGCCGTTGTCGGCGCGCAGGTGCCCGATCGACCGGAGGATCTCCAGTGCCCGGTCCGACTCCCCCGTCGCCCACAGCGCGAGGGCCAGTTCGCAGGACTCCCCGCCCGTCACCCACGGGTTCGGCAGCACGCACCGCACGCCGAGGTCGGCGACGACGAACTCCTCCCACCGCCCGGCGATGCGCTCCCGCGCCTCGGGTCCGGTCAGCGCGCCGGCCAGCACCGGGTAGTACCAGTCCATGGAGTAGCGGGACTTGTCCAGGAACCGTTCGGGATGCCGGCGGATGGCGTGCGCCAGCGCGCCCGTCGCCAGTTCCCAGTCCGGCTGGGGCTCGCCGCGGTGTTCGGCGATGGCCAGGGCGCAGCGCAGCGCCTGGTGGATGGAGGAGGAGCCGGTCAGCAGGGCGTCCGTGACGGGCGTGCCGTCCGCCTCCCGCTTCCAGCCGATCTCACCGCCCGGCTGCTGGAGCGCGAGGACGAACTCGACGGCGGCCACGACCGCCGGCCACATCCGGTCCAGGAAGGGGTCGTCGCCGGTGGCCAGGTAGTGGTGCCAGACGCCGACGGCTATGTACGCGACGAAGTTCGACTCGCGGCTCGCGTCCTGCGGGGTGTCGGTGTCGACGCCCTCGGGCCGGTCGGCGTAGGCAGCGTACCAGGAGCCGTCCCGGTTCTGGTGGCGGGCCAGCCAGTCGTAGGCGCGCTCGGCCGCCTCGTGTTCGCCGGCGGCGTCGAGGGCCATGGCGGCCTCGGTGTGGTCCCACGGGTCCAGGTGGTGGCCGCGGAACCAGGGGATGGCCCCGTCGGACCGCTGGACGTCGAGGATCCCGGCGACGGTCAGGGCGGCCTGTTCGGCGGTCAGGACGCCTTCCAGGACGAGGTGTTCGGGTGCGGTGCGCCCGGGCGAGCTCACTGGGCCGCGCCGACGGGGAGGTGCGGCTTGGTCGCGTAGGCCACGAAGCTCTTGCCGATGACGGGGTTGAGGGCCTGCTCGGCGAGGCGGGTGACCAGGGGCTTCTTCATGATGTCCCAGACCAGGAGCTTGTGGTACGCCTTCACGGGCAGGGCCTGGTCGTTGTCGACGCCGAAGGCGCACTTGAGCCACCAGTACGGGGAGTGCAGTCCGTGCGCGTGGTGGGTGCCGTACGGCTTGAGGCCGGCGGCCTCCATCTTGCCGAGCAGTTCGTCGGCCTTGTAGATGCGGATGTGGCCGCCCTCGACCTCGTGGTAGGCGTCGGAGAGGGTCCAGCAGATCTTCTCCGGGCCGTAGCGCGGGACGGTGATCGCGATGCGGCCGCCGGGCTTGAGGACGCGGACCATCTCGGCGAGCACGCCCTTGTCGTCGGGGATGTGCTCCATCACCTCGGAGATGATGACGACGTCGAAGGAGTCGTCGGGGAAGGGCAGCGCGAGGGCGTCGCCCTCCATGGCCGTCGCGGTGGCGCCGGCGGGCGCCTCGCCCGCCTCCTTCATGGCGGCGAACCACTTGGCGACCTCGCGGATCTCCTCGCCGTTGCGGTCCACGGCGACCACCTGGGCGCCGCGCCGGTAGCACTCGAAGGCGTGCCGGCCTGCGCCGCAGCCCAGATCGAGCACGCGGTCGCCTGCGGCGAGCGGGAACCTGGAGAAATCGACGGTCAGCACGGGGGCCTGCCTTCGCTGTCGCGGGGGTGAAGGGTGATGCGGATGGTGCGGGAATGACGGGAGGGGCTGGAGAGGCCGGAGAGGCGGGCGGGACGGAGGGGACGGTCGGGACGCGAGGTCGCCGACGTGGTCACCGCGAAGGTCACCGGGTGGATCGGCGGTCGCGCCCGGCGTCCGAGGCCCGCTGCCGCTCGATGGCGGCGCGGTAGTGCCGGACGGTGCCTTCGGCGGCCTTGGCCCAGGTGAAGCGGGCCAGGACGCGTTCGCGACCGGCCGCCCCGAGGCGGGCGCGCAGTGCGGCGTCCCCGAGCAGTCGGCCCAGGGCCCCGGCCAGGGCCCCCGCGTCGCCGGGCGGCACGGCCAGGCAGGTCTCTCCGTCGGGGCCGGTCACCTCGGGGATGGCCCCGCCGGTGGTGGCGACCAGCGGGGTGCCGGTGGCCATGGCCTCGGCGGCCGGGAGCGAGAAGCCCTCGTAGAGGGAGGGCACGCAGGCGACCTGGGCGCCGCGCACGAGGTCGACCAGTTCGGCGTCGGTGACGCCCTTGACGAAGCGGACCGCGCCTTGGAGGTCGTACTTCTCGATCGCGCGGGCGACCGGTCCGCTCTCGGCGCGCTTGCCGACGACGACGAGGTGGGCGTCGGGGCGTTCGGTGCGCAGCTTCGCGAGGGCCTCGACGAGGTGCACCAGGCCCTTGAGCGGCACGTCGGCGCTGGAGGTCGTCACGATCCGCCCGGGGACCTCGGCGACGGAGGCGTCGGGCGACCACAGGTCGGTGTCGGCGCCGATGTGCACGACGTGGATGCGCCGGTCGGGGACGCCGAGGTGTTCGGCGATCTCCTGCCGGGAGGATCCGGAGACGGTCAGCACGGAGTCCAGGCGTCGGGCGACGCGGCCCTGCATGCGGGTGAAGGCGTACCAACGGCGCACGGAGGCGCGCTTCTTGCGGTCCTTGGCGGCCGCGAGGTCGAGCCTGCGGTCCACGGTGATCGGGTGGTGGACGGTCGTCACCAGGGGGGCGCCGAGGTCGGCCAACAGGCCGTAGCCGAGGGTCTGGTTGTCGTGGATGACGTCGAACTCGCCCGCGCGGGCGCGCAGGTGGCGGCGGGCGCGCAGCGAGAACGTCAGCGGCTCGGGGAAGCCGCCGGTCCACATCGTCGCGACTTCCAGGGCGTCGATCCAGTCCCGGTACTCGTCGCGCTTGGGCGTGCGGAACGGGTCGGGGCTGCGGTACAGGTCCAGGCTCGGCAGTTCGGTGAGCGTGGCGCCGGTGTCGAGGACCGGGTAGGGCTGTGCGCCGATCACCTCGACGGAGTGGCCCAGCTTCACGAGCTCGCGCGAGAGGTGGCGGACGTAGACGCCCTGACCGCCGCAGAACGGGTTCCCCTTATAGGTGAGGAGTGCGATGCGCAACGGGCGGTCGCCGTCGGTGGCGGATCCCTCGAAAGGGCTCGTCACCATGGCCTCAGCGGTCACTCTCGGCCCCCTTCTCCCTGCACTTTCGCCGGAGCGTAACCGCTCGGATAATGTAGAACAAGTTTCAGACTTGATCCGTCGAAGACCATTGAATCTACCGGCCGGAAACCACACCGTAAGAGGCGGAGCAGGTGATTCGCGCCACGGCTCGCACGCCTGACATGCTGACCCCCGAACCATCCCGGAATCAGCCGCCGCAACGACACGGAACGCCAGGAACGGGACACATGACAGCGGAAGCGAAGGCCGTCACGAAACCGGCGACCACACCGGCGTCCCCTCCCCTGACGGAACGCCAGGAGGCACGCCGCCGCCGGATCCTGCACGCCAGCGCGCAGCTGGCCAGCCGGGGCGGCTTCGACGCCGTCCAGATGCGGGAGGTCGCGGAGGCCGCCGGCGTCGCGCTCGGCACGCTGTACCGGTACTTCCCCTCGAAGGTGCACCTGCTGGTGGCCACCATGCAGGACCAGCTCCAGCACATGCACACGACGCTGCGCAAGCGCCCCCCGGCGGCGGAGGACCCGGCGGAGCGGGTCGCGGAGACCCTGATGCGGGCCTTCCGCGCCCTGCAACGGGAACCGCACCTGGCGGACGCCATGGTCCGCGCCCTGACCTTCGCGGACCGCAGCGTGAGCCCCGAGGTGGACACGGTCTCGCGGCTGACCACGGCGATCGTCCTCGACGCGATGGGCCTGGACGCCCCGCCGACGGCGCAGCAGCTCTCGGCGGTCCGCGTCATCGAGCACACCTGGCACTCCGCCCTGATCACCTGGCTCTCGGGCCGCGCCTCGATCGCCCAGGTCAAGATCGACATCGAAACGGTCTGCCGCCTGATCGACCTGACGTCCCCGGAAAAGTCCTGATCCCACCCCCGCCACCCCCACCCGGGCCCCGGGCGGAACACCAGGCACTCCGCGGCCCCGAGAAGGAGCGATCGGTTCCATGACCGGCGAGGACGGCTCCCGGCAGCCGAAGTACCGGCGGATCGCCGATGCGTTGAAGGCATCCATCACGTCGGGGGAGTACGGCCCGGCGATCGGCTGCCCGGTGAGAACGAGCTCATGGCCCGGTACGAGGTCGCGCGGATGACCGCCCGCCAGGCGCTCGGGGTGCTCCGGAACGAAGGGCTCGCGGAGGCCCGCAAGGGCGCCGGCGTCTTCGTCCGGGCCTTCAGGCCCCTGCGGCGGCGCGGAATCCAACGGCTCGCTCAGGAGCGGTGGGGCTCGGGGCGGTCCGTCTGGTCCACCGACACCGAGGAGCGCGAGCTCCTCGTCGACCAGGTCGACGTACGGGAGGAGGAGGCCGACGAGCGCGTGGCCGACGCCCTCGGCGTCCCCGCCGGCGCCCGGGTCTGGGTACGCGGCCGCCGCTTCGTCCTCGACGGCAAGCCGGTGCTCTTCGCGACCTCGTACCTGCCCTCGGACATCGTCGCCGACTCCGCCGTCACCACGCCCGACACGGGCCCCGGCGGCACGTACGCACGGCTCGCGGAGCTGGGCCACGAGCCCGTCCGCTTCCGCGAGGAGATCCGCTCCCGGATGCCCTCGGCGGACGAGGCCGAACGTCTGGCCCTGTCCATGGGCACGCCCGTCATCCGGATCGTCCGCACCGCCTTCACCCGGGACGGCCGGGCCGTGGAGGTCAACGAGATGACCCTGGACTCCGCTTCCTACGTGCTGGAGTACGACTTCGACGCCTAGGCCGTCCCCCGCGGGTCGGGCGGGTCTTGCATCATGGGCCGCGTGAACACCGAGACCTGCGATCCCGTCGAGTTGGCCGCCCTTCGGGCCTTGTTCGCCGCGAGGCCCGGGGCCTCGCCCGCGGCCGGGTGGGAGGCGGTGCGGGCCTTCGAGGCGGAGCACGGCGTCGTGCTGCCGGAGCCCTACCGCACGTGCGTGGCGGAGGTCTGCGACGGGCTGCCCGACGGTCCGCCCCACTACGGGCTGCTGCCCCTCGCGGACACGCCGTCGGACTGGGGCCGGGGCCGGCCCGAGCGCCGGTTGGCCGAGCCCTTCCCGCTCACGGCGGCCTGGCTGTGGGAGGCGGAGGAGGACGGGGCGACGCTGTCGGTGGAGGAGTTCGAGGCCCGGACGGACCCCGTGTTCGACCACGGCTCGCTGCTGCTGGGCACCGACGGCTGCGGCATGTACTGGCACCTGATCGTCACCGGCCCGCAGCGCGGCCACGTCTGGCAGATCGCCGGCGAGGGCGCGATGCCCTTCGGCCCCGAGTCGCCCGACGCCGTGATGCCCGGCACCCCCGGCTTCACGGGCTGGGCGACCCACTGGGCCGAGGGCCGCGACTGGTTCCCGTAGCCGCGCCGACGCGCGCGCTCAGCCCTCGTGGGGGGCGCGGGTGGCGGCGTCGCGGCGGTAGGCCTCGTCGCAGGCGGGGTCGTGGCGTCGGGCCAGGAGGGAGAGGGTGTCCAGCAGGCCGCCGTTGCCCAGCTCCAGGCTCCAGGGGCCGCTGTCGAGCCGGGTCCCCGGTACGGGGCCCTCGCGGCGCGCCGTGACCCGCCAGCCCCGCTGTTCCAGCGCCGCTTCGAGCGCGGCCGTCCCGGCCTCGTCGGCGGAGCCGACGCCCGTCCAGGACGCCACGCAGTCGGCCGTGGCGCCCTGCGGCACGGGATCCGGTGCGCCGCCGCCGACCCCGGCGGCGGCGGTGGCGGCGGTCAGCTCCGCGAGGACCACGTCGCGCGCGGCGTCCTTCCCGGTACGGGCGGGGACCTCCACCGCCGACTCCACCGGGACCCAGCCCATCGGGTCCCGCGGCGTCGGGGCGGACACCAGGGTGGTCCCGAACGCCACGACGGCGCCCAGGGCCATGACCACGCCCGCGGCCGCGAGTGCCGACCTGACCACGTTCACGCCGTGCTCCCGTCCTCCGCCGCCGGGCCGCGGCGCGGCCCGCGACGGCGGAGGTCAGCGTATGCGGTCGCCCGAGCGCTCTAGTCCTCGGGCGGGAACACCGGTTCGCCCGTCGCGGCCACGGTGATGAGGATGGCCTCGACCGGGCAGCCCTCGGCCGCCGTCAGGGTGGGTTCGTTGGCGTCGGTCTGGGGGGTGCGCGGGTGGGACTGGCGGGCCGAGTCGAGGCTGAAGCCGTCCGGGGCGTGGTTCACGCAGAAGCCGGAGCCGATGCAGACCCCGCGGTCCACCTCGACCTGCCAGCGGTCCCCCATCACGCACCCGCCGGCAGGTGGATCATCTTGTGCTCCAGGTACTCGCTCAGCCCCTCGGGCCCGAACTCCCTTCCCACGCCGCTGTTCTTGTAGCCGCCGAAGGGGCCGAGCATGTCCAGGCTGAAGGTGTTGACGTTGAAGGTGCCGGTGCGGACGCCGCGCGCGAAGTCGACGCCGTGCTCGACGTCCGCCGTCCAGACGCTGCCGCTGAGGCCGAACTCCGAGTCGTTGGCCACCCGCAGGGCCTCCTCCTCGCCCCCGTAGGGGATCAGGCAGACGACGGGGCCGAAGATCTCCTCGCGGGCGATCCGCATCGAGTTGTGGACCTCGCCGAAGAGGGTGGGCTCGACGTACCAGCCTCGTTCCAGGCCCTTGGGACGGCCGCCGCCGGTGAGGACCTTGGCGCCCTCCTCCTGGCCGATGCGGATGTAGTCGAGGGAGCGCTGTTGCTGGCGGCGCGCGACGAGCGGGCCGAGCTGGGTCGCGGGGTCGAGCGGGTCGCCGACGACGAGGGCCCCGGCCGCCGCCACGAGGGCGTCGGCGATCTCCTCGTAGCGCCCGCGCGGGGCGAGGATCCGGGTCTGCGCCACGCAGGCCTGGCCGTTGTTCATCCAGGCGGCCGGGACGATGCCCGCGACGGCGGCGTCGAGGTCGGCGTCGGGCAGGATCACGGCGGCGGACTTGCCGCCCAGCTCCAGGGTGACCCGGGTCAGGTTGCGGGCGGCGACCTCCATGACGCGCCGACCGGCCGGCACCGAGCCGGTGAAGGCGACCTTGTCGACGCCCGGGTGCCCGACCAGGTACTCGCTGACCTCCCGGTCGGCGGGCAGGATCGACAGCACCCCCTCGGGCAGCCCGGCCTCCCGCGCGATGTCGGCCAGGATGTAGGAGTCCAGCGGCGCCTCGGGCGAGGGCTTGAGGATCACCGAACAGCCGGTGAGCAGCGCGGGCGCGAGCTTCGCGGCGGCCACGAACTGCGGGACGTTCCACGGGATGACGGCGGCCACGACCCCGACGGGCTCGCGGCGCACCAGGATCGGGCCGAGCGCGCCCTGGCGGCGTTCCTCGTAGGGGTACGCGGCGGCGACCTTGAGGGCGGAGTCGTAGACCATCATCGCGCCGAGGGCCTGGGCGAGGACGCTCCAGGAGTACGGGGACCCGTTCTGGGAGCTGATGGAGCGGGCGATCTCCTCGTGGCGGACGGCGATGGCGTCCTTGATGCGGGAGACGACCGCGATGCGCTCCTCCAGGGTGGTGCGCGGCCAGGGGCCCTCGTCGAAGGCCTTGCGGGCGGCGGCGACGGCGCGGTCCACGTCGGCCTCGGCGGCGTGCGGGACGGAGCCGATGACCTGCTCGGTGTGGGGGGAGACGATCCGGATGGTGTCGGTGCCCAGCGGATCGGTCCATTCCCCGCCGATGAACAGTTGTCCGTGTTCCACGAGCTCGGTCATCGCCGCTGCCTCCTGGGGCCGGTTCGCGTTTCGAAAACTGATACCAGTTCTAGTTGGAGGAGTCCACGGCCAGGACGGAACAGCCCGGAAGATCTGCCGACTGGTCAGGAGGGCGGGAAGATGGTCGACTTGGGCTACCACTGGAACATGTTCTGATTGCCCGCGCAGAGGGCGGCAGGGGGTCTCATGCCCAAGGACACTTCGAACGGCACCTCGGGAGACGGCACCGCGACGGACGGCATCGCAGGGGACGGCACCGCGACGGCCGGGGCGGGCGAGGCGCCGGCCGACCCGCCCCGGGTCCTCGACCACGGGGTCGTCGACCACGGAGTCATCGACCACGGCGGCGGGGTGTGGGGCATCAGGGTCCCGATCCCCGACAACCCGCTCGGCCACACCCTCGTCCACGTCCTCGACACCGACCTCGGACCGGTCCTCATCGACACCGGCTGGGACGACCCCGACTCCTGGGACGCCCTCGCCTCCGGGCTCGGCGCCCTCGGCCTCGCCGTGGCCGACGTGCACGGCGTCGTCATCACCCACCACCACCCCGACCACCACGGCCTGTCCGGGCGGGTCCGAGAGGCCTCGGGCGCGTGGATCGCCATGCACGCCGCCGACACCGAGGTCGTCGTACGCACCCGATCCGCCGAGCCCGGCGTCTGGTTCGACTACATGAGCGAGAAGCTGGCCGCCGCCGGGGCCCCCGAGGAACACGTCGCCCCGCTGCGGGCCGCCCGGGCGAGCGGCCGGCTGCGGACCCTGCCCGGGCTGCGCGCGGCCGTCCCCGACCGGGAGATCGTCCCCGCCGAACTGCTGCCGCTCGCCGGCCGCCGGCTGCGCGCGATCTGGACCCCCGGCCACACCCCCGGCCACGTCTGCCTGCACCTGGAGGAGGCCCACCCCGCGAACCTCCCCGGCAACGGCCGCCTGTTCTCCGGGGACCACCTGCTGCCCGGGATCTCCCCCCACATCGGCCTGTACGAGGACCCCTCCGGCGACCGGGTCACCGACCCCCTCGGCGACTACCTCGACTCCCTCGAACGCGTCGGCCGCCTGGAACCCGCCGAGGTGCTCCCGGCGCACCAGCACGCCTTCACCGACGCGCCCGCCCGCGTGCGGGAGCTGCTGGAGCACCACGAGGAACGACTGACCGGGCTGTGGCGGTTGCTGGCCGCCACCCCGCTGACCCCCTGGGCGCTCGCGGAACGCATGGAGTGGAACCGCCCCTGGGAGCAGATCCCCTACGGCTCCCGCACCATCGCCGTCTCGGAAGCGGAAGCCCATCTGCGGCGGCTGGTGAAGCAGGGTCGGGCCGAGGCGGTACCGGGCGGCGACCCCGTCGCCTACCGGGCGCTGTGACCGCCGCCGGTCCGCCCGCCCGGCGGACCGGCGCCGCGGACCACCACCGCGCCCGGCGACACGACGCGGACCCGGGCCGGCCCCGGGCACGGGCGCGGACCGGGCACGGGGGCGGGCGCGGGGGCGGCGTACGACCGGGGCGCGGACCCGGCACGGGGCGCCGTACGGCCGTCGACCGCGCCGCCGCGGTAAGGGGCGCCGCCGCCCGGCGCCACCCGGCCCGTGGGCTACGGGCCGGTAGAGTGAGGCCGTCGTCCATCCTTCCGGGCGGGGGAAAGCCGGCGCGAATCCGGCGCTGACCCGCAACCGTGACCCGGCCCGCCCCGCGCGGGACGGCAGCCGGAACGCCCCGACCGGAGGTGCGCGGCTCGTGCCGCCGGAACCGCCGGCGGCCGGCACCGTCGAGGTAAACGGAGCCGGAGCCCGGTGCCTGCGCGTGCCTGCCTCCCGTTCCCCAGCACGAGAGGCACCCGCCCCACCATGAACGTCCGCCGCAGCGCCGCCACGCTCGCCGCCTCCGCCGTGCTCTGCGTGGGTGCCGCCCCCGCAGCCCTCGCCGACACCCCGCCGCCGTCCCCGTCGGCCCCGCCCGTCGTCCCCTCCGGCCTGTTCGGCAAGGCCGACCCGACGTACGACGGCGTGTGGCGCCAGTCCATCGCGCTGCTGGCCCAGCAGACGCTCGGCCTGAAGCCCGCCCCGCAGGCCGTCGACTGGCTGACGGGGCAGCAGTGCGCGAACGGCGGCTTCGCCTCGTTCCGCGCCGACGCCGCCAAGGCCTGCGAGGCGACGACGATGCTCGACACCAACGCCACCGCCATCGCCGTGCAGGCCCTCAAGGCCCTCGGCGGCAAGGACGCCGCCGTCAAGAAGGGCGTGGACTGGCTGAAGTCCGTCCAGAACGAGGACGGCGGCTGGTCCTACGTCCCCGGCTCCCCCAGCGAGGGCAACTCCACCGCGATCGTCACCAGCGCGCTCGCCGTCGCGGGCGAGAAGCCCGCCGAGGTGAAGTCGAAGGCCGGCAAGTCCGCCTACGACGGCCTGCTCTCCTTCCAGCTCGGCTGCGCCGCGGAGCCGGCCTCCGACCGCGGCGCCTTCGGCTACCAGCCGGCCGACGGCAAGCTCGCCGCCAACGCCGACGCCACGGCCGCCGCCGCGCTGGCCGGCCTCGGCAAGGGCGCGGTCGTCGTGCCCGCCGCCACCGACACCCCGGCCGCCGCCCTGACCTGCCCGGCGACCGCCGGCGACGTGGCGGGCGCGGCCCAGGGCGCGGCCGGCTACCTGGCCGAGGCCCTCAGGAAGGACGGCCACCTGACGGCCGTCACCCCGGGCGCGGACCAGCCGACCGCCGACACCGGCAACACCGCCGATGCCGTGCTCGCCCTCGCGGCCGCCGGGCACCGCCAGTCCGCGGCGGGCGCCCTGGAGTGGCTCAAGGGCAACTCGGCGCAGTGGGCGCAGGGCAACCCTGCGGCGCTGGGCACCCTCGTCCTCGTCGCGCACGCGACCGGCACCGACCCCAAGGCCTTCGGCTCCACCGACCTGGTCTCCGCGCTGAACGCCACGGGCCCCGCCCCGCAGAAGGCCGACGCCGAACCCACCGAGGTCGAGAGCGAGAAGAAGCAGGGCTCCGACAACCAGAACGTCTGGTGGATCGTCGGCGCGGGCGCCGCCGCCGGCATGGGCATCGGCATCCTGCTGAGCGGTCGCCGGAAGAAGAACCAGCTGTGAGCAGCCGCCGCGGCGCTGCCGGGGCGGCTCCCGCCCCGGCCACACCGGCCATACCGGCCGTCCTCGCGCTCCTGTCCGTCCTGGGCCTGCTGCTGACCCTGTTCGCGGCCTCCCCCGCCCTGGCGGCGAGCTACCGCTACTGGTCGTTCTGGGACGCCAAGGACGGCCAGTGGGCGTACGCCACGCAGGGCCCGTCGACCGCCCGACCGGCCGACGGCTCCGTCCTCGGCTTCCGCTTCGCCGTGAGCAAGGACGCGGGGGCCGAGGCGGCCCGGCCGCGCGCCGCCGCCGATTTCGCGGCGGCCTGCGCGGACACCGCGCCGGTCGACGGCCGCAAGCGCGTCGGCGTGGTCATCGACTTCGGGCTGCCCGCGGACGCCCCCGGCGGGGAGAAGCCCCCGCAGGACGCCCCGCGCACCGCCTGCGCCCAGGTCGCCCCGCAGGCCACGGCCGCCGAGGCCCTGGCCGAGGTGGCGAAGCCGCTGCGGTACAACGGCGCGGCGCTGCTGTGCGGGATCACCGGATACCCGAAGGCGGGCTGCGGCGAGCCGATCGCCGACACCGGTGACGGGGCGGCCGACGCGGCCCCGCCTTCGGCCTCCGCCCCCGCGCCCGAGGCCGGCTCCGCGTCCCCGTCCACGTCGACCGGGGCCGCCGACGCCGAGGACTCCTCGGGTCCGTCGGCCGGCCTGGTCGTGGGCGTCGCGGCCGTGGCCGCCCTGGCCGCGGCCGGCGTCTGGCAGTCCCGCCGCCGCCGACGGTGACGGCTCCCTCCGGCGGGCCCGCCCGCGCGGACGGCGACCTCCCGCGCTCCGGCCGCGCGCGAACGGTCCGCACGCACGGCCCCGCACCCGACGGACCGTCCCCGGCCGGGGACGGCGCGGGCGGGGCCGGTCGGGGGGCGCGCGGGGCGACGTACGAAAGGCCCGTGCGGGAAGGGCGCCTGCGGGCCCCGCAGGCCCGGCGCGGCAACGCCCTGCACGCGGGGGCCTGGTGGCTGTGGGCCCTGGGCCTGGCCACCGCCGCCTCCCGGACCACCAATCCGCTGCTGCTCGGGCTGATCGTCGGCGTCGCCGGGTACGTGGTCGCCGCCCGCCGCACGGACGCGCCGTGGGCCCGCTCCTACGGGGCGTTCGTCAAGCTCGGCCTGTTCGTCATCGGGCTGCGGCTGCTGTTCTCCATGGTGCTCGGCTCCCCCATCCCCGGCACGCACACCCTCTTCACCCTGCCGGAGGTCCCGCTGCCCGCCTGGGCGCAGGGCATCCGCTTCGGCGGGCGGGTCACCGCCGAACAGCTCGTCTTCGCCTTCTACGACGGAGCGAAGCTGGCCACCCTGCTGATCTGCGTGGGCGCCGCCAACGCGCTCGCCAATCCGGCGCGCCTGCTGAAGTCCCTGCCGGCCGCACTGTACGAGGCGGGCGTGGCGGTGGTCGTCGCCATGACGTTCGCGCCGAACATGGTCGCCGACGTGGTGCGGCTGCGGACCGCGCGCCGGCTGCGCGGACGCCCCACCGGCGGGGTCGGGGCCGTCCTCCAGATCGGCCTTCCGGTGCTGGAGGGGGCCCTGGAGCGGTCGGTGGCCGTCGCGGCGTCGATGGACGCGCGCGGCTACGGGCGCACCGCGCACGTCCCTCCCGCCGTACGGCACACCACCACGGTCCTCACCCTCGGCGGGCTCCTCGGCATGTGCGCCGGCACCTACGGGCTGCTCGCCGCCGAGGGCGCCGGCTACGGGCTGCCCGTGCTCGGCATCGGCCTGGTGCTGGCCCTCGCCGGACTGCGGCTCGGGGGGCGGCGCAGCCTGCGCACCCGCTACCGGCCGGACCGGTGGGGCGTGCGGGCCTGGCTGGTCGCCGGTTCCGGGGCGGCGGTCGCCGCCCTGCTGATCCGGGCCGCGTCGGTGGACCCGGAGGGGCTGCGACCGGGCGTGGTGCCGCTGGTCGCGCCGACGCTGCCGCTGTGGCCGGCGGCGGCGATCCTGATCGGCCTGTTGCCGGCCTTCGTGGCCCCCGTACCGCCCTCGTCTTCCAAGGAGCTTGACCGGTGATCCGCTTCGAGCAGGTGTCGGTGACCTACGACGGCGCCGCGCGCCCATCGCTGCGCGACGCGGACTTCACCCTCCCCGAGGGGGAGCTGACGTTGCTCGTCGGCCCGTCCGGGGTCGGCAAGTCGACCCTGCTCGGCGCGGTGTCGGGGCTGGTCCCGCACTTCACGGGCGGGCGGCTGAGCGGGCGGGTGACGGTCGCGGGCCGTGACACGCGCACGCACCGGCCGCGCGAGTTGGCCGACGTGGTGGGCACGGTGGGCCAGGACCCGCCGGCGCACTTCGTGACGGACGTGGTGGAGGACGAGCTGGCGTACGGCATGGAGTCCCTGGGGCTGCCGGCCGCGGTGATGCGGCGCCGGGTGGAGGAGACCCTGGACCTGCTGGGCCTGAACGAGCTCCGCGACCGTCCCATCGCCACCCTGTCCGGCGGCCAGCAGCAGCGGGTGGCGATCGGCTCGGTGCTGACCCCGCATCCGAAGGTCCTCGTCCTGGACGAGCCGACGTCCGCCCTGGACCCGGCGGCGGCGGAGGAGGTCCTCGCGGTCCTCCAACGCCTGGTCCACGACCTGGGCACGACCGTGCTGATGGCGGAGCACCGCCTGGAGCGGGTGGTGCAGTACGCCGACCGCGTGCTGCTGCTGCCCTCCCCGGGGGCCGCGCCGGTGCTCGGCACCCCGGCGGAGATCATGGCCGTCTCCCCCGTGCACCCTCCGGTGGTCTCGCTGGGCCGGCTGGCCGGCTGGTGCCCGCTGCCGCTGTCCGTCCGCGACGCCCGCCGCCGCTCCGAGCCCCTGCGCGCCCGTCTGGCGGAAGCCACCGCGGCACCGGGGCCGGTGCCGGTACCGCCGGCGGGGTCCGCATCGGGTTCCGGGTCCGTAGCGGGGTCCGACGCCGTAGCGGGTTCCGCACCCGTTGCGGGTTCCGGACCCGTAGCGGGGCCCGACCCCGTAGCGGGTTCCGGATCCGTAGCGGGGCCCGCCGGCGGTACCAGCCCCGTAGCGGGGCCCGACCCCGCGCGGGCGTCCGCCGCGCGGGGCGCCTCCCCGGCCCCCGACCCGGCCGCTCCGGGCCCCGGTGCGGGGCCCGGGCCCGTCGCCGCGTCCGGCGCGTCCCCCGCCGCCGCCCTCGCCCTCGACCTCCCGGCTCCGGGCGCCGGGGCCCGGTCCGAGCCGCCGCTCGACGCACCGGGACGAACGCCCCGATCCGAGCCCGAGGCCCCGCCCGGCGGCGCCCGCACCGGCCTGTCGGCCCGGCTGCTCGCCGCTCTGCCGGCCCGGCTGCGGCGCCGGGCGGAGCCCTCCCCGGGCCACCCCGACGGGGCCGCCGACGCCGGCGACCGCTCCGCCGCCGCGGCGAGCGTCACCGCCCTCCACGTCCGGCGCGGCCGCGCCGAGGTGCTCCGGGCCGTCGACCTCGCCGTCGCCCCGGGCGAGACCGTCGCCCTGATGGGCCGCAACGGCGCCGGGAAGTCCACCCTCCTCGCCACCCTGGTCGGCACGGTCGCCCCCGCCTCCGGCCGGGTCACCGTCGGCGGCCTCGTCCCGCACCGCACCGCGCCCGCGGAGATGGTGCGCCGCGTGGGCCTGGTCCCGCAGGAGCCCCGCGACCTCCTCTACGCCGACACCGTCGCCGCCGAGTGCGCCGCCGCCGACTCCGACGCGGGCGCCGACCCCGGCACCTGCCGCGCCCTGGTCGGCGCGCTGCTGCCGGACGTCCCGGACGACACCCACCCCCGGGACCTGTCCGAGGGCCAGCGGTTGACCCTGGCCCTGGCCCTGGTCCTCACCGGTCGGCCCGCCCTGCTGTTGCTCGACGAGCCGACCCGCGGGCTGGACTACGCCGCCAAGGCCCGGCTGGTCGAGCTGCTGCGCGCGCTGGCGGCCGAGGGGCACGCCATCGTGCTGGCCACGCACGACGTGGAGCTGGCGGCCGAGCTGGCCCACCGGGTGGTCATCCTGGCGGGCGGCGAGATCGTCGCGGACGGTCCGACGGCCGAGGTCGTCGTGTCCTCGCCCGCCTTCGCCCCGCAGGTGGCCAAGATCCTCGCTCCCGGACACTGGCTCACCGTCTCCGGGGTGGCCGCGGCCCTCGCCGCGGTGGAGGCGCCGTGACCCCCGCGACCCCCGCGACCGGCCCCGGCTCCGGCGCGGGCCGCACCACCCGCCCGGTACGGATCGGTCCCCGCGCCGCCGCGGCCCTGGTCCTCGTCACCCTGATCGGCGTCGCCGCCTTCGGCTGGCCCCTGCTCGCGGACCGCCAGTCGGGCCTGGCCCACTCGGCGGACGCCCCCTGGCTCTTCGCGGCCCTGCTGCCGCTCCTGGTGGCCGTGGTCGTGGCGACCATCGCCGATCAGGGCATGGACGCCAAGGCCGTGGCCATGCTGGGCGTGCTCGCGGCGGTGGGCGCGGCGCTCAGACCGCTGGGCGCCGGCACCGCCGGGCTGGAGCCCATGTTCTTCCTGATGGTGCTGAGCGGTCGTGTCCTGGGTCCGGGCTTCGGCTTCGTGCTGGGCTCCGTCACGATGTTCGCCTCCGCCCTGCTGACGGGCGGGGTGGGGCCGTGGATGCCCTTCCAGATGCTGGCCCTGGGGTGGTTCTCGCTGGGCGCCGGGCTGCTGCCCGGGCCGGAGCGGATCCGGGGGCGGGCCGAGCGGGCGATGCTCGCGGCGTACGGGTTCGTGGGCTCGTTCGCGTACGGCACGATCATGAACCTCCAGGGGTGGGTGATCCTCCAGGGCATGGGGCAGGGGATCTCCTTCCACCCCGGGGACCCGGTGGCGGAGAACCTGGCGCGCTTCGTCGCGTACTGCCTGGCGACCTCGCTGGGCTGGGACCTGGGGCGGGCCGCGCTGACCGTGGTCTTGACCCTGACGCTCGGCCCCACCCTGCTGAAGGCGCTGCGGCGCGCCACGCGGAAGGCGGCGTTCGACGCGCCCGTCTCCTTCGATTCCGGCGCGGAACCGGCGCCGGACCACCCCCGGGAGGGGGGTACGGGTGGTGACGTTCGGTGAGATCCGGGGGCGTGGCCGGTGACCCGCCCCACAGGACCCACGTCACATACGAAGCGGGATCGTAGGCCCTGAAGGTCCCTTACGTCGGCCCGACAACCGCCCCCCACCTGCGGGAACGACCCTCCGGTGGGGGTGGGGCCGCCGGGCCCGGTGTGTGGGGGTGGGGTAGTAGACGGGGTCGTTGCCGGCGGGTCGGGGGGTCGGTAGAACTGGATGAGTCGCAAGGCGGCGGGGTCGCTTTCCCCGCCACCGACGTTCCCCTCTCCCTGGCGTGAGTGGTTCACGCATGCCCTCGGCATGCCCGCGACCGTCCTTGTCCCCTTCGGAAGGTCCCTCCGTGTCCAACGCCGTCATCCGCCGCATCGCCGCTTCGAAGAAGACCCTC
>NZ_JBEZIB010000038.1:0-94539 GCF_040650855.1 Streptomyces sp. NPDC048606 | reverse complement strand
AGGCAGGTGTCCGTGCTGGACTGGCAGACGGTGGCGGAGCCCTCGGCCAGGTCGATGACCTGGGTCAGGGTCATGACCTCGCCACCGCTGTAGGTGCGGGCCTTCCCGGCGGCGGTGGTGACGTGGACGCCCTTGGCGTCCACGGTCGCGGCATGCGGGGTGGGCGGGGTGGGCTGCATCGCAGGGTCCTCCTTGATGTGATCGGGGAGCGTGACGGCCGCCGGCGGCGGGACGATGCCGGGCGGCGGGATGGTCGGCCCCGGTACCGGTTCCGCGGCCGGCGGCGCGCCGTCGGCCGGAGCCGACGACGTCGTCGGGGCCTCGGTCGGCTCCGGCGCGGGGCCCGCCGGGGGCGGGGTGGTCGGCGGGGTGGTCGGCTTCGGTGGGGTGGTGGGCTTCGGGGGTGTTCCGGCGCCCGTGGTGGGCGCGGACGGCCCCGAAGCCGTGGTGCCGGATGAGGAAGTGGAGGGCTTGACGCCGGGCTTCTTCAGGTAGGCGGAGCACCATCCGTCGCGCAGTCCACCGGCCCAGTGGGCGCCGGCGAGAAGCCCGTAATGGGTTTTCGCCGCCAGGTTGTAGGAGCCCTTCCGGAACGTGTCCGGCGCTTTCTTCGGCTCCCACTTGTTCTTCGTTTTCGGGGCGGGCTTTTTGATGCCTGCCTTCTCGTATTTGCCGTGCGTGTTGTCGACGCCGACGAGGTAGGTGATGGCGAGGAGAACGAGGAGTTCCACGAGCCCCCTTCCGGTGACGCTTCGTGGTCGCGGTGGGGTTACCGGTTACCGGTTACAGGCCCCGCGGGCGCCGGTTCGGGCCGCACGGGGGCGGTTCGGGGGGCGTCCAGGGCTGTAACCGGTAACCTGTAACCGGAGATTGATCGCTCAGCGTGACGAGAAGCCGAGGTCGGCGACCGTGTCGTTCGCCGTGTTGAAGACGGATTCGAGGCCGCCTCGAATCTGTTCACTGACCGGCGTGTAGGGCAGCAGGACACCGGACGCGATCAGCGCCAGACTGATCACCATCTGCTTTCCCTTGGTCTTCTTGAAGGTGAAGTACATGGCCCAGCAGAACAGGACCAGAGCGAAGAACTGGAGCGTCATTACGCGCCCTTCTCGAAGGTGAATCCCTTGTTGTTCGCGGGGACGGTCGCACTCGAACCGGAGGGGGCGGACAGCTTCTTGTAGGCGATGAGGCCGGCGCCGCCGACGAGCGCCACCCACAGCCACGGGCTTGAGGTGATCCCGTCGGCGGGCGCGCCGCCGGCCGGAGCGGCCTTGGGGGTGGTGGCGCCGAGGACGGGGGCTTCGCAGGCGGGGATCCGGGCGACGTCGTACGAGGCGGCCTTCGCGACAGCGGCGGCCCGGAGCTTGTTGCACTCCAGGTAGACGGCCATCTCCCGCTCGTAGAGCGTCTTGGCCGCGGCTTCCTGGCTCTGGGCCCGCTGCTTGTCGACCTCGGCCTGAACCAGGGCGGTCGCGGCCTGGTCCTGGGCTCGGACCCGGTCCTGGGCGGCCTGCTTGCCCTGCATGTCGGTGACGGTCACGACCGTTCCGCATACCGCGAGGACGGCGATCGTGCCGCACACCGCGAGCGCGGCCCTGTTGTGGCGGCCCGCCCCGATCTTGCCGATCGTGGCGGCGACCTTGGACGACGTGCCGGTCTTCTCCGAGGCCGCGGGCGGTGCCGGGGCCGGGGCCGTGGCGTTCATGCGAGAGAACTCCCCATCCCAGTCGATGCCGGGCATGACGACTCCTCCTTTCCAGGGATCGTTGGTGCAGGTCAGAGCCGGTTGGGCTCCAGGCTGAAGAAGATGGTGTTCGCGTTGGCCATCTCCGGGTGCCGGGCGACGAGGTCGCCCCGGATGGCGAGGAAGGCGTCGTAGCGGGTGGTGCCGGCGGGCGGGGTCCACGTCCCGTACTGCGTGGTCATCGTCCGGCCGGGCAGGTCCAGGGTCAGCACCCACATGTGGGATCCCTGAGCGGCGGCCGGGTTGGCCGGGGTGGAGGACGAGGAGGTCTGGGTCACTGGAACTCCTTGAAAACGGGTGTTCAGGCGGCGAGTGCCGGGCTGTCGGCGCAGGGGACGCACATGCCGAGGGAGGTCGGGATCACGTAGCCGGCGTCGCGCTCGCAGGCGGGTCAGGTACGGCGGGCCGTGTTCGCCCGCTCCAAAGCGGCCCAGCGGGCCGGGGTCATCGGCCGGACCGGGCGGGCCCGGTCGACCCGGTACAGGTAGGCGATCAGCGGGCCGCGTCGACGGCGCGGGCGTTCGAGCTGGGCGACGACGCCCTGGCCGCCCGGGCGGAGGCCAGCGGCGCGGAGCTGCCGGCGGGTGGCCAGGCCGTCGGGAGCCAGGCGCCACCGGAAGACGGGCAGACCGCTCACCGGTCGAGCCGGTGGTAGGCGGCCCGGCACTCGGCGGCGTGGGCATTGGCCTCGCGGCGGGTGAAGATCAGGCTGTCGAGCTTGTCGGCGCGGTCGCCGCAGCCGTGGCAGTGCCAGGCCGAACCGTGGCGGGCCACGGTGCCGATCACGTGGACAGCCGCACCCGTCTGGTTGTGGAACCGGATCAGGAGGTTGTCCGGCTCGGCGGGGGTGGTGTTCGGGGAGAGCTTCACGAGGCGGCTCCTTCGAGGCCGGCGGGCGGGGTGCGCAGTTCCTGGTAGCGGGCGGAGACCCAGCCGACGGACCAGCCGGTGGTCTCGGCGGCCACCCGGATCCCGAGGCCGGCGGCGTGCAGGCGCTTGACGAGCGCGCGGGCCTCGGCTTCGGGGAGCTTCTCCGCGGCCGGTCCGAGCGTCAGGAGTTCAGCGCGTTCACGCTCCAGCCGTTCCTGTTCACGGGACCGTTCACGGCGTTCACGCTCGGCCTCGTCGACACGGGCCTGACGCTCCCGCTCCTCCTTCTGGCGGGCCTCCAGCTCCTTCTGCTGCTGGGCCTCGCGTTCACGGCGTTCACGCTCCAGCCGTTGCTGTTCACGCTCGCGTTCACGGCGTTCACGATCCTCGCGTTCCTCCCGCTCGTGACGCTCCCGGTCCTCGCGCTCCTCACGCCGGACCCGCTCCTGCCGTTCGGCCTCGTCGCGGATCAGGCGGGCCTCGTGTTCACGCCGTTCACGAGCCTCAGCCGCCTCGTGGTCGCGGCGTTCACGCACCCGCTGCTGGCGGGCTTCCTCCCGCTTCTCCGCGGCCGTCTCGCGAGCCTGCCGCGTCTCTTCCTCCCGCTCCTCCAGCCCCTTGACGGCGGCGGCCAGGGCCCGCCGGTAGGCGAGACCCGCCTCGGCCGTCACGATCAGCAGGAGCGGCGCCACGGAGTGAACGGCAACGCCGACCAGGTCCCCCACCAGCGCGGATGCCCCAATGTTGAGGAGGAGGGTCATGGCGCCGGTCATCCACCGCAGCGCCACCGGCCACGGCCCGCCCCGGCCACCGAGACGGGCGAGGACGGAGTCGAGTCGGACCACGATCACCACGGCGGAGTCCACCACGATCGGAAGGATCGGCGCCGTCCACCGCCAGTCCTCGTGGGTGTGAGCGGTCATGAGCGGGGTGACCGTCAGAACGGAGAACAGCATCGCCCCACTGACGATCGCCCACATGCCCACGCTCAGCGCGCGTTCCGCGGCGTTGACTTGAGCGCGGCTGGTGATCGCCTTCACGCCGTACCCCCCAGGATCGAGACGACGGGGGCGGCGGCGATCAGAATGACCGGCGAGGACGGTTCGTCGATCTGCTCGCTGTCCTCGGTCCACAGCCACTCGGCCCCGTCGGTGAGCGCGAAGTTGAGTTCGGTGAGCGCCTGTGAGCGCTCCTGAACGGTCGGGGCGAGGGGGCTGGTGAAGTAGTGGGTCGGCCAGTGCTTCTCGACGGACAGCGCCACGAACAGATGCCAGCCGCCGTTGCGGTTCACCAGGTGCGCGCGGGCCTGGGTGAACGCTGTCTCGGGTCCGTGGTTCACGATGCGCCCCCGATCAGGCGGACGTCGAAGAAGGCGACGAGGGTGACGTCTCCCTCGTCGCCGTTGTCCATCTCCCCCCACTCCCAGGCGGCCTCGTCGGTGGGCTCGTAGCCGAGGGCGGACAGAGCGGCCATTCGCTCGGCCACGGTCGGGGGCGGCTGGATACGGGAGAACTCGTACGTCGGCCAGCTCTGCACGGGGCCGTCGACGGCGATGTAAAGCTCCCACTCGCCGAAGACGGCGTTGGTCAGGCGGGCGGAGTGCGTCATGCCGCATCCCCCGCAACCGTCAGGCCGACGCGGTTGGCCGCGTCCCGGCGGGCGTCCAGGACCCGGTTGCGGGCCCGACGGATCCGGCGGGCGTCGAACTGCGACGGCGTCCGGTCGAGCTGAGCGATCAGCGCGTCCAGCAACTCGACCTCGGCCAGCACCAGCGGCATCTCGGCCTCGATCGCGTACAGCTCCGCGTCCGACGGCTCCAAGCCGTCGGCCCACGGCGTAACAACGTCCTGAAGTGCAGCGATGGACTTCATGGGTCTTGCTCCTTCGAGAGAGGAACGGGACTCAGCGGCCCCGGGTCTAGCCACCCGGGGCTGCACGTCGTTTTGGTTGAAGGTCAGGCCGGGCGCGGGTAGTGGTGCACGCTCGGGTTGGTGTGGAACGGCTGGTCCGCGCAGTCCGCGGCCCAGCTCTGGTGGCTCCAGCAGGTCTGCCGGTCGTCGCCGTGCATGCCGGCGTCCTCCAGCGCGTTGTCGCGCTCGATCGCGGCGGCGAGCTGCTTGTCCATCTCGATCCCCTTCCGGGGCCGGACCATCCGGCTCCCCGCCACCCCGCCCGTACGACGCCAAAGGCGCCGGACGGGCGGAGGAGGCAGCCGGCCGCAGCCTGGAGTGGGCTGCAGAGGAAGCGCCGACCGGGAATCCCGGCAGGATTGATGGCGCCGTTTGACGCGAGGGGCGCGGCCGGTCGTACCGGTCCAGTACGGTCGGCGCCCGCAGATGTAGGTGGAACACGGGAGACCTCCACGTGGGGAGGGGCGAGGCTTCGCCGGTCGCCGTTGCCACGGCGGTCCGGTCCCGAGCCTGAGAATCGGCGCGTCATCATCACTGCTCTGACGCCAGCAGGGCGGCCGCGATCAGGTGGCACCCGAGCGGCTGACCTCCCGAAAGGAAGGCATGATCCACGCGGATGTTCTCCAGAGCTGCACACGAGCAAGGTGCCGCCGGACGGCACTTACCCGGCCGCCGCAGGAACGGGGACTCACACCCCGCCAAATCAAGCACTCTGTTCAGTTCTCAATGAGCAGCGGCTCTCCGACGTGCATGGAAGGTCGGACCTCCCGCTTTCGAGAGCGGGGCAGCCGAAGGCCATAAATCCAGCTCAGAGCACTGCTACCCACCCACGCTTTTGGCTGCTTAGGGTGACTAGCGCTCGCCCTGTGGAACAAGTTAGGGAGTCCCGCCGTGGCCGTCAAGCCCCCCTCGCGATATGATTGCTAGACCCCCTAGGCGCGGAGGATGGAATGCACGAGGAGATGCAGCGGGTTGCGCAGGTCAGGGAGCCTGTGGAGCGCGCGAAGGCTGCGAGCACCCTGATCGGCGACTATCAAGGACGCCTGATCGAGCTCTCGCGTGTCCGCCGTGAGGCGATCGAGGAAGCAGCCGCATCCGGCATGACTCAGTCGGAGATTGCCACGCGTCTAGGCGTCAGCCGTGGCCGCATCGGGCAGCTGGCCGCGCAGGGCCCGCCGCCGGAGCGGGCGTTCTTCGGCACCGACCTCATGACCATCTCGCTTGGAGGCAAGTACGAGGCTGGGAAGGCGGAGGACGAGAACCGGAGCGAGGTCGTCGTTCGGGAGGACCTTCAGAACTTCGACCGTCTGCGGAAGCTCCTGGCGACGCTCAAGCTCGACGCGAACTACGAGGTCATTCCGCCGAGCGGCATGGTCAATCTGAACCGCGACAACCACGTGGTGGTGTGTGGCCCGCGGCTCTCCCCGATCATCGCCCAGGTCCTCGAAGGGGATGACTACCTGAGGTTCGAGAAGGACCGGGCATGGCACCTCGTGGACCTGAAGACCGAGCAGCGGTTCAGGTCTCCACTGGATGAGGACGGCACCGCTGGCGACTTCGGGTACCTGGCCCGCCTGCCCCGGCTCGACGGTCGCGGCACCTTCCTCTATGCGGCCGGCATCCACGCGATCGGCGCCAACGGCGTCGTGCACTTCCTGGAGAACAACCTCCCCGAGCTGTACAAGGAGGTCCGCACCCGCCGCTTCTCCACCTTGATCTCTTGCCGCTACGACCCCAAGACCCTGGAGGTCCTGGAAAGCAAGAGGGTCACCCCGCTCTACCGACACGAGGGATGACATGCACGTCAGCGTTGCGACACAGCCCGGGGGCCAGGCCCCCAATGAGGACTGGGTGGCCGGATCGCCCACGGCGGCCGTGGTCCTGGATGGCCTAAGTACTGCGGGCCTGGACACGGGTTGCGTGCACGGCGTGCCGTGGTACGTCGCAAATTTGGGCGGACAGTTGATGGCCGCCCTTGGCGAATCGGACCGGCCGCTGACCGAGGTACTCGCCATAGCTCTGGAACGGGTCGCGGGCCTCCACCCGACTTGTGACCTGAAGAACCCCGGAACGCCGTCCGCGACCGTCGCGGTCCTGAGGGAAGGGCCAGAACGCTTCGATCACCTCGTGCTGGCCGATTCGCCCATCGTGATCGAGCGGGCCGACGGCTTTGTGACGCTGACGGATCTCCGGGTGGATGAGGTATGCCAAGACCTCCGGAGCGAGACGGAACGGTACGCGACGGGGAGTACCGAGCACCGCGCGGCCGTGGCGAGGCTCGTGGCTGCACAGCGAGAGATCAGGAACACACCGGCGGGCTACTGGGTGGCGGCAGCGGCCCCGGACGCCGCCGCCCACGCGCTCACCGGGAGTGTGCAGCGGGGCGAGGTGAGGTCTGCGGCCGTGATGTCTGATGGGGTATCGCGCCTTGTGACGGAGTACCAAACAGCTTCATGGGGGGACGTGTTCGCCCAGCTTTACGGAGAAGGTCCAGCCGCGGTGATCGGGTCGGTGCGAGCAGTCGAAGCGACCGATCCGCACGGTCGGCGGTGGCCGCGGTACAAGGCAGGCGACGACGCAGCCCTGGCCTTCTGCCAACGCGATTTCTTCGGATGATCAAGGCTCGCGGCCAGCCTGCGGCCAGGCTACCCCTGGCCGCGACTGGTTGAGGCACATGCGCGCAGGTCAGGGGGCAGACAGGTGCTGGCGGCTTCTCGGTCTTGAAAACCGTTCCTAGGGTCATCCCCGCGGATGCGGGGAGCAGGACCGTGAGCCGCAGCCGCGGTACCCGTTCCCGGGACCATCCTCGCGGGTGCGGGGAGCAGCTGACCGTCTCCGACTTCGCGAAGGGCTACCGGGGGTCATCCCCCGCGGGTGCGGGGAGCAGGGGTGCACGATCGCGCAGTCGTCGACGACCCCGGGGTCATCCCCGCGGGTGCGGGGAGCAGTCGAGCCAGCCGGCCGTACCGGCCACGCACCGGGGGTCATCCCCGCGGGTGCGGGGAGCAGGAAGCCGTGTCGATCCGGACGTTCTGACGGCCGGGGCCATCCCCGCGGGCGCGGGGAGCAGAATAAGCCGAACCCGTTCATGCCGCGGCAAGAGGGGCCATCCCCGCGGGCGCGGGGAGCAGGCCTCCGCCGACAACTACCGCCTCCGGGTCGAGGGGCCATCCCCGCGATTGCGGGGAGCAGCCGTTGCGGAGCTCGGCGAACTTGATGCGGGTGGGGCCATCCCCGCGGGTGCGGGGAGCAGCGACAGCCTGGTAGCCACGCGGCGGAGCAGGCGGGGCCATCCCCGCGGGTGCGGGGAGCAGAGCGTCCTCCGCGTTCCCGGCCACCAGGCCCAGGGGCCATCCCCGCGGGTGCGGGGAGCAGTGCCCGAGGCAGTGCGCGTCCCACTCGTACGCGGGGCCATCCCCGCGGGTGCGGGGAGCAGACCATGCCGGCGGAAGGGCTGGTCAGGGCCGCGGGGCCATCCCCGCGGGTGCGGGGAGCAGACTTTCTGACCTGGCACTCTATCCGGGCGGCTCGGCTTCCTAGCCCAACTTCATCGAATCAAACGAAAGCCCCATAGGGGATCAATCTGCAACACAGTCGAAGAAACGCTCTCGGACGCCAGCGCCGATCATCATGGCGACGGCCGCGTCATCGCTGCCCCGGCACCGGGCCAGCGACCCGGCCGTCGCCTTCTGCTCCTTCACCTGGGCCCGCAGGATGCAGCCCCTCTGACGGCATTGCCTGACGGCAACGTCCACGGACGACAACCACCCTCCGAGCCCTCTGAGTGCAGACGCCACCCACCCCCAGACATCCCAGCTCAGAGCAGGGATGAACTCCTAAAGCGGGTGTCGCAGGTTCGAATCCTGCCGGGGGCACATGGGCCAAGGGCACCTACTGAATTCAGTAGGTGCCCTTCGGCGTTCACGGCAGCCGTCAGGCCGGGGGGAGGAGGTCGGCGTAGAGGATGACGTTGTTCGTGCGGTGGCCGTCGTGGAGGGGGCCGCCGCAGGTCAGGAGGCGGAGTTCCGGGCGGTCGGTGGGGGTGTAGACCTTCGCCGTGGGGAAGTCGGCCTTGTTCACGTCCTCGATCTCGCGGATCTTGAAGCGGGCCGTCCGGCCGTCCTCGCGCGGGACCTCGATCAGGTCCCCGAGGCGGATCTTCTCGACGTTCCGCATCAGGGCCGGGCCGTGCTTCGTGTCGAAGTGCGCGACCAGGACGGAGACGCCCTTCTCGCCGGGGGTGACGCCGCCGGTCCACCAGCCGGGGTCGTCGGCCTGGGTGTCGGCGTCGGGGACGCCGAGTTCGCCGGTGGTCGGGTCGACGGAGAGGTCGACCATCCGCCGCGCGTCCACGCCCGCCGCCTCGATCCGCAGGCCGGTGGGCTTCGAGCGGTCCAGGGCCCCGGCGGTGGGGGCGGCCGGGGTGGTGGCCGTGCTGGAGATCCGGGGCTGCGGGGGGAGCTTCGCGGCCGCGGCGGTCGTCCCGCAGGCCGTGAGGGCTCCGGTCGCGAGGACCGCGAGGAGTGCGGTGGTGCGGAGAGTGGCGCGCATGGGTGGGTCGTCCGTCCCTCGGGTCGTGCGGGGGGTGCGGGGGCGTGCACGACGTTACGAGGGGCGCGTTGAGGGGATCAGTCGGGGATGTAACCGTTGTCCCGATATTGGGCGACGGAAGGGTCTCGGGGCGCCGAAAGCCCTCCCGGCGGGCCGGGAGGGCGGAGACCGATCGTCACGCGGTCGCGTCAGCTCAGGCCCCTGCTGCGTTCGCCGATCCGGTCGCCCTGGGGGGTGCCGGCCCGCTTCAGGGCCGCCTTCGTGTGGGCACCGCCCTTGACCTTGCTCCTGACCGGCCCTTCGAAGCCGTGGCCCTGCGCGCGCGGCACCTGGAGCTGCTCCGCCGCCTTCGCGATGACCTCGCGGACGTCCCGCTTCTGCTCTTTGCTCATCCCGTCGTCAACTCCCTCGGGAAGCACCCAATCGGACTACTGGGATCGTATGCAGACATCCCGCCCATCGCACCCGGGCGGTGTGCAAAGAATGCCGATCAAGGGCGTGGCGGCGTCGGCCGCTCCGGGGTGCCCAGGGTGTGGTTGACCAGCTCGTCGGGGCACGGCGTACCCCGCGGGAGCTGGTACTTCGCGGCCACCCGGTACTCGCCGGGGGCCGGGGCCAGCAGCTCCGTCCACACGTCGCCGAACGCGTCGGGGGCCGCCTTGAAGAGGCAGCCGGACGTGTTCGCGTAGTCCTTCGGCACCGCGGCCGGGCCGCGCGCCCTCGACGCGAACGTCTCCTGCGGGGGCGGTACGGCCTTCCCCGCGGCGTCCACCAGCCCCAGCCACGGCGAGTGCGGGATCCGCACCAGCACCCGCCCCGGCGCCCGTACGTCGATCACGAGCCGGTCGGCGCCGGCCCGCACCACGCTCGCGGGCCCGGACACCAGCTCCGTCGGGTCCTCCACCGCGAACAGGCGCCAGTTCTCGTCGCCCCACACCTCCCGGAGGTACGGGAGCCCCCCGCGCACGAGCTTCGCCTCCGTCACGCCCCCCGAGTCGGGTTTGTCCGCAGGCAGGACCACGTAGTGCACGGCCCAGCGCTCCAGCCAGGCCCGGTAGGCGTCCGCGCTGAGGGTGGCCTCGTAGAAGATCGGGTTGCGTTCCAGGTCGGCCTGGCGGTTCCAGCCGCGCGCGAGGTTGACGTACGCGGGGAAGGCCGAGGACTCCCGGTGGCTGCTGGCGGGGACCACCTCGACGCGGCCCCGGTCGGCGCCCGCCTTCCTCAGCTGGTCGACCAGCGGGGCCAGCTCCCGGTTCCAGGCGGCCACCGGGGTGGTCCGCACGATGTCGGTGACGCTGTTGGTGGTGATCCAGGCGCTCAGCCCGACGACGGCGAGCACGACGGCCCGTCGCCGCCACGAGCGCGCGGCCGTGTACGGGAGGGCCGCGAGCAGCGCGGCGCCGCCGAAGAGCATCACGAGGCGGGTGACGTTCGAACCGACCTGGGAGTCGATCGCCCAGGTCAGGAACACGCCGAGGGCGTACACACCGGCCGCGACCCGCACCGTGCGCCACGCCTTCGGTACGAGCAGGGCGACGGCCAGCCCGAAGAGGAACGGCAGCCAGGCCGAGCCCAGCTTCATGGGCTGGGTCCCCGAGAACGGGAACAGCCAGGCCGACAGGCCCACCACGGCCACCGGCGGCAGCCCGAGGACGTACGCCGCCGGCCGCCGCCGGGTCAGGAACAGCGCGGCCGCGACCACCCCGAGGAACAGTCCGGCGACGGGGCTCGCGGCGGTGGCCAGGGCGGCGAGCGGCGCCGCGACGGCCCCCTTGGCCCAGCGGCGCCCGGCCCACCGGCGCGGCAGGCAGAACACGGCGGTGACGGCGCCGAGCGCGAACAGCACGCCGAGGCCGAAGGTCACCCGGCCCGACAGGGCGTTGCAGAACAGCCCGTAGACCCCGGCGAGGGCCGGCCACAGGGGGCGGCGGACCGCGCCTCGGCAGCGGGTGAGGATCAGCGCGAGGAGGGCGGCGGAGGCGGTCCCGGCGATCATCATCGTGGTCCGTACGCCCAGCACGTGCATGAGGTACGGGGAGATCACGCTGTACGAGACGGGGTGCATGCCCCCGTACCAGGCCAGGTTGTACGCGGTGTCGGGGTGCCGGCCCACGAACTCCGCCCACGCGTCCTGCGCCGCCAGGTCCCCGCCGCTGTTGGCGAAGCAGAAGAACCAGACGACGTGCAGGACGGCGGCCAGGACCGTCGCCACGGCCACCGGGTGCCGGTGGGCCACCACGAGCGCCCCGGAGAGCCGGGAGAGGCTCCCGGAGGGCTGCCCGGAGGCGTCCATGCCGTCCTCGGGTCCGGCGGGGGACGCCCCGGACGCCCCGGACGGCCCGGACGGCCGGTCGTCGCCGGCCCGGTGGTCCGGGCGCTCGACTGTGCTCACGACCGGCACTCCCTCCCCGACGTACGGACCACGGACGCGGGACCCGGTCGCGGATCCCGACTCATCGGACGTGCCGCGGCGCCCCGGGGTTGCCCGGGGCGCCGCGGCCGTGCCCGTCTCGTCATCCGATCCGGGTCAGCTTGCTGCCGACGCCCGGCGAGGACAGCTCGCTCTTGAGGGCCACGGGCACCTTCACCTGACTGGCGCCCTCGCCGACGGTCAGCACGCCCACCGGGGTGCCGGCCTTGGCCGACTCCGGGATCGGGGTCCCGCCGTCACCCAGCTTGAGCTCGACCTTCAGGGACGGCCACCCGACCGCCTGCACGTCGGCGGTGGCGACGACCGGGGTGTGGCCGCCGAGGCCGTCGTCGACGTAGCCGACGACCGCGCCCTTCTTGACCACCGGCGCGCCCTGGATCTCCTTCTGCGTGGCGACCAGGAGGGTGCGGCTCGCGTTGATGACGCTGTCGATGATCGGGGGCTTGTGCTGGGCGAGGACCGCGCCGACGATCAGCTGGTTGGTGTCGCCGACCTTCTTCTGCGCGGCGAAGAGGAGGTTTCCGCCCGCCTTGGTCGTCGTACCGGTCTTGATGCCGAGCGAGTCGTTGAACGGGACCAGACGGTTCCAGTTCGGCCAGGTCTTGCCCTTCGGGTCGACCCAGCTCGGCTTGCGGGTGATGTCCACCAGCGCGTCCATCTCGACGATCTTCAGGCCGAGCTTCACCTGGTCCTCGGCGGTGCTGACCGTGGTCGCGTCCAGGCCGGAGGGGTCGGTGTAGGTGGTGTTGGTCATGCCGAGTTCCTTGGCGGTCTCGTTCATCTTCTTGACGAACGCCTCCTGGGAACCGGAGTCCCACCGCGCGAGCAGCCGCGCGATGTTGTTGGCCGACGGGATCATCAGGGCGGCGATCGCGTCGTACTCCGAGATCTTGTCGCCCTCCTGAACGGTGTTGAGGGTCGACTCGTTGTCGGACTTGTCCTTCTGCCCCTCGATCTCCGCCGTCTTGTCGACGTCGATCATCGCGCCCTTCTCCCCCTTCTTGAAGGGGTGGTCGCGCAGGATGATGTACGCAGTCATCGACTTCGTGACGCTCGCGATCGGCACCGGCTTCTGCTCGCCGGAGCTGCCGATCGTGCCGAGGCCGGCGGCGGCCATGGAGGCCTGTCCCTCGGTGGGCCAGGGCAGCTCCGGCTTGCCGCCGGGGAAGGTGTACGTGGACTCCGCGGTCAGCACGAGCTTCGGCGCGGGCAGCGGGCGCACCAACTGCACGACGGCCAGCACGATCGCCAGGAGCACCACGATCGGGGCGTAGATCTTGACCCGCCGCAGCGCGGTCCGCATCGGGGACGGCGGCGGGGGCGGGTTGTTGGTGAGGTCAGCCAGCATGTCGAGCGGCGGCCTGGGCGGCAGCGGCTGCTGGGTGGTGCGCTCACTGGGGTCGATCCGGGGCGGCGCCGGGGGCGCGGCCGCGGGGGTGGGCACGGGTCCTGCGGCGGCCTTGGGGGCGGGCGCGGGCTTCGGCGCGGCCGGCTTCTCGCCGTCGCCGCGCAGCGGTACGAAGGTGCTGGGGGCGCGGCCGTCCCCGCCCTTGCCGTCCTTGCCGTCCTTGCCCCGGTCCTTGTCCGCGTCCGTCGGCGCGGGCGCGCCCGGCTTGACGGCGCGGAACACGGCGGTGCGCTCGCCGTCGGACTCCGCGGGGGCCGAACCGGAGGCGGCCTTCGCCGCCGGCCTGCCGGGGAACGGGGGCTTCGTCTCGGCGGAAGCGGAATCGGAAGCGGAATCGGAGTCGGCCTTGACGGCGCGGAAGGCGGTGGTGCGGTCGTCGCCGCCCGCGGCGGGCTTCTTCGGACCCTCCGCCGGACCGCCGGCGGCCCTCGGGTCGGGCGCCGAACCGGGCTTCACGGCACGGAAGACGGCGGTCCGCTCGCTGTCGGCGGCCCCCGACTCCTCGCCCTTCTCGGCCTTCTCGGCCTTGTCGGGCCCCTCGGTCGTGTCGGCCTTCTCGGCCTTCTGGCCCTTCTCGGCGGTGGGCGCGGCCTGACCGGGCTTCACCGTACGGAAGACGGCGGTCCGCTCGCTGTCGGCGGCGCCCGACTTCTCGGCCTTCTCCGCCTTCTCGGCCACCTCGGGCTTCGCGGCCACCTCGGGCTTGTCGGCCACCTCGGGCTTGTCGGCCACCTCAGGCTTGTCGGACCGGTCGGCGGCCGGCGCGGGCGCACCCGGCTTGACCGTACGGAACACCGCCGTGCGCTCGCCGTCGACCGGCTTCTTCCTCGCCTCGGGGGCGGCCTCGTCAGAAGCGGAGGACGCAGAGGGCGCGGGCGAGCCCGGCTTCACTGCGCGGAAGACGGCGGTGCGCGCGTCGGTCTTCCCCGCGTCCTGCGCGTCGCCCTCCGGCCGGTCGGCGGTCGGTGCGGGCGAGCCCGGCCTGACCGTACGGAACACCGCCGTGCGCTCGTCCGCGACGGGCTTCTTCCCGGCCTGGGGCGAGGCGGCCGGAGCCGGCTCGTCAGCGGAGTCGGCGGCCTCGGTGGCGTCGTCGTCGGCCTCGGGCGCGGGGGTGGAGGGGGTCGGGCGCACGGCGCGGAACACGGCCGTGCGCTCGGTGTCGGGCGCCTTCGCGGGGGCGGAAGCGGAATCCTCTGCCTCCGGCTTCGGCGCGCGCGACCCGGAGGCGGCGGCCGCACCGGATCCGGCGGAAGCGGAACCTTCCGTACGCGGGTCCGGGCCCGGGGACTGGCGGACCACGGCGGGGGCCGGAGCGGAAGCGGGGGCGGCGTCCGCCCGGGAGGAGGACGCGTCGGAACCCGCACCCCCGGCCTGCTTCGCCTCGGGCTCCGCATCGGACTTCGCGTCGGGCTTCGCCCCGGACTTCACCCCGGACTTCACCTCGGGCTTCGCCCCGGAGCCCGCGGCGTCGGTGGACCCGGTGCGCGCGCCCGACCCGGCCTCGGAGTCGCCCTCGGCGTCCTCGGCCGGCGCCCGCGACGGCTCGGCGGTCGCCACCCAGGCGGCCACCGCCTCCTTCAGCGGGTCACGACGTTTCAGCGGCTGGAAGACCGAGAACCTCGGGTCCTGTTCCGCGGAGGACTCCGCCGCCCCCGGCGCTCCCTCATCTACCGACTTGTCGGGGGACTCGCCCGCCACCGTTCCTCCTCGATCGCCGTCCGGCCGCTGTCCGAACCGTCTAACAGTGTCCCGTCTCGGGGGCATCGCCCACGTGCTAGACGAGAACGACATAGATGCTGGTTCCCCTACAAAGCGACCAGGCACTCTCGACAGATGAATGTGAGAGGCGTCACCCTGTCACTCATCCACGCGGGGAGGCATGGATGGGCAGGAGCCGCAGAACAATTCCGGAGGAGCTTCTGCTGCTCGCCTTGGACCCGGCCACGGGTACCACGGCGCAGCCGCAGTCGCTCGACCTCGGCCTGGCCGGGGCACAGCTAGTGGAGCTGGCTCTGGCAGGACGGATAGCCCCTGACGGGGATCGTATCGCCGTGGTGATGCCACGGCCGACAGGAGATCCGACTTTGGACTCCGCACTGGAACTGCTGCGCAGGCGCGGCAGCCCGGTACGGGCGGTCCACTGGATCGGCGGGCCCCGACTGGGGCTGCGCCAGATCTACCTCGCGCACCTGGAGCGCTGCGGCATGGTGCATGCCGTCGCGGGCCAGATGTGCGGGGTGTTGCCGACGACTCGCTACCAGGCGACCGATACGGCGATCAGCCGGGAGATCCGTGCCCGGCTGGACAGTGCGATCCGCACCGGCGTACCGCCGGACCCGCGGACCGCGGCGCTCGCCGCGCTGGCCCACGCGGTCGGACTCGGCAAGCACCTGTACCCCGGCAACGAGGGGCGTTCGTCCAGGTCCCGGCTGCGGGACCTGATCCGGCACGACCCGATGGGCGGTCTGGTGGCGCACGCCGTCATGGACGTCCAGAACGGTGTGGCGGCACAGCCGCGTCGTGACCGCGCCGCGGCACCGCCGCCGGCCCGGGCCGCGTCCGGCAGCGCCGGCGTACCGATGCAACCGCGTCGTACGGGCGCGATGGCGCGGGTCGCCGCGCACTGATCCACCGCACGCGGGTTCAGCACGCACCGATCCACCGCGCGGGGTGGTGGGGCCGACCTTCCGGTCCCACCGCCCCGCGCGTCCGCGCGTCGGCGCCGTACGCCCGTACGCGCCGTACGTCCGGACGCCCGCCGTACGTCCACGCGCCGTACGCCCGCGCGTTCGCGCCGGTGCGCCCGCGGTTCCCGATTTCCCGTTCCCCAGCGGTATCGCACCCTTCGGTGGCAGTCTGCTGAACATCAGAAACGCAGCGAGACAGCGACAGAAGAAGGCGGAGGTGCCGTTCCCGTGGCGTCCAATGTCAATCCCACCGTCCGACGCCGCCGACTGGGCATGGAGTTGCGCAAGCTCCGCGAGGACAAGGGCATGACGGCCGAGCAGGTCGCCGAGCGCCTCCTCGTCTCCCAATCGAAGATCAGCCGGTTGGAGAACGGCCGCCGTTCCATCAGCCAGCGCGACGTGCGGGACCTGTGCGAGGTGTACGAGGTCGAGGACCCCCGTCTCGTGGACTCGCTCATGCAGATGGCCAAGGACTCCCGCCAGCAGGGCTGGTGGCACGCCTTCGGGGACATCCCGTACAGCGTCTACATCGGCCTGGAGACGGACGCCGCCAGCCTGCGCACCTACGAGCCCCAGATGGTGCCGGGGCTCCTCCAGACCCCCGACTACGCCCAGGCCCTGATCCGCGGCGCGCTGCCGGAGACGGCGCCCGCCGACGTGGACAAGCGCGTCCAGGTCCGCATGCACCGCCAGAAGCGGCTGTCCGAGACGGACAACAACAACCCGGAGGTCGGGCCGCTGCGGCTGTGGGCGGTGATCGACGAAGCCGCGCTGCGCCGGCACGTGGGCGATCCGCAGTTGATGATCCGGCAGCTGGAGTTCCTGATAGAGCAGTCCGAGCAGCCGTACATCACCGTGCAGGTGATGCCGTTCTCGATGGGCGCGCACCCGGGGGTCAACGGCCAGTACGCGATCCTGGAGTTCCCGGACGCCTCGGACTCGACGGTGGTCTACATCGAGGGCGTCACGAGCGACCTGTACCTGGAGAAGGCCAACGACGTCCAGAAGTACAGCGTGATGTACGAGCACCTGCGCGCGCAGGCGCTCAACGTCGATCAGACCCGGCAGTTCATCTCCGAGATCATCGACCAGTACGCCTCCAAGGCGTAAGCGGAGGGGCCCCTGTGGCCGGTGGGGTCGCGGGGGCGGGCACCGTACACCGTCACTCCCCGGCCACAGAAGGCCCGAATGGAATATGCCACCCGGTCGAGTGAATGCCTCCGTCACCCGTGGAGAGGTGCGGGTAGCGTCGATCACGTCAGCCGGGGAAGGGTCCGGCGGGCGCAACCGGAACTACTCGCTGAACCGGAGAACATCATGGCTATTCGTCAGGGCGCCACGGACAACTGGACCAAGTCCTCCTACTCCGGCGGAAACGGAGCCTGCGTCGAGGTCAAGTCCCCCGTCATGGAGACCGTCGCGGTCCGCGACTCCAAGGTGCAGGACGGTCCGGCGCTGACCTTCGCGCCGGGGTCCTGGTCCTCCTTCGTCACCGGCGTCACCGAGGGCCGGCTCGTCTGAACGTCTCCCCCCACATCCCCACCTTCGAAGCCCTCTCGACCGGCCCGCCGTCCTGGCCGAGGGGGCTCGGCCACACCCGCGGCGCCGACGTCGTGAAGGCCGGCCCGACCGCCAGGCGGGCCGGCCCCGGCGTTCAGCGCAGGCGGTCCACGTAACGGTCCGTCCCCGGGACCGTCGGAACGAACGGCGCCACCAGTTCCACCCGCCCCGAGCCCGATCCGGAGCCCGACCCGGACCCGGACCCGGACCGCGCGATCTCCTCGTCGAGGCCCTGGAAGCGGTCCCAGCAGGTGCGCGGGTCGGCTTCGAGGAACCACAGCAGGGTGAGGCGGGTGTCGACCCCCTCGACCTGCTTGACGTAGGTCATCCGGTCCCCGGGCAGCGGCGTGGGCCGGAAGACGGTCACCATCGCCGCCGGAGAATCGTTCAGCCGCTGGGGCAGGATCCGCGAACGCAGCCGTTCGAGCAGCTCCGCCCGGCCCTCGGGCCCGTCGGCGTCGACGACCTGGAGCACGAGCCCGGCGTAGGGGTGGTCCAGGGCGTGGAAGTCGCGGGGGCCGGCGGCGCCGTCGCGGTAGACCGTCGCCTCGTGGTCCTGGAAGGCCGTGAAGACGTGGGTGCGGTCCCGGTAGACGCGCCCGTCGCGGTTCAGCCGCTTGTTGATGCCGACCGTCCACTTCATGTGCTCGTCGTAGCGGCCCTCGGTCACCCAGTACGTCGACAGGTAGCAGCCGGCGGTGACCGGCTGGGCGACGGCCGACTTCTCCGGGTAGCGCAGCTCCTGGAGGTCGCGGGTGGCGACCCAGCGGCGGCCGGCGTACATCCAGGGCATGGCCATGGCGCCGGCGTAGTAGTGGTCGTCCTCGTACCAGCGGTTGTAGGCGTACTCGTGGCCCGGGTGCGGCTCCACCATCGTGATCAGCGCGTGGCCCGGGTGGACCCCGTACGGGCCGACCGCCGCCAGCGCCGCGTAGTCGTCGGCGCGGGTGTCCTCGGCGCCGGGGCCCTCGGCCCGACGCCCCTGTCCCTCTGTCGTCGTCATGCCACCGGTCTAACTGATGCAGCGTCAGATGAGGAGGGGGCGGGCGCCGTTCACTCCGTGGACAGGTAGGTGCCCTCTGCACCTTTCCTCGTTAGGCTGCCGCCACCCGCCACCCGAAGGAGCCCCCATGCCCCTCGCACCCGCCGCCGCACTGCCCGCCTTCGCCGCCCGCGCGCGCTCCACCGGCGGCTCGCCCGTACGCGAGATCCTGGCGCTCACCGAACGCCCCGGGGTGATCTCCTTCGCCGGTGGCCTGCCCGCCCCCGAACTCTTCGACACCGCCGGACTGCGCGCCTCCTACGAGGCCGTCCTCGACGGCCCCGACGCCGCCCGCGCCCTCCAGTACTCCACCACCGAGGGCTCCCCCGCCCTGCGCGAGGCCGTCGCCGCCCGCGTCGGCGCCCGGGGCCTGGCCGGCACGGCGGACGACCTCCTCGTCACCACCGGTTCCCAGCAGGGCCTGACCCTCCTGGCCGCCACCCTGATCGAGCCCGGCGACACCGTCCTCGTGGAGAACCCGACCTACCTCGCGGCCCTCCAGTGCTTCGCCCTCGCCGGGGCCCGGGTCGTGGCCGTCCCCTGCGACGGGCAGGGGCTGCTGCCCGACGCCCTCGCCGAGACCGTCGCCCGGGAGCGGCCCAAGCTGCTCTACACCGTGCCCACCTTCCAGAACCCGACCGGCCGCACCCTGCCCGGCGCGCGCCGGGCCGAGGTCGCCCGGATCGCGGCCCGCCTCGGACTGTGGCTGATCGAGGACGACCCGTACGGGGACCTGCGCTACGAGGGCTCCCACGAGCCGTGGATCGCCGCCCACCCCGGCGCCGAGGACCGCACGGCGCTGCTCGGCAGCTTCTCCAAGGTGATGGCCCCCGGGCTGCGCCTGGGCTGGCTGCGGGCCCCGGCCGCGCTGCGCCGTGCCGCCGTGGTCGCCAAGCAGGCGGCCGACCTGCACACCTCGACCGTCGACCAGCTGGCCGCCGCCCACTACCTCGCCACCCGGGACCTCGACGCCCACGTCGCCCGGGTCAAGGAGGCCTACCGGGAGCGCCGCGACGCCCTCCTGGCGGGACTGGGCGGGGCGCTCCCGGCCGGCTCCGAGTGGAACCGCCCCGAGGGCGGCATGTTCGTCTGGGCCCGCCTGCCCGAGGGGTACGACGCGGGGGCGCTGCTGAAGTCCGCCGTCGCCCACGACGTGGCGTACGTGCCCGGCGCCCCCTTCTTCACGGGCTCCCCCGATCCGCGCACGCTGCGACTGTCCTTCACCACCCACACCCCGGCGGAGATAGCCGAGGGCCTGCTCCGGCTGGGGCGGGCCCTGCGGTAGGGCGCGGGGCGCGGGCCGCGGGGCCCGGGCGGTGGCCCGTCAGCGCAGTTCGACGGTCACGCCGAAGTCGCGCAGCCGGCCCACGACCTCCTCGGCGTAGGAGACGTCCGGGGTGTTGCCCGCGTCGGCGAGGGCCAGTCGGGAGGCCTCGAAGTCGTGCCAGACGAGGGTGAAGGGCGGGGTGGGGCAGGCCTCGTAGCAGCCGGACAGGGCGTCGAAGAGGGAGTTCCAGCAGCGGCCGTAGGAGCCGCCGGGGCCGTTGACGGCCTCGCCGAGCGCGCAGTAGAGGGCGTGGTGGCCGGTCACCGCGGCGCCGTCGAGGTGACGGGCGTCGCCCGTCCGGGGCCCGTCGGGTTCCGGCACCGCCAGGTCGAGCCACTCGCCGTGCAGGGCGTCGGGGAACTCCCGCCACAGGCCCGGCGTGGTGGGGCGCCCCTCCTCCCACAGCCGCCACAGCGCCTCGACCTCCGGGACCGGCCGCTCCTTGATCCGGCCGATCGCCGTCACGTCGCGCAGGCCGTCGCCCCGGTCGCACGGCTCCTCCTCCATGACGTGCACGGACAGGTAGCGGCCCGTGAGCACGCGGCCGGTCCGGTCGACCGCCAGGATCTCCACCCGCCCCCGCGCGGACCACTCCCACAGCGCGCGGTCGTCCACCTCGCAGCCCAGCAGCCGCAGCACGTGGGAGTCCTCGGGGATGCCCCGGCGGTCGGGGCCGCCGGCGAACAGGCCCGGCACCGCCTCGCAGGTGCCGTTCGGCTCCTGGCGCCGGTCGGAGGCGTCGTACAGGACGTACGTCATCTGCTCCTGGCGGGAGGCGGACGGGCGGCCGAAGGACCATTCGGGCGCCTCGACGCCGACCTCGACGGCCACGTCGAAGCGGGCGGGGTCCTTCGGGTCGCGCTGGAAGTCGGTGACGACCACGTCGTGCAGCAGGTAGCTCCACCCCCACACCCGTTCGCCGCCCAGGCTCACGTCCAGGCACAGGTCGCCGGCCCGGCCGCCGTTCGCGCCCTCGATCGCGGCGAGCAGCGCTCCCTCGGGGGCGCACCCGAAGAGGACGAGTTCCTCCCTCGGGGGCACCGGCGGCTCGGCGAACAGCCCCTCGACCGCCGTGCACTTCGCCAGCACCCGCAGCTCTCCAGGGTCCCCCTCGGGGGTCTCCCGCTCCTCGACGACGACGAAGCGCAGGGGGATCTCCCGCTCCCAGGTCCAGCGGGTCTTCCAGGGGTTCACGGGGTCCGTGGGGTCCATGGGGTCCATGGGGTCCGTGGGGTCAGTGGGGTCAGTGGCGGTCATGGCGGCCATTCAACCCTGGGCCTCAGCCGCAGAGCGCGTCGATTTCGGCGGCGTAGCAGCGGGCGATCTCCGCGCGGCGCGGCGACCGGAGGCGCCGGCACCGCTGACCGCGGCGCTCATCGCGGCTACCGTCGGGGCATGGAGAGGGCTGCGGGAAGCGCCACGCCGGCCGGCGCCGCCACGGGCCGGCGGACCGTCACCGTCCACCACGTCCGGGCCGTCCTCGCGGGGGTGCGGCGGGCGGGCGTCGATCCGGTACCGCTGCTCCAGGAGGCGCGGATCGCGCCGCTGTTGCTCGGCGACGACCGGGCGCGGGTCACGGCGGCGCAGTTCGCCCGGCTGTTCCGGGCCCTGTACCGCACGACGCGCGACGAGTTCCTCGGCCTGGCCCCGCTGCCGAGCCGGCCGGGCACGTTCGCGATGATGTGCCACGCCTCGCTGGGCTGTCGCGACCTGGAGGCGGCGACGCGGCGGGCGGTGGTCTTCTACGGGCTGTTCCCCGGCGGGCCGACGCTCGCGCTCGAAGTGGCGGGCGCGCGGGCCCGGTTCACGGTCGCCGACGCCTTCGACGGGGACGAGGAGCGGTTCGTCGGCGAGTGCGTGCTCGCGATCTGGCACCGGTTGAGCAGTTGGCTGATCGGCCGGCGCATCCCCCTGGAGCGGGTGTCGTTCGCCCATCCGGCGCCGCCGCACGCACGGGAGTGCGCGGCGCTGTTCGGCTGCCCGGTGGGCTTCGGCGCCGACCGGACGGGCGCGACCTTCGACGCGCGCTGCCTGACCGCGCCGCTCGTGCGGGACGAGGCGGAGCTCGACGCGATGCTGCGCCGGGCCCCGTTCGACCTGTTGGCCCGTCCCGAGTACGCGACGACGGTCGCCGAGCAGGTACGCCGGACCCTGACGCACCGGCTGCGCGAGGCGCCGCGGCTGCCGGAACTGGGCGAGGTGGCGGCCCGCCTGGCGGTGTCCCCGGCGACGCTGCGGCGCCGCCTCCAGGGGGAGGGCACCTCCTTCCGGGGGATCAAGGACCAGGTGCGGCGGGACGCGGCGATCGCGGGCCTGACCGAGGGTCGGGAGCCGATCGCGGAGCTCGCGGCCCGGCTGGGCTTCTCCGAGGACACCGCCTTCCACCGGGCCTTCCGCCGCTGGACGGGGACGACTCCGGGGGCGTACCGGATCGCGTCGGGGGCGTAGCCGAAGGCTGGGCGCCGGCGGCGCGCGGGGCCGCGTACGGGCTCGCTCCCCCACGCATCCGATCGCCGTTGACCACGCAAAGCGACGGCCCGGATACTCGGCGTGGCGAACGCCCGCTCGGGCTTCGCAGACGGTTTCACCGGTGGAGAGGTGGACTCATGGGCTTCCTGACGCGGGGCGAGGACGCGGGCGCGGGCGACGGCGGGAGTGGGAGCGGCGCGGGGCCGGGCCGCAGGGCGGTCCTGACGCGCGCCCTGGGCGTGGCGGCGGCCGGGCTGACGGGCGACGGGCGCGGCGGCCGGCCCGGCGGCGGCGGGGGTCCGTGCGAACCAGTCGAACTGGCGGTTCTGCACGAAGTGCTACGGCATGTTCTTCCGCGGCTACCCCACGGACGGCGCCTGTCCGGCGGGCGCGGGCCACGACGCGCAGGGCTACGACTTCAACCTCCCGTACAACGTGCCGGAGACCGCGACGGCGCAGCGGAACTGGCGCTTCTGCACCAAGTGTTACGGGATGTTCTACTACGGCTACCCGGACAACGGCCGCTGTCCGGCCGGGAACGCGCACGCCATGCAGGGCTACGACTTCGTGCTGCCGCACGACGTCCCGCAGACGGCCGGCACCCAGCGCAACTGGCGGTTCTGCCCGAAGTGCTACGGCCTCTACTACTACGGCTACCCGACCAACGGCCGCTGCCCGGCGGGCAACGCGCACGGGATGCAGGGCTACGACTTCGTCCTGCCGCACTTCTAGATCGTCTCCACGGCTCCGGGCCTCGTCCTCACGGGCGAGCGGTCCGCCCGCGTCGGCGCGGCCGACCGGTGTGGGGAGTCCGGGTCAGGAAAGGTGAGCTGTCCGGTCAGGCACATTCCGACTGGTCGGTCACTACCTTCGCCTCACCCACCCCCACACCGGACCCCCGGGAGAGCCGCCATGCGCGTCCGAAGCACCGGCACCACCCTGGCCACCGCCGTCGTCCTGGCCGTCACGGCCTGGATCCCGGCGACCGGCGCCCACGCCGACCCCACCGCCGCCGGCACGACCGCCGCCGGCAAGGCCCCCGGCGACCTGGTCTCCAGCGCCCCGTCCGCCTTCCACCCCCTGCCGGGGCAGCCCACCGGCACCAGGGCCTGGAAGGTCCACTACCGCTCGACCACCGCCGACGGCGCCCCCAACGTGGTCTCCGGCACCGTCATCGTCCCGCAGGACGGCCGCACCGGCCCGCGCCCCCTCATCACCTACGCGGTCGGCACCGTCGGCCTCGGCGACTCCTGCGCGCCGAGCGCCAACCTGCCGCACGGCACCTCCATGGAGGCCAACCTCATCCAGCAGTACACCCAGCGCGGCTGGGCCGTGGTGGTCACCGACTACGAGGGCCTGGGCACCCCGGGCACGCACACCTACACCGTCGGCCCCTCGGCCGGTCACGCGGTGCTGGACGCCGCCCGCGCCGCCGTACGCCTCCCCGAGGCGGGCCTGTCCGCCGACGCTCCCGTGGGGATCGTGGGCTACTCCCAGGGCGGCCAGGCGAGCGCCTGGGCCGCCGAGTTGCAGGGCTCGTACGCGCCGGAGCTGAACGTGAAGGGCACGGCGACGGGCGGGGTCCCCGCGGACCTCCTGGAGGTGGCCGACTTCAACGACGGCTCCCTCGGATCGGGGCTGATCTTCATGGCGGCGGCCGGGCAGGACGCGGCGTTCCCCGAGCTGAAGCTCGACTCCTACCTGAATCCGGCGGGCCGGGCGCTGGTGGCGGGGATGAAGGAGAACTGCGTCGCCGTCGACGCGGTCGCCGGGGCCTTCAAGCGGATCTCCGACCTGACGACGAGCAACCCGCTCGACCGGCCGGACTGGCGGGCCCGCCTGAACCAGAGCCGGCTGGGCCGGACCGCTCCGGCGGCGCCCGTGCTCCAGTACCACGCGGTCGGGGACGAGTTGATCCCGTACGCGACGGGCCGGCGGTTGCGCTCCGAGTGGTGCGCGCGGGGCGCGGACGTGCGGTTCGACACGATCTGGCTCGGTGAGCACGTCAGCGGGGTCATCACGCACTCCCTGACGGTCGGGAACTGGCTGGCGGACCGCTTCGCGGACCGTCCCTCGCGCCCCGACTGCTGACGGGCCCCGTCGGGCGGGGGCGCCCGGTCCCCGGCCGGCTCAGTCCTCCGCCGGGCAGGAGCGGGTGCCGCTCGGGAGGCGGCCGTCGAGGAGGAAGTCGTTCACGTAGCCGGTGACGCAGCGGGTCTGCCCGTAGCCGGTGTGGCCCTCGCCCTTGTTGTCGATGATCACCGCCGAGCCGAGCCGGCGGGCCGTCTCCTCCGTCCACTCGTACGGGGTCGCCGGGTCGCCCCGGGTGCCGACGAGCAGCATGCGCGGGGCGCCCGGGTGGTCGATCCGGCGGATGAAGTCGGTTCCGGCGGGGCGGCCGTGGCAGGCCAGGACGGACCCCAACTGGTACGGGCCGAAGATCCTCGACGCCTCCAGGAAGGCGGGGCGCAGGGCGAGGAGTTCCTTCTCCAGGGCCTGCGGGGTGGCCTTGTCGCCGCTCCGGTCCGGGTCGTCGGCGCAGTTCACGGCGGTCAGGGCGGCCGCCCCGTTGTCGGCGGGCACCGGGGAGGGGCCGTCGTCGTCCTCGGGCGGCGGTTCGGCGGGGCCGCCCAGTTGGAGGAGGCCGACGGGGTCGCCGCGGTGTTCGGCCGCGGCGAGGGCGTCCGCGAGGGCGGGCCACCGCGCGCGGGAGTACAGGGCGGCGGCGATGGCGGCGGTGGCGTCGGCCCCGGTGAAGTGCGAGCCGTCCTGTCCGATGAGCGGCGCCCGGTCGAGCCGCTCCACGAGGGCGTCGACCTCCTCCTTGGCGGTGCGGGTGTTGGTGCCGTAGACGCAGCCGGGGCGGTGCGCGCACCAGACGAGGAAGTTGTCGAGGGCGCGTTGCTGGCCGCGCGCCGAGACGAGGGCCTGCTCGACGAGCGGCTCGGAGAGGGTGTCGACCCCGTCGAGGACCATCCGGCCGGTGTCGCGGGGGAACAGCGCGGCGTACACGGCGCCGAGGCGGGTGCCGTAGGAGAAGCCGAGGTAGGCGAGCTTGCGACCGCCCAGGACGCGGCGTACGACATCCATGTCGCGGGCGACGTTGACGGTGCCGACGTACGGCAGGACGGGCCCGGAGTGGCGCGCGCAGCGGGCGGCGTGGGCGCGCAGGGCGGCCAGCTGCGCGTCGGCGTCCGGGGCCGTGGCCCCTTCGGCCGCGTCCCCGTCGGCCGGGACTCCGTCGGCCGGGTCGTGGCCGTCGCCGCAGGAGATGCCGTCGCTGTGGCCGACGCCGCGGGGGTCGAAGCCGATGAGGTCGTAGCGTTCGCCGAGCTTCGCGAAGTCGGCGGCCCCGGCGGCGAGCGCGGCGACCCCGGATCCGCCGGGGCCGCCGAAGTTCAGCAGGAGCGGGCCCAGGCGGCGGTGGGCGGGGCCGGTCGCGGGTATGCGGGCGAGGACCACCCGGGTGGTGCCCTTGGCGGGGTCGGCGTGGTCGAGGGGCACGGTCAGGGCGGCGCACCGCATCTCGGCGGAGGCGCGCCGCTCGGGGCAGGGGCCCCAGCGGGGGCGCTGCTCGTGGAAGCGGGCGAGGGGGTCGGCGGGGCCGGTGGCCTTCGGCGCCGGGGACGGGACGGCGGCGGGGGCCGTGGCGAGGGTGGCGAGGGCCAGTGCGCAGGCCGCTGCCGCGGGGCCGGTACGGGGCCGGCCGGCGCGGGGGCGGCGGGAACGGTGCACGGCACCTCCTCGTGCCTCGCGCGGCCCCCCGGACCGGTCCGCTCCACCATAAGCGGGCCCCGCCCGGGACGCCCCCCGACCGCCGCCCGCCCATCTGCCCGCCCGGCGGCCCGCCCGCAGGCCGGCCCACTCGCCCACCCGGCCGCCGGCCCGGCCAACCCGACCGCCGGCCCTCTCGCCCGGCCGGCCCCGATCACCCGGCCCCGTGGGCCCTCACAGCGCTAGGAACGCCGGTACAGCTCCTCGATCCGCTCCTCGTAGTCGCGGGCGATGGCGTCCCGGCGGAGTTTGAGGGAGGGGGTGAGGTGGCCGCGGGCCTCGGTGAAGTCGGCCGTCAGGACGGTGAAGCGGCGGATGGACTCGGGCCGCGAGACGAGCTTGTTCGCCTCGTCCACCGCCGTCTGGAGCTCGGCCAGCAGTTCCGGATCGGTGACCAGCTCGCGCAGGGGCACCTCCTGCTTGCGGTGCATCCGGCGCCAGTGCGCGAGCCCGTCCGGTTCCAGGGTGAGCAGGGCGGCGACGTAGGGCCGGTTGTCCCCGACGACCATGCACTGGCCGACCAGGGGGTGGGCGCGCAGCCAGTCCTCCAGGGGGGCGGGGGCGACGTTCTTGCCGCCGGAGGTGATGATCAGGTCCTTCTTGCGGCCGGTGATGGTGAGGTAGCCGTCGGCGTCGAGTTCGCCGATGTCCCCGGTGGCCAGCCAGCCGCCGCCCGGGTGCGCGGCGACGTTCCAGTACCCGGCGAAGACGTGTCCGCCGCGCAGCAGCACCTCCCCGTCGTCGGCGATGCGCACCGACGTGCCGGGCAGGGGCCAGCCGACGGTGCCCAGGCGGGGGCGCAGCGGCGGGGTGACCGTCGAGGCGGCGGTGGTCTCGGTGAGTCCGTAGCCCTCGAAGATCTCGATGCCGGCGCCGGTGTAGAAGGCGGCGAGGCGGCGTCCGAGGGGGGAGCCGCCGCTGAGGACGTAGCGGACGTGCCCGCCGAGGGCGGCGCGGATGCGGCGGTAGACGAGGGGGTCGTAGAGGGCGTGGGCGAGGCGCAGGCCGAGGCCGGGGGTCTTGCCCTCGACGGTCTCCCCGAAGCGTCGGGCGATGCGGGCGGCCCGGTCGAAGGAGGAGGCGCGGCCCATCTTCTCGGCGGTGGCGCGGGCGGTGTTGTAGACCTTCTCCATCACGTAGGGGATGGCGAGGAGGAAGGTCGGGCGGAAGCCGGCGAGGTCGGCGAGGAGTTCCTCGGTCTGGATGCTGGGGGCGTGGCCGAGTCGGACGCGGGCGCGAAGGCAACCGACGGCGACCATCCGGCCGAAGACGTGGGACAGCGGCAGGAAGAGCAGGGTGGAGGCGGCTTCCCTACTGGCGGACGTGAAGACGGGGTGCAGCAGGGCCACGGCGTTGTCGACCTCGGCGAAGAAGTTCGCGTGGGTGATCACGCAGCCCTTGGGGCGGCCGGTGGTGCCGGAGGTGTAGACGAGGGTGGCGACGGATTCGGGGGTGCGGGCGGCCCTGCGGGCGTGCACGACCGCGTCGGGCACGTGCTCCCCGGCCTTGACGAGCCGGGCCACGGCTCCCGTGTCGAATTCCCACAGGTGGGCGAGGCCGGGCAGGTTCGCGCGCTCGGCGCTGATCATGCGGGCCTGGGCGGTGTCCTCGACGGCGCAGGCGACGGCGGCGGAGTCGTGGAGGATCCAGCGGACCTGGAGGGCGGAGGAGGTGGGGTAGACGGGTACGGTGACCAGCCCGGCGGCCCATCCGGCGAAGTCGAGCAGGGTCCACTCGTAGGTGGTGCGGGCCATGATGGCGAGCCGGTCGCCTTCGGCGAGGCCCTCGGCGATGAGCCCCTTGGCGACGGCGAGCACCTCTGCGGCGAATTCGGCGGCGCTCACGTCCCGCCAGGTGCCGTCGCGTTCCTTGCGGGACAGGACGATCGCGCCGGGTTCCTCGCGGGCGTTGACGAAGGGGAGGTCCCCGAGGGATCCGCTCGTCGGCGGGGGTACGAGCGCGGGTACGGAGACCTCGCGCACCACTCCGTCGACGGTGGTCTTGACGGGCTCGACGAGTCTCGGTTCGAAGGTGTCCAGGTCCACGGGCGTCTTCTCCTCGGCCGCTCGGGAGTTACCGCCGGTAATCTACGCACGGGTAACCGCCGGCGAACACCCCTCGGACGCGTTCTCCTCCGCACCTGCACACCCCGCACCCGAGCCCCCCTCGCCGAAACCTCTGCCCCGGAACGGCTGCGTCGACGCGGGGGCACCGGGCAGAATCCCCGGTGGTCCGTCAACTCGCCTCCGTAGCCCACCCTTTGGAGCAGCCGGTGTCCTCGCAGGAAATCGTCCTGACCCTCAGCCCACAGGAGGCCGCCACCGGGGTGACCATCACGGTCCCCCTGCCGACGGGCTCCACCCGCCTGCGCATCCCGCCGGCCCGGGACGGCGACCTCGTCCGGGCCCGCGTCGGCGACGAGGAGGTGCTGCTGCGGATCCGGGTCTCGGCCACCGCCGCCACGGCAGCGGGCGCGGCGGCGGGCGCGAGCGCCGCGACCGCGACCTTCGCCGCGCCGCCCCCCGCGGGGCCCGCCCCGGGCGGCAGGACCCGCGCGATCGGCTGCCTGGTGGCCGGGGCGGTGGCGCTCGTCGTGGTCATCGCCGCCGTCGCGATCGGCGGTCGCGACGACGACACCTCCGACAACGCGGGCTCCTCCTCGTCCGCCACGCCCTCGGCCACCGAGTCCTCCTCGCCGCCCTACGACACGGCCCCGCAGCCCACGGTGACCGTCGCCCCCACCCCCGACCCCACGCCGACCTCGGCGCCCGCCGACGCCCCCACCTACTCCTTCCCCACCCCCGTCTTCCCCTCTCCCGCCGAGCCCAGCCCGTACGACCGGGGCACCTGCCTGAACGGCACGCTGCCGGACTCGACGACCCCGACCCGCGTCAACGACGTGGACGAGGTGCCCTGCTCGGCGTCCGACGCCCACTACAAGGTGATCGAGACCTTCCCCGGCACCGACGACATGGACCGCTGCAAGTCCAACTCGAAGACGGAGTACTCCTTCTCGGCCCGCTACACGCGCGGCGGCGTCGTCACGAACCAGTACGTCTACTGCCTCGTCGGTCTCGGCTCGTACGCCCGCTGACCTGACGCACCCGAGACAAACGGATGGACAGCCCCTCGCCCGGCCTCCGATAGTGCGGGCCATGAGCTCTCTCGTGCGCCACACCACCGTCGACTGTTCCGACGCCTACGCCCTCGCCCGGTTCTGGGCGGAGGCCCTCGACGGCACCCTCGCCGACGACGACCACCCGGGCGACCCGGAGGTGACCGTGACCTCGGCGGGCGCCAACCTGCTGTTCATCCGGGTCCCCGAGGGCAAGAGCGTGAAGAACCGCGTCCACTTCGACCTCCAGCCGCAGGACCGGGGCCGCGACGAGGAGGTGGAACGCCTCCTCGCCCTGGGCGCGAAGACGGTCGGCGACTTCCGCAGGCCCGACGGCACCGGCTGGGTGACGATGACCGACCCGGAGGGCAACGAGTTCTGCGTGGAGCGCAGCGCGGCCGAACGCGCGGCCACGGAGTAGGCCTCAGGCGGCCGCCGGGGCGCCCGGGTGGTCGTCCTCGGGCGGGCAGGTCCGGCAGCGGCCGGGCGCGGGGGCCCGGAAGGCCCGGTCGCAGCCGTCGCAGTTCTGCATCGGGTCCACCGCCGGCCGCCGTGCGGACGGCGGGGGCGGGGCCTGCGGCATGGGCGGCGGGAGCCCCGCGCCGAGCCGGTGCCCGAGCAGACCGGCGGCGCTGCGCAGGTCCGCCGGCAGGTCCGCCACGAGCACGCGCCGCACCGCCTCGGGGTCGGCGCCCCGCTCCAGCCAGGCGTCCACCTTGGGCGCGAGCCGGCGTACGTCGCGCTCCCCGAGCAGCAGCCGCGGATCGTCCCCGCGCAACCGCACGAGCAGGTCGACGGCGGCCCGCCCCGCCTCCCGCGCCACGGGCGGCACGGGGTCCGGCGGGGGCGCGGGGGCCGGCGCGGGGTCCGGCTCCGGGGCCGGCTCCGGAACCCGCTCCGGCCCGGGTGGCTCCGGAGGTTCGGGCGGTTCGGGGGCGGCCCCGTCCGGCCGGTTGTAGGACACCGTCCGGGTCACCAGACGGCCGTCCGCCGTCCGTACGCGACGGCGCTCCAGGTACCCGGCCGCCTCCAGCTCCCGCAGGGCGGAGGCGATGCGGACCTCCCCCTCGGGGAACCGCTCGGCGAGCACCTTGATCCCGACCCGGGAGCCGGCCGGCAGCGACTGGATGTGCACCCCGAGCCCGATGGCCACCAGCGACAACCGCCGGTGCCGGGCGAGGTGGTTGCCGACCACCACGTAGTGATCGCGGTGCCGGACGTTGACGTGCATGACCCCGGACGGGGTGTTTGCGGCCCGATCAGGGGACGGCGCGCGACAGCTCGCGCTAGGCTGCGTAAGAGCCATGGGGAAGGTCCTGCTTCCTGCTTGGTGAGGCCCTCGCCCGGGATTACTGTCCCGCCGAGGGCCGCCTCATTTCGTATGGCGTGCGGGGCGAGCATATGCCCGCCAACCCTGGCGAAATCCAGCCCAGTTGGGCCGATTCACCCGCGCGAGTGAGTGCGGGGACGGTGGGGTGGGGAGGGGTGGGTTCTTGCCTCCGGTACACCCCCGGAGGGGACGTACCGGATCACCGGATCCCGGCTCCCCGCGTCACGGTGCGAGCCCCTCACCGGGCACGTCCCACTCCGCCCACACCACCTTGCGGGGCGGCGGCCCCGCCTCCACGCCCCACCGGTCGGCCACCGCCACCACCAGCGCCAGCCCCCGCCCGCCCTCCGCGCCCGGATCCGCGTCCCGGGGTTCCGGGATCCGGTCCCGCCGGGTGTCCGTCACCTCGACCCGCAGCGCCCTCTCCCCCCGGATCAGCGCCACCTGGAAACCCCGACCCGGCACCCGGCCGTGGGTCACCGCGTTGGCGGCCAACTCCCCGACCACCAGGGCGACCCCCTCGGTCGGCAACCCCCACGCGAGGCACTGCTCCACGGCGAGCCGCCGCGCCTGCCGGGCGGCGCGCGGCGTGGCGGGCAAAACCGCCACGAACTGGTTCTCGAAGTAACCGATTTGACTATTCACGTCACCCAGCGTGGAGCGCGCTGCGTAGCGTGAGAAGCGGGATCGCCCCCGTGTCCGGGCTTTGTCCGCCGCTTGTCCGGCGCTGTCCGGGCTGTCCCGAAGGCCGTACGGGCAGGGGGTGTCGAGTCATTTTCGGTGCGTCGGAGGTGGGCACGCATGAGCGTGGACAGTGACGGTACGGAAGACGCGGGCTGGGAGCTCGACCCCGAGGACGAGCAGGGCGCGGCGGTGCTGGCCGCGCTCGGCCGCCAGCTCAGGGCGTGGCGCGAGGAGGCCGGCCTGAGGGCGGCGGACTTCGGCACGGCGGTGGGCTACGGCGAGGACCTGGTCCGCAAGATCGAAGCGGGCAAACGGATCCCGCGCCCGGAGTACCTGGACAAGGCGGACGAGGTCCTCGCGGCGAGGGGCCGGATCGCGGCGATGAAGGTGGACCTGGAACAGGTCCGCTACCCGAAGAAGGTTCGGGACCTCGCGAAGCTGGAGGCGAGGGCGGTGGAGATCGGGGTGTACCGGATCCATGGAATCCACGGGGTTCTACAGACGGAGGCCTACGCCAAGGCTCTGTTCGAAATGCGGCAGCCCGCCTACTCCCAGGACGAGGTGGAACGGTACGTGGCAGCCCGCATGGCCCGGCGTCGCATCTTTGACCGGAAGCCCGCCCCCTCGCTCAGCATCGTCCAGGAAGAGGCGGGCCTACGCCGTCGCATCGGGGGCACAATGGTGTGGCGTGGACAGCTCGAACGTCTGCTGGAGGTGAGCCGGTTGCGTCATGTAGCCCTCCAGGTGATGCCGATCGACTGCGAGGTCCACGCCGGGATGGACGGCGGGATCGAAGTGCTGAAGTTCGGGGACGGCACAGCGGTCGGGCGCTCAGAAGGGGCCTTCGCTGGGCGGCCTGTCACCGACCCCAAGCGACTCCGGATCCTCGAACTGCGCTATGGGATGATCCGAGCCCAGGCGCTCACACCCTTGGAGTCGCGCGGCTTCATCGAGGAACTGCTGGGAGAGACATGATCCACACCTCCGAACTCCACTGGTTCAAGAGCAGCTACAGCGATGGCAGCGAAGGTGACTCCTGCGTCGAGGTTGCCCACACCTGGCACAAGAGCAGTTACAGCGACAGCGGCGACATCAACGACTGCGTCGAGGTCGCCCACACGCCCGCCCTGATCCACGTCCGGGACTCCAAGGACACCGGCCTGCCCCACCTCACCTTCGGCCCCGATGCGTGGAGCGGCTTCGTGTCGGCCGCGCGTGTTACACAATGACCCCTGGCCACAACGGGGGTTGACGTAGCGCGGGGGGTGCCATGCGGGCGGGAGAGCAGCTGGCCGGGCGGTATCGGCTGGATGTGCGGCTCGGGCAGGGCGGCATCGGGGAGGTCTGGCGGGCCTACGACGTCGACCTCGGCCGGGCCGTGGCCGTCAAGGTGCTCCTGGAGTTCGACGCCTCCGACGAACTGCTGCGCCGGTTCCGCCGCGAGGCAGCGATCGGGGCGCGGCTCCAGCACCCCGGGATCACCGTCGTCCACGACATCGGGCAGCACGAGAACCGGCTGTTCATCGTCATGGAGCTGTTGGAGGGCCAGGACCTGGCCCACCTGCTGGCCCGCACCCCCGGGCGCGGGCTGGCGCTGCACGAGGCGATCGGGCTCGCCCTCCAGGCGGCGGAGGCCCTGGCGGCCGCGCACGAGCGCAAGGTGGTCCACCGTGACCTGAAGCCCGCGAACCTCTTCCTCCTCGCCGACGGCCGGCTGAAGATCTGTGACTTCGGCATCGCCCGCACCGCCGACGCGACGGGCGGGCTGACCGTCACCGGCCGGGTGTTCGGGACGCCGTCCTACATGGCGCCCGAGCAGTGGCGGGGCGAGCACGTCGACGCCCGCTGCGACCTGTACGCCCTCGGGTGCGTGCTGCACGCCCTGCTGACGGGTGCGCCGCCGTTCGCGGGCACCGAGCAGGCCTGGGTGTTGATGCGCCGCCACCTGGAGGACGCGCCCGTCGCCCTGGACTCCGTACGGGCGGACGTGCCCGAGGCCCTCGCGGAGCTGGTCTCCGCCCTGCTGGCGAAGGAGCCCGCCGACCGCCCCGACGCCTCGGCCACCGCCGAGCGGCTGCGCGCGCTGCGGGTTCCGGTCCCGGTTCCGGCGGCGGAGCCCGTGGCGGTGCCCGCGCCGCTGTCCGCGACCCGGGTCGACCTCGCGCCGCCGGTCGCGCCGCCGGTCGCGCCGCCGGTCCCGGCTCCGCTCGCGCCGCCGGTGGCCGTGGCGGCGCCGACGACGGCCGTGCCCCCGGCGCCGAACCCCACCCCCGCGCACGCTCCCGGCGGGCGGGGGCCGAGCCGGCGGGCGGTGGTGCTCGGCGGGCTGGCCGCGCTGACGGTCGCGGCCGGCGGGACGGTGGCCGCGCTGCGCTTCACCGGGGACGACGGCAGCGGCGGGGAGTCGCACCGGCTCCAACAGGCGGCGGTGCTCAGCGGGCACGGGTCGTCGGTGGAGTCGGTGGCGTTCAGCCCGGACGGCAGCACCCTCGTCAGCGGTGGCCGCGACGGCACGGTCCGGTTGTGGAACGTCGGCGCGGGCGCGCTCAGCGCGACCTTCCGCCACACCGCGCCCGTGCGGACGGTGGCGTACTCCCCCGACGGGCGCAGGCTGGCGAGCGGCGGTGAGGACCGGGCCGTCGTGCTGTGGGACCTGCCGTCGGGGTCGGTGGCCGCGCGGCTCGTCGAGCACACCGCCTCCGTGCGGTCGGTGGCGTTCGCCCCGGACGGCGGGGTGCTGGCCAGCGCGGGCGCCGACGCCGAGATCCGGCTGTGGGACGTGGCCTCGGGGCGGCGCAAGGAGCTCCTCCCCGGGCACGGCGGCGGGGTCTGGTCGGTGGCGTTCCGCCCCGACGGGGCCGTCCTCGCCAGTGGCGGCGCCGATCGCACGCTCCGGCTGTGGGACGTGCCCAACGCCTCGATGATCAACTCGCTGACCGGGCCCACGGCCGACGTGAACGCGGTGGCGTTCAGCTCCGACGGCGCGATCGTCGCCGGCGCGGGAGGCGGCACCGCGGGACTCCAGGACCAGGGCGGGAACCCGCTCACGGCCACGGAGACGGCCGAGGGGCTCGGGGAGCTGCGCGCCTGGGACGCGTACGCGCACGTCTCCACCGCCACCCGCACCGGGCTGGCCCACCGCGCCGCGTCGATCGCCTTCCGGCCCGGTTCCAAGGCCCTGGCCACGGGCGGTTGGGACAACTCCGTACGCCTGTGGAGCCTGGGCGGGGACCGTACGCCGGCGCCCGCGCGCGGTCACACGGCCCCCGTGTGGTCGGTGGCCTTCTCCCCCGACGGCAAGACCCTCGCCAGTGCCTCCGGGGACGGCACGATCCGCCTGTGGAAGATCGCCTGATGGGACGTGAACGCGAGAGCCTCGACCTGCCCGGCGACCGGGGGTGCCTGCGCTGGGTCCTCGGGGCGCCGCTCGGGCTGATCTACCTCCTGGCCGCCTACGCGTGCTGGATCGCCCTGGTGATGACGCCGGGGTCGCCGTCCCCGTACGACCGGGCGCGCGACGACATCCGGGTGACGGCCGGGATGTCGATCGGGCTGTGCCTGCTGGGGCTGCTGATCACCGCCGTGCCGGTCTTCCACCGCACGCTGGGCCGGTGGTGGTACGCCTTCCCGTTCCTGCTGGCGTCGGTGGCGTTCTGGCGGGCCCAGACGGCCTGAGGGCCCCGGCCCGCGGCCTGGCCCCGGCCGCGGCCCCGGCCCCCGGCCCAGGTGCGGAAACGCCCGCGGCCCCCGCCCGGACGGGGGCGGGGGCCGCGGGGTCGTGGGCGCCGGGATCAGGCGGCGACGGCGACCGGGGTGCGCTCGGCGGGGGCGTCCTCGTCGAGCGGGGAGGACGAGGCGGAGGCGTAGGCCTCCTTGTCGAGGATCCCCTCACGGGCGGAGACGATGACCGGGACGACGGCCTGGCCGGCCACGTTGGTGGCGGTGCGCATCATGTCGAGGATCGGGTCGATCGCCATCAGCAGGCCGACGCCGGCCAGCGGCAGGCCCAGCGTGGACAGGGTCAGCGTGAGCATGACGGTCGCGCCGGTCAGACCGGCCGTGGCGGCGGAGCCGACCACCGAGACGAACGCGATGAGCAGGTACTCCTTGATGCCCAGCTGCACGTCGAAGATGTTCGCGATGAAGATGGCGGCGAGCGCCGGGTAGATCGCGGCGCAGCCGTCCATCTTGGTGGTGGCGCCGAACGGGACGGCGAAGGAGGCGTACTCCTTCGGGACGCCGAGGCGCTCGGTGACCTTCTGGGTGACCGGCATGGTGCCGACCGAGGAGCGGGAGACGAAGGCGAGCTGGATCGCGGGCCAGGCGCCCTTGTAGAACTGGAGCGGGTTGACCTTGGCGACGGTCCACAGCAGCAGCGGGTAGACGCCGAACATCACGAGCGCGGAGCCGATGTAGACGTCGGCGGTGAAGGTCGCGTACTTGCCGATGAGGTCCCAGCCGTACGAGGCGATGGCCGTGCCGATGAGGCCGACGGTGCCGATCGGGGCGAGGCGGATGACCCACCACAGGGCCTTCTGGAGAAGCTCCAGGACGGATTCGGCGAGGTTCAGGACCGGCTGGGCCTTCGAGCCGAGCTGGAGGGCCGCGATGCCGGCGACGGCGGCGAGGAAGACGATCTGGAGGACGTTCAGCTCGGTGAACGGCGTGACGATGTCCTTCGGCACGATGCCGGTCAGGAAGTCGATCCAGGAGCCGGTCCGCTTGGGCTCCTTGCCGTCGGCCGGGGTGAGGCCGGTGCCGGCGCCCGGGTTGGTCAGCAGGCCGATCGCGAGGCCGATGGCGACCGCGATCAGCGAGGTGATCATGAACCAGAGGAGCGTGCGGGAGGCCAGGCGGGCGGCGTTGTTCACCTTCCGCAGGTTGGTGATGGACACCAGGATCGCGAAGAAGACGAGCGGGGCGACGGCCAGCTTCAGCAGCTGGACGAAGATGTCGCCGACCTGCTCCAACGTGGTCTTCAGCCAACTGATGTCCTGGCTGCGGGCGAGCCAGCCGAACAGGACGCCGAGCACGAGACCGGTGACGATCTGGGCCCAGAAGGGGAACTTGAAGCCGGCCTTGGCGGGGGCCTGGGCCTGGGGGGACGCGGACACGGACACTCTCCGGGGGGTGACGCACAGAAGTACGGCGGAAGGTTTCTGCTGGTTCTGCGGGGTGCGGTGCGGCAGCAGCCGGAAAGGGGCCGGGCCGGCCGGGGACCGCTGCTGTGTCGATTCGGTTCGGTACGGGACGGAATCAATGGCAACAGCAACAGGCCGCGGACACGCGGCGGCAGAGGTCGACGTGCAGGCGCCCCACGAGCGGGACGCTCGCGGTCATCGGGTGCGCGGCTGAGGTCAACATGTTGAACACGCTAACACTTCTACTTTGAGAATCTCAAAGTAGTACTTTCAGCCACGGGGTGTACGGGGCCCCCGCCCCGGGTCCGGAAACGCCGAAGCCCCAGCGGAACGGGGGTGTTCCCGTCGCTGGGGCGGTTCGGTGTGTGAGGAAGCTAACCGGTTCCCGGTCAGTTCACGCGGGCGGCGTCGTCGGCCGCGTCCTCCTGGCTGCGGTTCGCGGCGAGCTTCTGCTTCGCACCCGCGACGCGTCCGGAGATCTGCGTGGACATCTCGTCGCGCTGCTTGCGCAGGAGGACGAAGGAGAGCGGGGCGGAGAGCACGAGGGCGAGCAGGACGACCCAGGCGGGGTTGGCCTCGCCCAGGCCGGAGGGCACCCAGCCCAGGTTGACCAGGACGGCGACGAGTACCAGGCATCCGACGAAGATGCCCAGGCGCATCGCGGTGTAGCGGATCGTCGCGCTCGTCTTGAGGGACACGGTGACCCCTTCTCTCTCGTCGTCTACGTGGGCACGTGCCCGTCCAGTGAAGCACGCCGGCCCGGCGCCGCGGCCCGCCGGGGTCAGTGCAGCGGCAGCAGCATCGTGATGTCGTCGCGGTCCTCGCCCGGCGCCACCCGAATGGCGTCGGGCACCCGGCCGACCTCCTTGTAGCCGCACGCGGCGTAGAAGTGCTCCAGCCCGAGGCCGCCCCGGCAGCTCAGCCGGATCGCCTCGACGCCCTCCAGCGAGCGGGCCGCGTCGGCGAGGGCCGCCATCAACGCGCGCCCGTCGCCGCGGCCCTGGCGGGCGGGGTCGACCATGACGGTGTAGGCCCAGACCCAGTGCGTCATCAGGCGGTGGGTGTTGAGCGCGAGGAAGGCGACGGCGGCGACCCGGCCCGCGCCGTCCCGCCCGACGAGCAGCCGGTGGCGGCCCTCGGTCAGCGCGACGAGGTGCTTCAGCAGCTCCGGCCGGACGTCGTCGGCGGTGACGGGCCCGACGAAGCCCACCGCGCCGCCGGCGTTGGTGACGTCGACCCACAGCTCGGCGATGCCGTCGCGCAGGGCGGGGTCGACGACCGGATCGAAGGTGAAGGTAAGGGTCATTCCCCGAGAGTATCCATTACTGGATCCGGGGGCAACGAAAAACCCCGGTCCGCTCGGGACCGGGGTTCCTCGTCGTACGACGTCACGCGACGCCACGCGGCGCCATCTGCCGCCAGGCGCCGGGCGCCGCCGGGGCGTCAGACGCGCATCGCCTGCGGGGTCTCGCGCAGCGAGGCGTCCGGGCCGGGGTACTCGCGGATGACCTCGTAGCGCGTGTTGCGCTCGACGGGACGGAAGCCCGCCTCGCGGATCAGGTCGAGCAGATCCTCGCGGCCCAGCTTGTTCGGGGTGCCGTAGTTGTCGGCGTCGTGCGTGATCTTGTACTCGACGACCGAGCCGTCCATGTCGTCCGCGCCGTGCTGGAGCGCGAGCTGCGCGGTCTGCACGCCGTGCATCACCCAGAAGACCTTGACGTGCGGCACGTTGTCGAAGAGCAGGCGGGAGACGGCGAAGGTCTTCAGGGCCTCCGCGCCCGTGGCCATCGTGGTGCGCGCCTGGAGCTTGTTGCGCACCTTGCCGTCCTGCATGTCCACGAAGTCGTGCTGGTAGCGCAGCGGGATGAAGACCTGGAAGCCGCCGGTCTCGTCCTGGAGCTCGCGCAGCCGCAGCACGTGGTCCACGCGGTGGCGCGGCTCCTCGATGTGCCCGTAGAGCATCGTGGAGGGGGTCTTGAGACCCTTCTCGTGCGCGAGGCGGTGGATGCGCGACCAGTCTTCCCAGTGGGTGTTGTGGTCGACGATGTGCTGCCGGACCTCCCAGTCGAAGATCTCCGCGCCGCCGCCGGTCAGCGACTCCAGGCCGGCCTCGATCAGCTCGTCCAGGATCTCGGACGCCGAGAGACCGGAGATCGTCTCGAAGTGGTGGATCTCGGTGGCGGTGAACGCCTTCAGCGAGACGTTCGGCAGCGCCTCCTTCAGGGCCGACAGGGAGCGCGGGTAGTACCGCCACGGCAGCGTGGGGTGCAGGCCGTTGACGATGTGCAGCTCGGTGAGGTTCTCGTTCTCCATGGCCTTGGCCAGGCGGACGGCCTCCTCGATGCGCATCGTGTACGCGTCCTTCTCGCCCGGCTTGCGCTGGAACGAGCAGTAGGCGCAGGAGGCGGTGCACACGTTCGTCATGTTGAGGTGACGGTTGACGTTGAAGTGGACGACGTCGCCGTTCTTGCGCGTGCGCACCTCGTGGGCCAGACCTCCCAGCCACGCCAGGTCGTCCGACTCGTAGAGGGCGATGCCGTCCTCACGGGTCAGCCGCTCGCCGGAGCGGACCTTCTCCTCCAGCTCACGCTTGAGCCCAGCGTCCATGCCGGTGTCTCCTCTGTCGCCTCTGTGTCCCGACCTGTGTGCAACCGCCACCCACCGTACTCTCAGGCCTCGCCGGGCAGCTCCCCGACCCGGTTCTCCCACTTCGTGGAGAGCACGATGGTCGTGCGGGTGCGCGAGACGCCCTTGGTCCCGGACAGCTTGCGGATGATCTTCTCCAGGCCGTCGACGTCGCCGGCGCGCACCTTGAGCATGTACGAGTCGTCGCCCGCGATGAACCAGCAGTCCTCGATCTCCGCGAGGTCGCGCAGCCGACGGGCCACGTCCTCGTGGTCGGCCGCGTCCGAGAGGGAGATCCCGATCAGCGCGGTGACCCCCATGCCGAGCGAGGCCGAGTCCACGGTCGCCCGGTAGCCGGTGATCACACCGGCGCTCTCCAGTCGGTTGATGCGGTCGGTGACGCTGGGGCCGGAGAGGCCCACGAGACGGCCCAGCTCCGCGTACGAGGCACGACCGTTCTCACGAAGTGCCTGGATGAGCTGCCTGTCCACCGTGTCCATTACGTGGAGCCTTCCATTATTCGGCGTTCCTGCAAGTTTAGGTATAGAATCAAAGGCGCACAGGGTCAACACCCTGTGAATCTTTCAACAGATCAATGACGATCTTCAGGAGTGGTTCACCGTGTACACGATCGAGATGGCCTACGCGCACATGCGACAGCTCCAGGAGCTGGCCAACCGATCCCGCACCGACCAGCCCAGCGCCGCGCACCGCGTCGACAAGACCCGCAAGCCGCGCACCCACAAGAAGCGCTAGTCACGAGGGCGGGCGCTGCCAAGCTCCCCCTCCCAACGGCGGTACAGCCGGTGCGGCACCCCTGCCGCGTCCAGCACCCGCCCCGCGACGAAATCCACCAGATCCTGGATGTGCGTCGCACCCGCGTAGAAGGCCGGAGAGGCGGGCAGCACGACCGCGCCCGCCTCGTCCAGCGCCACCAGATGCCGCAGCGTCTGCCCGTTCAGCGGGGTCTCCCGCACCGCGACCACCAGCCGGCGCCGCTCCTTGAGCGTCACGCTCGCCACCCGCTGGAGCAGGTCCTTCGACAGTCCCAGCGCCACACCGGCCACGCAGGCCGTGGAGGCGGGGACGATCAGCATCCCCTTGACGGGGTACGAGCCCGAACTCGGGCCGGCGGCCAGGTCACCGGCCGCCCAGTGGCGCACGTCCTCCAGTGCGGGCACCTCGAAGGTCCCCGGCTTGCCGTCCGCGCCCCGCCCCAGCCACTCGGCCAGATCCGTACGCCAGTGCGCGTCGCGGAACGCGATCCCCGTCTCGTCCAACAGGGTGAGCCGCGAAGCCCGGCTGACCACCAGGTCGACGCTCTCCCCCGCCGCGAGCAGTCCCCGGACCACCGCCGCCGCGTACGGCGTCCCGGACGCCCCGGAAACCCCGACCACCCACGGGGTGCGCTTGCGCTCAGTCATACCTCCGAGACTATCCGGCCACCCCGAGCGGGCACTCGCTAAGGTGTCCCGGACGTCGGCCCCGGAGGGGGGCGCACGACACACCTCGGGGGGACCAGCACATGAGTACGACCGACGCGGTGCCGGAGTGGAGCCGGATCGAGCGCGCCAAGGCCGCCGGCATGCTGATGCTCGGCTGGGTGGCGCTGCTGTGGGCACTGGAGGGGATCGACCTCGTCACGGGGCACGCCCTGGACCAGTACGGGATCGTGTCCCGCGACCCCGACAGCCTCGGCGGCATCGTGACCGCGGCCTTCCTCCACCTCGGCTTCGACCACGTCGCCTCCAACAGCGTCCCGCTGCTGGTCCTCGGCTTCATCGTGGCCCTGTCCGGGATCCGGCGCTTCCTCGCGGTGGCCGCCCTGATCACCCTGGCGGACGGCATCGGCACCTGGCTGATCTCCCCGTCGGACACCCTGACCCTGGGCGCCTCGGGCGTCGTCTACGGCCTCTTCGGCTACGTGGTGGTGCGCGGGTTCGTCGAACGCCGGGTGCTCGGCATCCTGGTGGGCGTGGCCGTCGGCTTCTACTGGGGCGGATCGTTCCTGCTCGGTCTGCTCCCGACGAACACCATGGTCAGCTGGCAGGGCCACCTGTGCGGCCTGCTCGCCGGCGTGGCGACGGCCCTGTGGTTCCGCCGCCCCGACCGCCGGCCCGCCCGCGGGCCCGTCACCGTCTAGAAGGCCAGGCCCCGCACGATCAGGTCCGCGAGCGCGCACACGAACAGCGCGATCCCGATGAAGCCGTTGACCGTGAAGAAGGCGCGGTTCAGGCGGGACAGGTCGTGCGGCTTGACGATGGTGTGCTCATAGAGGAAGGCCCCCACGACCACCAGCAGGCCGAACCAGAAGAACGCCCCGGCGCCCGTCGCGACCCCGTACCAGACCAGCAGGCCGGTGGTGACGACGTGCGCCCCCCGGGCGCCCCACAGCGCCGCCGGGATGCCGAAGCGGGCCGGCACGGAGCGGACGCCCTCGGCGCGGTCGGCCGCCACGTCCTGGCAGGCGAAGATCAGGTCGAAGCCACCGATCCACACGCCGACCGCGAGGCCGAGGACGACCGCGTCCCACGACCACGTGCCGGTGACGGCCAGCCAGGCCCCGACCGGTCCCATCGCCTGGGCCAGGCCCAGGATGGCGTGCGGGAAGTCCGTGAACCGCTTGCCGTACGGGTAGACCACCATCGGCACGACGGCGATCGGCGCCAGCATCAGGCAGAGCGGGTTGAGCAGCGCGGCCGAGCCGAGGAAGACCACCAGCGCGATCCCCGCGCCGGTCCAGGCGGACCGCACCGACACCGCGCCGGTGACCAGTTCGCGCCCGGCGGTGCGGGGGTTGCGGGAGTCGATCTCCCGGTCGATGATCCGGTTCGCGGCCATGGCGAAGGTCCGCAGGCCCACCATGCAGACGGTGACGAGCAGCAGCTCGCCCCAGTGCATGCGCCCGTCCAGCGTGAACATGGCGGTGAGCGCGGCGATGTAGGCGAAGGGCAGCGCGAAGATCGAGTGCTCGATCATCACGAGCCGCAGGAAGGCCTTCACCTTGCCGTCGGCCCGCGGGGCGGGCGCCGGTCCGGACCCGAGGACTCCCTCGGCGGCCGATGTCATCCGAGGGACCTCCGGAACTGTTCGATCTCGGCCCGCAGGTCCGTCACGGACGCCGAGCCGATCTCCACCTCCAGCGGGGGCGTCCCCTCCGAGGGCGGCGGGACCACCGCGGCGAGGAAGGCGAAGCCCTCGCCGGCCGGGCGCGCGGTCAGGCGCAGCACGTCGTGCGCGGCCACGGTGAGGATCACGGTGGACTCGGCGTCGGGATCGGCGAGCGCGGCCAGCAGCCGGTCGGCGAACGCGTCGGCGTCGGCGTCGGACAGGTCGTCGAGGGCGATCTCACGGCCCTCGCCGTCCGTGCGGTCGGCGATCAGCTGCCACAGGTCGGAGGGGCCGGCGAACTCCTCCGGCGTGACGCCGGCGTGCTTGGCGGCCTCGCGGACGCCCGGCTGCGCGGGGTCGATGGAGGGGCGCACCAGCGCCACGCAGGGGGTGTCGGTTCCGATGAACAGGGCGGGTCCGCCCACGGCGATGGGGCTCACAGGCCGTACTCCTTCCAGCGGCGGTCCACCAGGGCCGCCGTCGCGGGGTCGGACTCCACCATGTCGGGCCAGCCCCCGTCGCGCGTGTAGCCCTCCTCCGGCAGTTTCTTCGTGGCGTCGATGCCCGCCTTGCCGCCCCAGAACTGCTGGTACGAGGCGTGGTCCAGATGGTCCACCGGTCCCTCGACGACGGTGAGGTCGCGGGAGTAGTCGGTGTTGCCCAGGGCCCGCCAGGACACCTCGTGCAGGTCGTGGACGTCGCAGTCCTTGTCCACCACGATGATCAGCTTGGTCAGCGACATCATGTGGGCGCCCCAGATGGCGTGCATGACCTTCTGCGCGTGCTTGGGGTACTTCTTGTCGATCGAGACGATCGCGCAGTTGTGGAAGCCGCCGGACTCCGGCAGGTGGTAGTCCACGATGTCCGGGACGATGATCTTGAGGAGCGGCAGGAAGAAGCGTTCCGTGGCGCGGCCCAGCGGCCCGTCCTCGGTCGGCGGCCGGCCGACGACGATGGACTGGATCAGGGGGCGCTTGCGCATCGTCACGCAGTCGATCTTCAGCGCGGGGAAGGGTTCCTGCGGGGTGTAGAAGCCGGTGTGGTCGCCGAAGGGGCCCTCGGGGAGCATCTCGCCCGGCTCCAGCCAGCCCTCGATGACGACCTCGGCGTTGGCCGGGACCTGGAGGGGGACCGTCTTGCAGTCGACCATCTCGATGCGCTTGCCCGCGACGAACCCGGCGAAGAGGTACTCGTCGATGTCGCCCGGCAGCGGCGCGGTGGAGGCGTAGGTGACGGCGGGCGGGCAGCCGAAGGCGATCGCGACGGGCAGCCGCTCGCCGCGCGCGGCGGCGACGGCGTAGTGGTTGCGGCTGTCCTTGTGGATCTGCCAGTGCATGCCGATGGTGCGCTTGTCGTGGCGCTGGAGGCGGTAGAGACCGAGGTTGCGCACGCCGGTCTCGGGGTGCTTGGTGTGGGTGAGGCCGAGGTTGAAGAAGTCGCCGCCGTCCTTGGGCCAGGTGAAGAGGGCCGGCAGCAGGTCCAGGTCGACGTCGTCGCCGGTGAGGACGACCTCCTGGACGGGCGCGGACTCGCCCTTCACCTTCTTCGGCGGTACGTGGACCATCGAGCCGAGCTTGCCGAAGGCCTCGCGGACGCCGATGAAGCCCTGGGGCAGCTCGGGCTTGAGCAGGCCGCCGATCTTCTCGCTGATCTCGCCGTACGACTTGAGGCCGAGGGCCTTCAGGAGGCGGCGGTCGGTCCCGAAGACGTTCATGGCCAGCGGCATCGCCGAGCCCTTGACGTTCTCGAAGAGCAGGGCCGGACCGCCCGCCTTGTTCACTCTGTCGACGATCTCCCCGACCTCCAGGTACGGGTCGACTTCGGCCTTGATGCGCTTGAGGTCGCCCTCCCGCTCCAGAGCCCGGAGCAGCGAGCGGAGATCGTCGTAAGCCATGGGGCCCAGTATCCGTCACCAACTACCCTGGGGATGTCACCGGGCCCCGTACGGGGCCGCCGCCACTGCCGGGGAGTCGGTCCCACACCGTGCTGCGCTATCTGCCGTTCCTGCTTCTCCTCGCCCTGACCATCTACGCGTTCATCGACTGCCTCAACACCCCCGAGGAAGAGGTGAAGCACCTCCCCAAGGGCGTCTGGGTGCTGATCATCCTGGTGTTCTCGATCGTCGGTCCGGTGGTGTGGCTGTCGGCGGGCAGGAAGCGGGCGGCCGTCGGCGGGGGCGGGGGCGTGTCCCGCGCGGGGCGCGGGCGCCGGCAGCAGTGGGTGGCGCCGGACGACAATCCGGAGTTCCTGAAGTCGCTGGAGAAGGACGAGAAGGACAAGCGGGACGAGGGCGACGAGCGCGGCGAGGGCCACGAGGGCCCGGGCAAGGGCGACCGCGCCTGAGCCGCGGGGCCTTCGGGGGCCCGCGGAGCCGCCGCGCGCGGTCGGGTGGTCAGGCCCGTGAGAAGGCGGCGTAGGAGGCCCTCAGTTCCTCCCGGCGGCTCCCGGACGGCGGCGGCTGCCCGGTCAGTACGGCCTCCAGCCGTTCGAAGCGTTCGTGCCAGTCGGCCAGGCAGTCGAAGCGTTCCTCGTCGGAGCCGCCGCGCTCGTCGAGGAAGCGGATCACCGTCGAGTCGGTGCCCACGGGCTCCAGGTGGAAACGGATCCGCCCCCGCAGGGCGCCGGGGCCGGCGCTCTCGGGGGCGGTGAGGGTGTATTCGGCGACGCGCTCGACGTCCCAGGCGGTGATCCGCCCGGTGGACGCCTCCGCGCCGTCCGACCGGCGCAGGGTGACCTCCCCGCCGAGCCGGTGCTCGGGCACCTCGGCCTCCGCCAGCCAGCCGCGCAACCCCTGCGGGGTGGTCAGGGCGGGCCACAGGGCCTCGTAGGCGAACGGCAGGTGCACCTCGAAGCGGACGTCCCAGCGGCCCGGGCCGTGCGGGGTGCTGGTGGTATGGCTCACGGGAGACATACCACCAGCGTCCCACCGTCGCGGGTCAGACGCCCGCGTAGGAGTGCTTGCCGCTGAGCAGGATGTTCACGCCGTAGTAGTTCCAGATCCAGCAGGCGAACGCGAACAGCGCGAGGTAGGCGGCCTTGCGGCCCTTCCAGCCGGCGGTGGCGCGCGCGTGCAGGTAGCAGGCGTAGGCCACCCAGGTCACGAAGGACCAGACCTCCTTGGGGTCCCAGCCCCAGTAGCGGCCCCAGGCGTCGCCCGCCCAGATGGCGCCGGCGACGATGGTGAAGGTCCACAGCGGGAAGACCGCCGCGTTGATCCGGTACGAGAACTTGTCGAGCGAGGCGGCGGAGGGCAGCCGCTCCATCACCGAGGTGCGGAAACGTCCCGGCGTGCCGCCGGCCTCCAGGGTGCTCTCGTAGCCGTCGCGGAAGAGGTAGAGCACCGCGCCGGCCGCGCCGATGTAGAAGACGGCGCCGCAGAAGATGGCGGTCGAGACGTGGATCCACAGCCAGTACGAGTGCAGGGCGGGGACCAGCTGGTCGCTCTCGGTGTAGAGCCAGGTGGTGGCGACGCCGAGGTCCAGCAGGACGGTCGTGACCAGGATCAGACCGAGCCAGCGCACGTTCTTCCCCAGCGCCAGGAGCAGCAGGTAGGTGCCGACGGCGACCGTGGAGAAGGTCACCGAGAACTCGTACATGTTGCCCCAGGGGGCCCGCTCGACGGACATCGCGCGGGTGACCACACCGCCCGCCTCGATGAGGAAGCCGAGGACGGTCAGGGAGACCGCGATGCGCCCGTACAGGTCGCCCTTCTCGGTGCCGCCGGCCGCGCCCGGACCGTCGGGCACGTCACGGGTGCCGGCGGCGGAGCGGGTGACGACCTTCGGCTTGTCGAGGACGGCGGTGCCCCCGCCCTTCGTCCGCACCCGCACGGCGGGGGCGCCGGCGGCGGACCGGTCGGCCGTCAGCGCGGCGGCCGTACGGCCCACCTTGCTGCGGCTGCCGAAGACCCACTCGGTGATGTGCGCGAGGAAGGCGAGCGTGTAGACCGCCATCGACGCGTACACCAGCTTGTTGCTGAGCTCGGCCAAGCTCTCGTTGGCCGCGGCCGCGAGCAGCGTCATCCGCGCTCTCCTTCTCGGTTTGCCGGGACTTCTTCATCGGGGTTCGGGGACGCGTCGGGCGCCGACGGCGCCCGCTCGTACAGGTCGGCGGACAGCGCCGAGAGTTCCTCGGGCAGCTTCGCGGACTCGCTGCGGCCCAGACCGGCCATCTCCACGACCGTCACACCGTCCTCGCCGCGCACCGCGCGGACCCAGACGCGGCGGCGCTGGATGAACAGGGAGGCGGCGAGGCCGCCGATGGCGGCGATGGCGCCGCCCAGCGCCAGGCCGTTGGCGGGCTGCTGGGTGACGGAGAAGGTCGCCCAGCGCTCGATGCCCTCGAACTTGACGACGCCCTCCCCGCCGGGGAGCTCCATGGTCTCGCCGGGCAGCATCCGCTTCTTGAACAGCTGCCCGTCGGTGTCCTTGAACTCCTGCATCTTGGAGGTGTTCAGCTGGTACACGTTCTGCGGCAGGCCGGAGTCGACGCCGAGGCTGCCGTGGTAGGCGCTGAGCGCGAGGACGGGGAAGTCCAGGGCCGGGAACTGCGAGAGCATGGTGCCCTGACCGGCGCCCGCGAACGTCGGCACGAACATGGCGTTGAAGCCGAGCTGTTCCTTGTCGCCGTTCTTGTTGCGGTAGCCGTCGGTGACCTTGACGGCGCCGGAGGAGCTGAGGTTGGAGTCGAAGGGCAGCATCGGCACGGCGTCCTTGTAGATCACCTTGCCGGTGGAGTCGGTCACCGAGATGACCGGCGCGTAGCCGTGGCCCAGCAGGTAGACCTTGGAGCCGTCGATCTCCAGGGGCTTGTTGACCTCGATCTCGGCCTTCCTCGGCTCCCCGTGCGCGCCCTCGCTGTAGGTGACGTACGCCTTGAAGTCGCGCGGGGTGCCCTTCTGCGGGCCGGTCTTCTCGTAGCTCGCGTCGAAGCGGTCGAGGGTGAAGGAGAACGGCGGCAGGTCGTCGGCGGAGAAGAGGCTGCCGGACTTGAAGTCGTCGTACTGGGTGAGCGTGTTCGCGAAGCCCTTGCCGCGCAGGACGAGCTTGCCGCCCTCGGACTTGAACAGCTGGCCGCAGGCGAAGGCCACCAGCATCACGATCAGGGCGATGTGGAAGGCCAGGTTCCCGGCCTCGCGCAGGTAGCCCTTCTCGGCGGCGACGGCGTCGGCGCGCGCCTCCGTGCGGAAGCGGCGTCCGCCGAGCACGGTCTTCGCCGAGGCGAGGACCTCCTCGGGGGCCTTGTCGGTGCGCCAGCTCGTGTAGGCGGGCAGCCGGTCCAGGCGGCGGGGCGCGCCCGGCGGGCGGCCCGTGAGCTGGCCGACGAACTGCCAGGTGCGCGGGACGATGCAGCCGATCAGCGACACGAACAGCAGGATGTAGATCGCGGAGAACCACACCGAGCTGTAGACGTCGAAGAGCTGGAGCTTCTCCGCGACCGGCACCCAGAAGGAGTGGTCCTTCTTCCACTGGGCCACCTTCATCGCGTCGACCTGGGTCTGCGGGACGAGGGAGCCGGGGATGGAGCCGAGGGAGAGCAGGAACAGCAGGATCAGTGCCACCCGCATGGAGGTCAGCTGGCGCCAGAACCAGCGGGCCCAGCCGATGACGCCGATGCCGACGGGGGCGGCGGGGCCGTCCTCGACGGGGGCGGTGGACAGTTGTGCCCCGGCCGCGGCCTCGGTGTCCGCCTCGGCGGTGGACGTGTGCGGCGCCTCGGGGGACGCCTTGTCGGTCGTACTCATGTCCCTGTAGTCCTCAGATCCCCACCGTGAAGCCTTGGGTCCAGCCCTGCATCTCGCCCACGATGCTGTCCCACGTTCCTGTGACGAGCAGCAGGCCGGTCACGATCAGCATGCCGCCGCCGATCCTCATCACCCACGCATAGTGCTTCTTCACCCAGCCGAAAGCACCGAGCGCCTTGCGGAAGGCGATCGCGGCGAGGATGAAGGGCAGGCCCAGGCCGAAGCAGTAGACGACCATGAGCAGCGCGCCGCGCGCGGCGCTGGCGTCGTCGAGGGAGATGGCGAGCGTGTTCACGGCGGCGAGGGTGGGCCCCATGCAGGGGGTCCAGCCGATGCCGAAGAGCACGCCGAGCACGGGCGCGCCGAGCAGGCCCGCCGTCGGCTTCCGGTGGAAGCGGAACTCGCGCATCGTCAGGCCCGGGATCGCGCCCATGAAGAACAGGCCGAGGAGGATCACCAGGCCGCCGAGGACCCGGGTGATGACGTCCTTGTTCTCGCCCTGGAAGACGTCGCCGAACTGGCCGAAGAGCGCGCCGGTCGACACGAACACGGCGGTGAACCCGAGGATGAACAGGCCCGCGCCGGCCGCCATCCGGCCGCGCCGGGCCTCGGCGAGGTCGGCTCCGCCTATGCCGGTCACGTAGGAGAGGTAGCCGGGGACCAGGGGGAGCACGCAGGGGGAGAAGAAGGAGACCAGGCCCGCGAGCAGCGCGATCGGCAGGGCCAGCAGCAGTCCGCCGCTCAGGACGGTCGTGTTCACGCCGGTCTCGGCGGCGAGCAGGAGGTGCGGGTGCGGGTCCACGAGGTCACTGCTCCGCGAGGAGCGGGTCGATCATCGAGCGCAGCTGCTCCTCGTTGACCGCGACCAGGGTGCGGGCGGCGATCTTGCCCTCCTTGTCGAGGACGATCGTGGAGGGGATGGACTGCGCGTTCAGGGTGCCCTTGGGGAAGCGCAGCATCAGCTTGCCGTCGGGGTCGTACAGGCTCGGGTAGGTGATCCCGAAGTTCTGCTCGAACGAGGCGGCGTTCTGCTTGCTGTTGTCGCGGGTGTTCAGCCCGACGAAGGCGACGTCCTTGCCGGCGTCGGCCAGCTCCTTGGAGACCTTCGCGAAGTACGGGGCCTCGGCGCGGCACGGCGGGCACCAGGAGCCCCAGACGTTGAGGACGACGACCTTGCCCTTGAGGGTGGTGGTGTCGAGCGTCTTGCCGTCGACGGTCTCGCCGTCGAGCTTGGGGGCGTCCACGCGGTCGGCCTTGGAGACGGTGGAGATGCCGCTGGGGCCGGTCACGTAGTTGCCGCCGGCGGAGCCGGACGGTTTGCTGCCGCTGCCCGAATCGCCGCACGCCGTAAGGGTCAGGGCGCTCGCGAGGGTCACCGCGGTCAGCAGGATGGCGCGGCCGCTGGTCGAGCGGCGGCGTCGGGGGGCGCGGCTAAGGCTCATGTGAAAAGTTTCGCATGAGCGATTTGCGGATCTTCCGCACCCCCCGACGGGATGTTAAGGCGCTGGTCAGGTAAGGCTCAGGCGGCGAAGAGGTAGCCGGCCCAGCCGCCGGTGGGCGTCTGACCGGGTGCGAGGGCGCACAGGCGGGCCAGGACCTTCGGGTCCTGGACGTCCAGCCAGTCGACCAACTGCCGGAAGGATACGAGCCTTACATCCCTTTTGTCTGACATGGCCTTGAGGGCCTCCTCGACCGCGTCCATGTAGATGCCCCCGTTCCACTCCTCGAAGTGGTTGCCGATGAACAGGGGCGCGCGGTTGGTCTCGTAGGCGCGACGGAAGCCGCCGAGGTAGGTGGCGACGGCCTGGGCGCGCCAGGCCGGGTAGTGGGCGGGGACGCCCCGCGTGCTGCTCCTCGACTGGTTGGCGAGGATGTTGTAGTCCATCGACAGCACCTCGAAGGAGTGCCCGGGAAAGGGCAGGGACTGGAGGGGCAGGTCCCAGATCCCCTCCTTGCGCACCGGCCACCGCTGGAGGCCGCCGGGCGAACTGGCGTCGTAGCGCCAGCCCAGCTCGCGGGCGGCGATCAACAGGGCCTCCTGGCCGAGCAGGCAGGGGGCCCGGGAGCCGATCAGCTCGCGGTGGTAGTCGAAGGGGAGCGGCGGCAGGTCGGTGAAGCCGGTGTGGGTGCGCCAGTTGGTGACGAACGACACGGCCTGGTCGATCTCGCTGCGCCACTCCCGCGGGGACCAGCGGGCGACGGAGCCGGAGCCGGCGCAGAAGTGCCCGTTGAAGTGGGTGCCGATCTCGTGGCCGTCGAGCCAGGCCTCGCGGACGTGGGTGAGGGTGGCGCGGACGTTGCCGTCCTTGAGGTAGCCGATGTCGGAGGCGCCGACGGGGTTGTTCGGCGGGGCGTAGAGGTGCCGCTTCGACTCGGGCAGGAGGTAGAGCCCGGAGAGGAAGAAGGTCATGGCCGCGCCGTGGTCCCTGGCCAGCTTCAGGAAGCGGGGGAAGAGGCCGTTGCCGACCTCGCCCGCGCCGTCCCAGCTGAAGACGACGAACTGGGGCGGGGTCTCGCCCCGCTGGAGCGGGACGGGGCGGTCGGGCTGGTGGGGTTGGGGGCCGGTGTCGGCGGTGGATCCGTCGCCGATCGCCTTGACGGGCGCACCGCCCCCGGGCGCGGCCGGCCGGCCCGTTCCGGACGGTCCGCCGCCGGCGCCGACCGTGCAGCCGGCGACCCCGACCCCGATCGCGGCGGCGGCGCCCCCGACTCCGAGACCGAGGACTCCCCTACGACTGAACCCGCATCCCTCGCTCATGAAATGTCATATAAGCGGACATTCCAGTGAAATCGAGGTGCCGCGTCGGCATCGCGGAGAACTTGTATGAAATTTGGGAGTCCGCCGAGAACGGCGAGAGCGGAGAGAGCGGAGAGGAACCCGGCGGCGCAGCGGCCGCGCACGGCGCGGGGCCCGGGGGCACCGCCCCCGGAAACCCCGCCGCGACCGGGCCGTCCCTCCCGGAGACGACCTACGCGCCGAAGGCCTTCGACTTGCCCTTCACCGGCTTGGCCCCGGCCAGCAGGTGCGCCGGCACCAGGTCCCGCGCCGGCTCGCTGTACCCCACCGACACCAGCTTGTCGCCCTGGTACGTGAACGAGGTCAGCGAGGCCAACGTGCACTGCCGGCGCCGCGGGTCGTGCCACAGCCGCCGCTTCTCCGCGAAGCTCCGCACGATCCAGATCGGCAGCTGGTGGCTGACCGCCACCGCTTCGTGCCCGCGCGCCGCGTCCCGCGCCGCCTCGATCGCGCTCATCATCCGCACGACCTGCTCCACGTACGGCTCGCCCCACGACGGCTTGAACGGGTTCGTCAGGTGCTTCCAGTTGCCCGGCTTGCGCAGCGCCCCGTCACCGACGCCGAAGGTCTTGCCCTCGAAGACGTTGCCCGCCTCGATCAGCCGGCCGTCGGTCGCCAGGTCCAGCCCGTGCGCCTTCGCGATCGGCGTGGCCGTCTCCTGCGCCCGCTCCAGCGGGGAGGCCACCACGTGCGTGACGTCCCGGTCCTGGAGGTGCTCGGCGACCCGGTCGGCCATCTGCCGGCCCAGCTCCGAGAGGTGGTAGCCCGCGCGGCGCCCGTAGAGCACGCCGTCGGGGTTGTGCACCTCTCCGTGCCGCATCAGGTGGACGACGGTGATGTCGCTCATGCCGTCGCCTCCGCCGCGGCGCGGGCGGCGGCCGGCAGCGCCGCCGCGATCCGCTCGACCGCCCGCTCGTCGTGGGCCGTGGACACGAACCAGGACTCGAACGCCGACGGCGGCAGGTACACGCCCTGCGCCAGCATCGAGTGGAAGAACGCGTTGAAGCGGAAGCCCTCCTGGGTCTTCGCCTCGTCGTAGTTGCGGACCGCGTCCGCCGTGAAGAACACGGAGAACATGTTGGACGCCGTCTGGAGCCGGTGGGCCACGCCCTCCTTGGCCAGCGCCCCCGTCACCAGGCCCTGGATCTCCTTCGAGACCGCGTCGACCTTCTCGTACGCCGCCGCGTCCAGCAGCCGCAGCTGCGCGAGGCCCGCGGCGGTGGCGATCGGGTTACCGGAGAGCGTGCCCGCCTGGTAGACCGGACCGGCCGGGGCCAGGTGGCCCATGACGTCGGCGCGACCGCCGAACGCCGCCGCCGGGAAGCCGCCGCCCATGACCTTGCCGAAGGTCATCAGGTCGGGCTTGACCCCGTCGACGCCGTACCAGCCGGCCCGCGAGGTGCGGAAACCGGTCATGACCTCGTCGGAGATGTACAGCGCGCCGTTCTCGCGGCACAGGTCGGCCAGACCCTGGTTGAAGCCCTCGCCCGGGGTCACGACGCCCATGTTGCCCGGCGCGGCCTCGGTGATGACGCAGGCGATCTCACCGGGGTGCGCGGCGAACGCCGCCCGCACCGCTTCGAGGTCGTTGTAGGGGAGCACGATCGTGTCGCCGGCCTGCGCGCCCGTCACCCCGGGGGTGTCGGGCAGCGCGAAGGTCGCCAGACCGGAACCGGCGGCGGCCAACAGCGCGTCGACATGACCGTGGTAGCAGCCGGCGAACTTGACGACCTTGGCGCGGCCGGTGAATCCGCGCGCCAGCCGGATCGCCGACATGGTCGCCTCGGTGCCGGAGGACACCAGGCGCACCTGCTCGACGGGCTCGATGCGGGCGACGATCTCCTCGGCCAGCGCGACCTCGCCCTCACCGGGCGTGCCGAAGGACGTACCGCGGGCGACGGCGGCCTGGACGGCCTCGATCACCTCGGGGTGCGAGTGGCCGAGAATCATCGGTCCCCACGAGCAGACGAGGTCGACGTACTCCCGCCCGTCGGCATCGGTCAGGTACGGACCGGTGCCGGACACCATGAACCGGGGCGTACCGCCCACGGCACGGAAGGCGCGGACGGGAGAGTTCACGCCGCCGGGGGTCACGAGGGACGCGCGCTCGAAGAGCGTCTGCGAAACTGGGGCTTCATACGGGTACGGGTAGCTCACACCAGCCATGGTCTCAGAGGCCGCGACAGACTTGCGGGCGGGCGTTTCACCGCGCCGCCGCGGGGGAGGTCACTGCCATGATGATCAGGCTGCGTGGCGGGGGCCGCGGGGCCGGGGCAGGCAATACGTGTCGGGTGGAGATATGCAACGCGGTGGTGGACCGGGCGAGGGTACGGACGGCCTCGACCCGCAGCGCGCCCGCGAAGCCCGTGAAGCCCGCCGTCGCGGCAAGCACCGGCGGCGAGCCGCCGAGGCCGCGGACCCCGTACCGGACATCACGGACATCACGCGCTCGTCGAGCGGTCGGCCCGACGGCGGCGAGGCCGCCGACGCACCCGAGGACGACCTCCCCAGGGGTCGCGGCATGGGCGTGACCTACAAGTACTTCGGCGCCCCGGACGGGGCGACGGCCGCGCGCGTGCCCCAGACGATGCGCCCGGAGGAGCTCGGCGGCGACGAGCTCGGCATGGGCGGCATGTTCACCAAGATCAAGCCGGAGACGGTGGCCGCGATGGTCCTGACCGGCATCGAGGGCATACCCCTGCACAAGGTGCCCCCGCTGGAGCTCGTCGTCCTGCACCCCGACTACGCGGTGGTCAAGCTCCCCATGACGGTCGTCGACCCGCTGCGCGGGGTCGGCGAGGAGTCCGTCGGCGCGGCGGCCTTCATCTGGTCGACGGTCCCCGACCGGGGCGGCCCGCGCGACGCGTTCAACGTCTACCAGCTCCTGCACGAGTGGCAGGACTTCTCCCACCGCCTCCACGAGGCCGGCCACCAGCCCTACTGCCTGGTCTGGCCCTGACCCACGCCCGACGGACCGCCCCCGACGCCGGGGCGGATCGGCCGGGCCCGCGGGACGGGGTCCCGGCCGGCCGCCGTCCGCGGGCCCGCCGCGGGGGTCGTGATCGCGGGGGTCGTGATCGCGGGGGGTCGTAATTCGGCCGCGCCCGCCCGGGATCCGGTGGCATGCTGGCCCCGTGAACGGTCCCGGCATTCAGCTCACCCTCGCCCCCGAACTGCGCCTCTTCGCCCCGCCCAGCCGGCGCGCGGACCGCGTACCGACCGCCACCGACGGCGCCTCCAGCCTCGGCCACGTCGTCGAGTCGGCGGGCGTCCCGCTGACCGAGGTCGGCCGGCTCCTCGTCGACGGCCGGGAGGTGCCGTTCTCCTACGTGCCCCTGGCCGGCCAGTCCGTCGAGGTGCTCGGCGTGGACCGCCCCCAGCGCGTGCCGGGGGCCCCGCTGCGCTTCCTCCTCGACGTCCACCTCGGCACCCTCGCCCGCCGGCTGCGCCTGCTCGGCGTCGACGCCGCCTACGACAACGAGGACCCGGGCGACCCCGCCCTCGCCACCCGCTCCGCCGCCGAGGACCGCGTCCTGCTCTCGCGCGACCGCGGACTGCTGCGCCGGCGCGAGATCTTCGCCGGCGCCTACGTCTACAGCGACAACCCCGACGAGCAACTGCGCGACGTCCTGGGCCGCTTCGCCCCCGCGCTCGCCCCCTGGACCCGCTGCACCGCCTGCAACGGGGCCCTGCGCGAGGCCGACAAGGACTCCGTCGGGGACCGGCTGGAGCATGGCACGCAGCGCTCGTACGACGTCTTCGCGCAGTGCGTCGCCTGCGAGCGCGTCTACTGGCGCGGCGCCCACCACGCCCGCCTGGAGCGCATCGTCGAGGAGGCGGTGGCCGAGTTCGGCGACGCGGCGGCGCGCGAGTCGGACCGGGAGTCGGCCTAGGCCTGGGCCCCGGGGACGGCTTCGGCGTCCGGCGTCGGCGCGACCGTCCCGGACGTCGAGTAGAGGATCTCGCGCGCCTGTTCCGCGGAGCGGGTGATGCTCTCGGCGACGAAGTCGAGGAAGCGGGCGACGTTCTCCAGGCGGACGGCGGCCGGGGTGCCGGCGCCGAGGACCTGGGCGCCCTGCCGTGAGATCTCGACCTGCTGCACGAGGGAGCGGGCGCTGGCCAGCATCGACTGGTACCAGAGGTCCTCGTCGATGACGTAGCGCTCGCGGCGGCGTTCGTCGCGCTCCCTGCGCACGAGGGACTGGCTCTCCAGGAACGCGATCGACTTGGAGACGGACGCCGGGCTGACCTGGAGGCGCCGGACCAGTTCGGACGCGGTCATGCTGCCGGAGTCGGTGGTGAGCAGGCAGACCATCACCCGCGACATCATCTTGGACAGGCCCGAGCCCATCATGACGGTGGTGTAGAGCTCCTCGTACTCCGCCACCGCCTCGGGATCGCGCCCGTGCGGCAGCACGACCGGCTCCGCCCCGGGGGTGGTGCCGGGCTTGCGGCGGTGGGCGCGCCGCTCGGTGGCGCGGTGGGCGAGGTCCGCGCGGTAGCCGGCGGGGCCGCCGTTGCGCATCACCTCGCGCGTGATCGTAGAGGTCGGACGCTCCAGGCGCCGGGCGATCTCGGCGTAGGGCAGGTCGTCGGCCAGCCCCAGCGCGATCTGCTGACGGTCCTTCTGGGTGAGCCTGCCGCCGGGCATCGCGCCCTCCTTCACATGTCGTCCGATGCCGCGAGCATAGCGTTCACGCTCACTCCATTGCAACATTTGACACTTTCGAGTTGCGTTCCTCGCAGAACCATCGCAACGATAATTGGCACTTCACCTGCAATTACTGCTTTTCAGCGCAACAAGCATGTTGCCGAGATCATGAACGCAACGTAGCTTTTCGTTCATCGGAAACAGCGAGCCGCAAGGAGAGCGCCATGCAGACCTTCCCCACCCCCACCCCGATCACCACCGCCCTGGACATCCCCGCCGGCCGCGTCCAGATCATCGCCGCCGACCGCGCCGACACCACGGTCGAGGTCCGGCCCACCAACCCCTCCAAGGGCCGCGACGTCAAGGCCGCCGAGCAGACCTCGGTCGAGTTCGCCGACGGGGTCCTGCGGATCGCGGTGCCGGCGAAGAACCAGTACCTCGGCCCCTCCGGATCCGTCGAGGTCACCGTCCGAGTGCCCGCCGGCTCCCGCGTCGAGGGCAAGGCGGCCAGCACCGAGTTCCGGGCCGTCGGCCGGCTCGGCGACATCGCCTTCGAGGGCGCCTACCGACAGATCAAGATCGACGAGGCCGCGAGCGTCGACCTCACCGCCGTCGACGGCACCGTCGAGGTCGGCCGCCTGACCGGCCCCGCCCGGATCGCCACCACCCGGGGCGACATCCGCGTCGCCGAGGCCGGGCGCGGCACGGTCGTGCTGAACACGCAGCAGGGCGACATCTCGATCACCGCCGCCGCCGGGGTCTCGGCCTCGCTGGACGCCGGCACCGCCTACGGCCGCGTCGCCAACCACCTGCGCAACGACGGCGCCGCCGAGCTCGACGTCCACGCGACCACCTCCTACGGCGACATCACCGCCCGCAGCCTCTGACCGCCGGCCCCCGGACCCCGGACCCCGGACCCCGGACCCGCCCCGCCCCGCCCCGCAGCCTCCAGAAGGAGCACCTCCCATGACCAGCCCGTCCATCGCCATCGCGGCACGCGGACTGCGCAAGTCCTACGGCGACAAGGTCGTGCTCGACGGCGTCGACCTGAGCGTGCCGACCGGCACCGTCTTCGCCCTCCTCGGCCCCAACGGCGCCGGCAAGACCACCGCCGTCAAGATCCTCTCCACCCTGATCCGCCCCGACGCCGGCGAGGTCCGCGTCGCCGGCCACGACCTCGCCGAGGACCCCCGCGCCGTACGCGCCGCGATCGGCGTGACCGGCCAGTTCTCCGCGGTCGACGGACTGATCACCGGCGAGGAGAACATGCTCCTCATGGCGGACCTGCACCACCTGCCCCGGCGCGAGGGACGCCGGATCACCGCCGAACTCCTGGAACGCTTCGACCTGGTGGAGGCCGCGAAGAAGCCCGCCGCCGGCTACTCCGGCGGGATGAGGCGCCGCCTCGACATCGCCATGACCCTGGTCGGCGACCCGCGCGTCATCTTCCTCGACGAGCCGACCACCGGCCTGGACCCGCGCTCCCGTCACAACATGTGGCAGATCATCCGCGAGCTCGTCTCCGGCGGCGTCACCGTCTTCCTCACCACCCAGTACCTGGAGGAGGCCGACCAGCTCGCGGACCGCATCGCCGTGCTCCACGGCGGCACCATCGCCGCCGAGGGCACCGCCGAGGAACTGAAGCGACTGGTCCCCGGAGGCCACGTACGACTGCGCTTCACCGACCCCGCCGCCCACCGCGCCGCCGGCGCCGCCCTGCCCGGGGCCACCCGCGACGACGAGGCGCTGACGCTCCAGGTCCCCAGCGACGGCAGCCAGCGCCACCTGCGCTCCGTACTCGACCGGCTGGACTCCGTCGGCGTCGAGGCCGACGAACTGACCGTGCACACCCCCGACCTCGACGACGTGTTCTTCGCCCTGACCGGCTCCCCCGCGACCACCCCGACCGCCCAGCCGAAGGAGGCTGTCCGATGAGTGCCCTCTCCCTCGCCGTCCGCGACTCGTCCACGATGCTGCGCCGCAACCTGCTGCACGCCCGCCGCTACCCCTCGCTGACCCTGAACCTGCTGCTCACCCCGGTCATGCTGCTGCTCCTGTTCGTCTACGTCTTCGGCGGGACGATGAGCGCGGGCATCTCCGGCGGCAGCGGCGGCCGCTCCGCCTACGTCGCCTACGTGGTCCCCGGCATCCTGCTGATGACCATCGGCTCCACCGTCATCGGAGCCGCGGTGTCCGTCGCCACCGACATGTCCGAGGGGATCATCGCCCGCTTCCGCACCATGGCCATCCACCGCGGATCCGTGCTCATCGGACACGTCGTCGGCAGCGTCATGCAGTCCGTCGCCAGCGTGGTCCTCGTCGGCGCCGTCGCCGTCGCCATCGGCTTCCGCTCCACGGACGCCACCGCCCTGGAGTGGCTCGCCGCGTTCGGCCTGCTGGTCCTCTTCGCCCTCGCCCTGACCTGGATCGCGGTCGGGATGGGCATGGTCAGCCCGAACGCCGAGGCCGCGAGCAACAGCGCCATGCCGCTGATCCTGCTGCCGCTGGTCTCCAGCGCCTTCACCCCGATCACGGCGATGCCGGGCTGGTTCCAGCCGTTCGCGAAGTACCAGCCCTTCACCCCCGCCATCGAGACCCTGCGCGGGCTCCTGCTCGGCACCGAGATCGGCCACAACGGGTGGCTCGCCCTCGGCTGGTGCCTGGTCCTCGCCGCCCTCGGCTACCGCTGGTCGACGGCCTCGTTCAACCGCGACCCGAAGTAGCCGCCGTGCGCCCGCGGGCCGCTCCCGCACCCCGTCCCACCCGGGGCGGCGTCCCCCGACACCACGTCGCGGACGCCGCCCCGTCGGCGTGTCCGGCCCGGCTCGCACCTGCGGACCGGCTCAGAAGGCGTACGCGTCCCCGGTGTCCAGCGCCAGCACCAGGTGGTCGTTGTCGGCCAGGTCGCGGTCGGTCGCCCCGCCGTTCCACCAGGTGTCGATCCGCACCAGCACCTCCGCCGGCCGCTCCGCCAGCGCCAGCGCCAACCCGATGTGCCGGCCCCGCCCGTGCAGCGGCAGCGGGCCCGTCTCGCACACCACCTCCCGCGCCCCCGCCCGCGCGCACCCGTCGGCCAGCTCCTGCCGGTCCGCCAGGTCGGCGGACAGCCTCACCCGCACGGTCGCGTTGGCCAACGCCGCCGGCCCCTCGTTCTCCGGGACCATCCACACCCGCAGCCGCCCCTGGGACAGGGTCACCCGCCCGTGGTAGGCGACGTCGGCCTCCGGCCCCGCGCCCCGGCCGGACCCGGCGGCCCACGCGCCGCCCGGGGCCCACGCCCCCGGGCCCGCCTGGGCGGCGCAGGCCAGCGCCAGCAACCCCGCCACCACCACACCGCGTACGGCGCCACGGCGCACCGCCACCGCCACCACCTCCTGCTCGTGACCCTCGTGTCCTCGTGTCCTCGCGCGGACGCTAGGCCACCCGCCCCTCCCTCCGGTCGGACCATCACACGAACGAGGGCGAGCCCACCCCCATTCGCCTGCGTACGCTGCCCCCATGCAGATCGCCCGCTCCGCAGCCCTCTTCGCCCTCGCCGCACTCCTGGAGATCGGCGGCGCCTGGCTCGTGTGGCAGGGCGTTCGCGAACACAAGGGCTGGGCCTGGATCGGCGCCGGCGTCATCGCCCTCGGCCTCTACGGCTTCGTCGCCACCCTCCAGCCCGACGGCGACTTCGCCCGCGTCCTCGCGGCCTACGGCGGCGTCTTCGTCGCCGGCTCCCTCCTGTGGGGCGCGGTCGCCGACGGCTACCGCCCCGACCGCTGGGACGTCCTGGGCGCCCTCGTCTGCCTCGCCGGGATGGCCGTGATCATGTACGCGCCGCGCCGCTGACCCCGCCTATGCTGGCCGGGAATCGCCCGTACGAACGAACCACCGCGCGGCGCGACCCGTACGCCACCCCGTACGCCCGAACCGCGACACGACCGCACGAGGAGCCCCGCCCATGAGCACGCGCCCGGCCACCCGAACCGCCGTAGTCACCGGCGCGAGCAGCGGAATCGGCGCGGCCACCGCCCGGCAGCTCGCCGCCGCCGGCTACCGCGTCGTCCTCACCGCCCGCCGCAAGGACCGCATCGAGGCCCTCGCCGCCGAGCTGACGGACGCCGGACACCAGGCCGTCGCCCACGCCCTCGACGTCACCGACCGCGCCGCCGTCGACGCCCTCGCCGCCTCCCTCGACCGCTGCGACGTCCTCGTCAACAACGCCGGCGGAGCCATCGGCGCCGAGCCCGTCGCCACCGGCGACCCGGCCGACTGGCGCACGATGTACGAGGTCAACGTCATCGGCACCCTCCACGTCACCCAGGCGCTCCTGCCCGCCCTCACCGCCTCCGGCGACGGCACCGTGGTCGTGCTCTCCTCCACCGCCGGCCACTCCACCTACGAAGGCGGCGCCGGCTACGTCGCCGCCAAGAACGGCGCCCGCGTCCTCGCCGAAACCCTCCGCCTGGAGATCGTCGGACAGCCGGTCCGCGTCATCGAGATCGCCCCCGGCATGGTCAAGACCGAGGAGTTCGCCACCACCCGCTTCCGCGGCGACACCGAGAAGGCCGCCAAGGTCTACGCGGGCGTGGCCGAACCCCTCTCCGCCGACGACGTGGCCGACACCATCACCTGGGCGGTGACCCGCCCCAGCCACGTCAACATCGACCTCCTGGTGGTCCGCCCCCGCGCCCAGGCCTCGAACACCAAGGTCCACCGCGACCTCTGAACCACACGAAGCGGGGGGGGCCGGATGCCACACGCACGGTTAAGCGCAACCACACGTCCGCGCACACGTCGGCGGGGCGCGGCGGCGAGGAACACCCTCCTCGCCGCGCTCCTCACCGCCGCGGCCTGCCTCGGCGCGCTCACCTCGGCCTCCGTCATGCCCTCCGGGTCGGACGGGCCGGACGGCGACCCGGACGCGCCCGCCCTGCGGCTCTGGCACCCCCGCACGACGTTCTTCGTCACCGCCGGAACCCCCTTCGAAACCCACCTGCGGGCCCCGCGCCGCCGGGCCCTGCACGGCCTCGTCGCCACGTACGAGCTCACCGCCCTCACCGGCCCGGTCCGCGTCCACGACCTCGCCCCCGGCTGCGCCGCCTCCCCGGGCCGGGTGCGCTGCGCCCTGCCGGCCGGCGGCCCCGACCGCGACGTCCTGCCCTTCGCCCTGACCCCGCTCACCCCCGCGGTCGGCGACGCCGGCACGATCACCGCCCGCTTCACCGCCCCCGGGTACGCCCCCGTCACCCACGCCGCGCGCGTGCACCTCGGCCGCCCGCAGTTCCGGCTCCGGATCCACCGCGCCGCGCGGCTCCCCGCCGCCGAGGCCGCCACCCCGCCCCCGATCACCCCGGCGTTCGTCGCCGGCGGCCCGCCGGCCCCCGGCCCGGTGCTGCTGCGCCTGACCCTCTCCGACCCGTCGGGCGACGGCGACCCGGCCGACGGCCCGCGCCTCGCGACCACCCACACCAACTGCGCCTACTCCCCCGACCGCCGCGAGGCCGCCTGCACCCTGCCCGGCCCCCCGATCCCCGGACGGGCCTACGAGACCGACGCGCCGCTGCGCGCCGCGCCCGGCGCCCGCGACACCGCCCGGGGCGCGTACGCGTACGAGGTCACCCCCCTGGACACCGCCGCGGACACCGCCTCGGACGCGGACGCGCGGACGGAACCCGGCTGGACCCGGGGCACCGGCGCCCCCCTCGGCCTGAGGACCGTCGACGCCGACACCCTCGACCGCGACCGCGGCTACGGCGAACCCGGCCGCATGCCCTTCGCCCCGGCCGCCTCGCCGGACACCGGAGCCTTCCTGGCCACCCCGCTGACCCTGCGGGGCCGGGTCGGCCAGTACGTCACGATCCCGCTCGCGTACGCGACGAACGTCCGGGTCGACCTGCCCGAAGGCGTCTCCTTCCAGCCGCCCGGGATCGGCTCCCACCCCTCCGAGGAGACGTACTGCGGCGTCCGGAGCTCACCCCCGACCCGCACCGGCTTCTGCGGTGGCGACCGGGCCTACCTCACGGTGCGCATCGACCGCCGGGTCGAGGGCGCGGTCGGTCGGGTCCGGGCCCCGGCCGCCGGGCGGTCGGCGGCGCTGGAGCTCGTCCACACCGGCATCGCCCGCACGCCCGACGACGTCCTGGAGGCCCGCACCACGCCCCCGGCCCCCCGGACCGGACCGGCCACCTGGGCCGCCCTCGCGGCCCTGCCCACCGCCGGCGCCCTCGTCGTCGCCCTGCACGCCCGCCGACACCGCAGCGCCGCACTCCGCGCCGCGCGGCGCCCGGTGCGGCGTGCCCCGACGCCCTAGGCCCTGTCGTCAAACTCCCGCCTGCCCTACGGGCGACGACGGGAGTTTGACGACAGGCCCTAGGAGACGTACCCGGCCGCCTTCAGGTGCGGCATCAGCGCCGCCGGCTTCAGCCCTGCGGCCTTCGCCGCGTCCAGGGCCCGCTGGAGGTCGGCCGCGAGCGTCGGCGTGAAGTGCAGCAGCACGATGTCGCCCGCCTTCAGCTGCGGGGTGGGCGGCGTCTGCCCCCAGGTGGTGAAGTCGTACGTCCAGGTGATCAGCGCCTTCACCCCGCAGGCCTTCGCCGCGAGCCGCACGTCGTCGTTGACGGCCCCGTACGGCGGCCTCAGCAGCTTCGGCGTCTTCCCGAAGGTCTCCGCCAGCCGCTCCCCGGCCCCGCACACCTCGGCGTCCTTGCCGGCGGCGTCGAGGGTGGTGAGGTCGGGGTGGTTCACGGTGTGGTTCTCGAAGGTGACGCGGCCCTGCTCGGCGAGGTCGGTGAAGTAGCCGGTGTCGTACGAGGTCGCGCCGGGCAGCAGGAACAGCGAGGCCGGCACCCGCTTCTCCCGCAGGATCCGGGCGGCCTCCGGATCGTGGTTCCAGCCGTCGTCGATGGTGATGAAGACGACCTTCTCCTGGGTCGGCACGTGCGACACGACGGGGGGCAACCCCACCCCCGCCTGCGCGGACCCGGCGGCCCCGAGGGCGAGCGACAACGACGCGAGCGCGGCGACGACCACGCGAGATCTCCACATGCCGCACACCCTGGTCCAGACCAACCCCTCCGTCAACCCCCGCCCAACCAGCGGAAGTTGCCCATTCCGCACCCGCCCGGGCCCGTACGGGTGAATCCGCGCGGTTTGTCGACGGCCACGGATACGCTCCGGAAGCGTGAGCCGCGAAGAGGAGGAAGCTATGGCCGCGATGCAACACGAGACCACGATCGCGGAGGCCGCCGATCGACTCTCCAGGGAGCTTCCGGGACACCGAGTGGAGATTCTCCAGGGGAGGCTCACCGTGACACCACCCGCCGACGGGCGACACGCCCGCACCCTGACCCGGCTCACCGTCGCCTTCCACGAGGCCGGCGCCGAGAAGGCGGGACTGGAGTTCCTCCAGGGGATCGGCATCTGGCTCCCGACCGGCGACGACGACTACGCCGTCCCGGACTTCTCGCTCGTCGAGGCGGACTTCCTGGACCACAGGGTCGCGAAGAACTGCTACCGACCGGACGTCTTCCGGATGATCCTGGAGATCACCTCCTCGAACTGGGCGGACGACACCGGCCCGAAGGTGGAGGGCTATGCCAGGGCCGGCGTCCCGGTCTACGTCGTCGCCGACCGCCACCACGACGAGGTCGTGATGTACGCGGACCCGCGCGCGGCGGGCTACCGGCAGCGCCGGGCCTTCAAGCGCGGCACCTCGCTGACGCTCCCCGACCACCTCGGGGTGTCCCTCGAACTGTCCGTGGACACACTGCTCGACTGACGCCCGGGAAACGGAGGAGCCCGGACCGGGTACCGGTCCGGGCTCCTCCATCCCCCCGACAACCGCGCCCGAGGGCGCGGGTCAGCCCTTGACGCAGATGACCTGCTTGAGCTTGGCCACCACCTCGACCAGGTCGGTCTGCTGCTCGATGACCTGGTCGATCGACTTGTACGCGCCGGGGATCTCGTCCACGACTCCCGAGTCCTTGCGGCACTCCACGCCCCGCGTCTGCTCCTCCAGGTCGCGCGCCGAGAACCGCTTCTTCGCCGCCGTACGGCTCATCTTGCGGCCCGCGCCGTGCGAAGCGGAGTTGAAGGACCGCTCGTTGCCGAGCCCCTTCACGATGTACGAGCCCGTCCCCATCGAGCCGGGGATGATCCCGTACTCGCCGCTGCCCGCGCGGATGGCGCCCTTACGCGTGACCAGCAGGTCCATGCCGTCGTAGCGCTCTTCCGCCACGTAGTTGTGGTGACAGCTGATCTCCTGCTCGAAGGAGACCTTCGCCTTGCGGAACTCCTTGCGCACGACCTCCTTGAAGAGGCCCATCATCGCCGCGCGGTTGAACCTGGCGTACTCCTGGGCCCAGAAGAGGTCGTTGCGGTACGCCTCCATCTCCGGGGTCGCCGCGAGGAAGACGGCCAGGTCGCGGTCGACCAGGTTCTGGTTGTGCGCGAGTCCGCGTGCCACGCCGATGTGGTGCGCGGCCAGCTCGTTGCCGATGCCCCGGGACCCGGAGTGCAGCATCAGCCAGACCGAACCTGACTCATCAAGACAGAACTCGACGAAATGATTTCCGGATCCGAGCGTTCCGATTTGCTTCATGGCGCGTTCGTGACGGAACTTGACCGCGTCCGCGAGGTGGTCGAACCGCCCCCACAGGTCCGCGTACCCCGCCTCCGAAAACCCGTACAGCCGCGCCGGGTCCAGCGGCTCCCGGTGCATCCCCGCACCCACCGGAATCGCCTGCTCGATCCGCGAGCGCAGCTTCGACAGGTCCCCCGGGAGGTCGTTGGCCGTCAGGGAGGTCTTCACCGCCGACATGCCGCAGCCGATGTCCACGCCGACCGCCGCCGGGCAGACCGCGTCCTTCATGGCGATGACCGAGCCGACGGTGGCGCCCTTGCCGTAGTGGACGTCCGGCATCACGGCCAGGCCCTTGATCCAGGGCAGGCCGGCCGTGTTCTGGAGCTGGCGCATCGCGCTGTCCTCGACCGACGCGGGATCGGTCCACATCCGGATCGGGACCTTCGCCCCGGGTACCTCTACATACGACATAAGGAGTCAATCCCCCGAAAACCAAAGAAAAGTCTGATTACGCAAAAGCCTCGCTCATCGCCCCAAAGCAGACAGGGAACCGGCGCCGGCACCAGCGCGTGCGATAGACATTGTGTCCATCCGTGCCCAAGTCGCGGCAACGGATTTTCCCGAGGGAACCAAGGGAGCCAAGGCGTGCCAGTGGACGTGGAGCGGCGCAGGGCGGTACGACACAGGGTGCTGCCCGGCGTCGCGATGCTCACCGCGCTCGTGGCCGGAGCGACCGGCCTCACCGGGTGCACCGACGGCGGCGGCATCGGGGGCACCGGCGACGCCAAGGGCGGCGCGAGCACCGCCACCCCCGCCCAACCGGGCAAGTACCGCAGCCTGCCGCAGCCCTGCAAGGCCGCCGACGGCAAGCGGCTGCGCGCCATGCTCCCGGCCGCGGACTCCCTGACCACCGAGGAGCGCGACAAGCTCTACGCGGGCACCGCGGACGCCTCCTTCGACGGCGACCGCAAGGTGGGCTGCCGGTGGAACGCGCAGGGCCCCGAGGGCACCCTGCTGCTGTCCGTCCAGTTCGAGCGGGTCGTCTCCTACGACCGCGCCGCGATGAGCGACGACGACAAGGCCCGCCAGGTCTACGTCAGCCGCCTGACGGCCGCCCACCTGCCCTCCCCCGGGCCGACGACGAGCCCCGGCGCGCCCGCGTCCTCCACCGCGCCGGCCCCGGGCGCCCCGCCCGCCACCGGCACACCCGCACCGCAGGCCTCCCCGGCCGCCTCCTCCGCGCCCCCCGCGTCGCCCCCGCCGGCCGACCCGTCAGGAGCCCCGTCCGGAGCCCCCTCGGGCGCGCCCTCCGCCCCCGCGTCGGGCTCCCCGTCCACCTCCCCCACCGCCCCGCCCGAGCTCGGCTCCCGCGTCCTGGAGGGGCTCGGGAACGAGGCCTTCCTCGACGACAAGCTGAGCGCGGCGGGCGCCACCGCCGCGCAGGCGCGCACGGTGCGGATCGTGTTCCGTACCGCGAACGTCATCGTCACCGTCGAGTACAGCGTCCAGCCCACCGCCGCGGGAACGGTCCCGCCGAGCGCGGAAACGCAGGACGGGGCACTGGAGTTGGCGGAGGCCCTCGCCGAGCGTTTCAACGAGTAGCGGGCCCGCCGGCGGGTGCCGTGGGGGCCGATCGTGACGGCGCGCACAGCAGGCCGCCACCCGATCGGGCTACCGTTGCTCGGGTCCCGCGCCCGAAACGCGCCCCGCAAGAAGACCCCAACCGTCTGAAGGAACCATGCAGCGATCTGCCTCGCGCCTCACCCGCGTCCTCGCCTGTGCGGCCGTCCCGGTGATCCTCACCGTCGCCGGCTGCTCGTCCGATTCGGGGAAGGGCTCGGGCTCGGACTCCGCCAAGAAGTCCGGGTCCTCCTCTTCTTCCTCCCAGCCCAGCTCGAAGCCCTCGGCCGCGCTGGAGAAGGTGGCGTTCGCGAAGCTGCCCGACCCCTGCAAGGCGGTCGCGTCGAAGACCATCGACTCGCTCGTCCCGGAGGCGAAGGAGAAGAACGGCACGGCGGCCAAGTCGAACGACCTCGCCAACCGCGCCAGCTGCTCCTGGAACGGCCTCGACACCGACGGTGCGAAGGGTTCGCAGTACCGCTGGCTGTCCGTCTCGCTGGTCCGCTACGACTCGCACGCCTCGCTCGGCAGCGGCAACAAGCGGGCCGAGGACCAGTACAACAAGCAGGTCGAGACCGCGAAGACCGCCGAGGGCGCGCAGAACGTCAAGGCCGAGCAGGCCGGCGGCATAGGCGACCAGGCCACCTCGGTGACCTTCGGCGTCAAGAAGGACGTGGACTTCGCCAACACCACGATCGTGGCCCGCACCCAGAACGTCGTGATCACGGTGGACTACAACGGTGCCGCCTACGAGGGCGCCGGCGCCCCGGACGCGGCCAAGCTGCTCCAGGACGCGATCGCCGCGACGAAGGAGGCCGTGACCTCCGTCGGCAGCGCCGCCGACCAGCCCGACGGGGCCCCCTCGGGCTCCGCCGCCCCGTCCGGCTCCGCCTCGGCCTCGTCCTCCGCCTCGCCGCAGCAGTAACACCCTTGGGGGGCCTACGGGAAGAGCGGCTTCCGGTCACCCGTACGCTGTGCCTGCCATAGCTCGACAAGGGGAGGGGACCGCGGGTGGCCGCGATGCAGCTGACTCGTACGCACCGGATACTCATCGGCGTCGTGGTCGCCGGTGCCGTGGTCATCGCGGGCATCGGCTTCGCCGGTTCGTATGCCGCGGTACGGGCGTTGGCCCTGCAGAAAGGCTTCGGCAGTTTCTCGCTGGTGTTCCCGATCGGTATCGACGCGGGCATCTGCGTACTGCTGGCGCTGGACCTGCTGCTGACGTGGATCCGGATCCCCTTCCCGCTGCTGCGCCAGACGGCGTGGCTGCTGACGGCGGCGACGATCGCGTTCAACGGCGCCGCCGCCTGGCCGGATCCGCTCGGTGTCGGCATGCACGCCGTGATCCCGGTCCTGTTCGTGGTCACGGTGGAGGCGGCGCGGCACGCCGTGGGCCGGATCGCGGACATCACCGCGGACCGGCACATGGAGGGGGTGCGGATCACCCGTTGGATCCTCTCCCCCGTGCCGACGTTCAAGCTGTGGCGGCGGATGAAGCTGTGGGAGCTGCGCTCCTACGAGCAGGCCGTCGTCATGGAGCAGGACCGGCTGATCTACCAGGCGCGGCTCCAGGCCCGCTACGGGCGGGCCTGGCGGCGCAAGGCGCCGGTGGAGGCGTTGATGCCGCTGCGGCTGGCCCGGATCGGTGTGCCGCTCGCGCAGACGGCTCCCGAGGGGCTGGCGGCGGCGGGCATCGACCCGGTCCTGCTGCCGCCGGTGCGCAAGGCTCCCGCCGCGACGGCCGCCGCGACGGCGGCCGTGGCCCTGCCGGCCGCCGAGGCGCCGGACACGACGGACGCCGCCCACGCCGCGGACGCCCCGGTCTCCCCGGTCACGCCGCGGGCCGACGACGGGGCCCCCGACCCACGGCCGCAGCCCCTGCCGGCCCAGGTCCGGATCCCGGCCCAGGCCCAGGCCCAGGCTCCGGCCCAGGTCCCCGCTCCGGTCGCCCCCGCCCCGGCTCCCGCCCCGGCCCCCGCTCCCGGCGTCCACGCCCCCGCGCCGTTCGCCGTGGACCCCACGGCCATGCCCGCGGCCCACGACAGCGCCTGGTTCGCGGGTCCGCTGGACCCGAAGGCGGCGTACGAGGGCGGGTACCACCCGGAGCCGGTCGAGGAGGGCCCCGCCCCGCGGCCGACCCCGGACGCGGACCGGCCGCAGGGGGCCGAGGACGTCGACTCGATCGACGACGCCCGGTTCACCGAGGCGGCGTACGAGGTGTTCCGTACGTACATCGAGGAGAACGGCAAGGTCCCGAGCCCCGAGCAGGTCGACATATACCTCTCGGACCGTCACGGCATCGCGCACCCGCGCAGCTTCTCGACCATCACCCGGCTGATGCCGGACCTGAAGCAGCGCTACCAGCGCGACCTGGAGAACGAGCACATCGCCTAGCCGCCGGCGCCACACGCGCGGAAGGGCCCGCACCCCCCGAGGGGTGCGGGCCCTTCCTCACGTCACCGGCGGCTACGCGGCCAGCAGCTTGCGGACGCGGTCCGCGCCGACGGCCAGCAGCAGCGTGGGCAGGCGCGGGCCGGTCTCCCGGGTCACCAGGAGGCGGTAGAGCAGGGCGAAGAACTCGCGCTGCGCGACCTTCAGCTCCGGCGTCGGCTTGGCGTCGGGCTCCAGGCCCGCCATCACCTTCGGCACGCCGTAGACGAGGGTGGTGAGCCCGTCGAGCGACCAGTGGGAGTCCAGGCCCTCCAGGAGCAGCCGCAGCGACTCGCGGCCGTTGTCGTCGAGGGAGGACAGCAGCTCCGTGTCGGCCTCCTCGCGGACGAGGGTGCGCTGGTCGGCCGGGACCTGGCTGGTGATCCAGTTCTCGGCGCGGTCCAGGCGCGGGCGGACCTCGTCGAGGGAGGTCAGCGGGCTCTGCGGGTCCAGGTCGCTGAGGATGCGCAGCGTCTGCTCGTCGTGCCCGGCGGTGATGTCGACGACCGACGCGAGCGTGCGGTACGGCATCGGCCGCGGGGTGCGGGGCAGTTCGTGGGAGGCGACGCGGACGGCGCGGGTGTGCGCGGCGGCGTCGGCCGGCAGCACGGAGCCGTCGGCGACCTTGGCCTCCAGCTTGTCCCACTCGTCGTAGAGCCGCTGGATCTCCTGGTCGAAGGCGATCTTGAACGACTGGTTGGGGCGGCGGCGCGCGTACAGCCAGCGCAGCAGCTGCGGCTCCATGATCTTCAGGGCGTCGGCCGGGGTCGGCACGCCGCCCTTGGAGGAGGACATCTTGGCCATGCCGCTGATGCCGACGAAGGCGTACATCGGGCCGATGGGCTGTTCGGCGCCGAAGAGGTGCACGATCTGGCCGCCGACCTGGAAGGACGAGCCCGGGGAGGAGTGGTCGACGCCGGAGGGCTCGAAGATCACGCCCTCGTAGGCCCAGCGCATGGGCCAGTCGACCTTCCAGACGAGCTTGCCGCGGTTGAACTCGGACAGCTTGACCGTCTCGGTGTACTCGTCCTCGGTGCAGACGTAGGTCAGCTCGGTGGTCTCGTCGTTGTACGAGGTCACCTTGGTGAAGTCCTTGTTGCACTCCGCGCAGTACGGCTTGTACGGGAAGTACTCCGCGCCCTCGGCGCTGCCGTCGTCCTCGCTCGCCGCGCCGGAGCCTTCGGCGGCTTCCAGCTCGGCCTCGTCGGCCGGCTTCTGCTGGGGCTTCTTGCCGGGCTTCTGCTTGGTGCGGTACTGGGCGAGGACGGCGTCGATGTCGCCGCGGTGCTTCATCGCGTGCAGGATCTGCTCGCGGTAGGCGCCGGCCAGGTACTGCTCGGTCTGGCTGATCGGGTCGTACTCGACGCCGAGCTCGGCGAGCGCCTCGACCATGGCGGCCTTGAAGTGCTCGGCCCAGTTCGGGTACGCGGAGCCCTCGGGGGCGGGTACGGCGGTCAGCGGGCGGCCGATGTGCTGCGCGTGGGACTCCTCGCTGACGCCGGGGATGCCCTTGGGCACCTTGCGGTAGCGGTCGTAGTCGTCCCAGGAGATCACGTGCCGGACCTCGAAGCCCCGGCGGCGGATCTCGTCCGCGACCAGGTGCGGGGTCATGACCTCGCGGAGGTTGCCCAGGTGGATGGGGCCGGAGGGCGAGAGTCCGGACGCGACGACGACAGGTTTGCCGGGTGCTCGGCGCTCCGCCTCAGCGATGACCTCGTCCGCGAAACGGGAGACCCAGTCGGTCTCGGTGCTGCTCTGAGCCACGACACGTCCTTCTATCTCGAAATGCTGGCTGTCCGCCATTCTCCCAGACGGAAGCGGGCCCTCGGAGGTTGCCCGCGCGCACCGGACGGCCGTGTGCCGGCCGCCGTCGGGCGGCCGTAAATCCCGGAATGTGGACAGGCCCCCCATGGGATACTCGACACTCACCAACCGACTCACAGGAACGGCAGCTCATGGCATCGGTCCCTTCCCTCGCTTCCTCCGTCGAACAGCGCGTCGCGGACGCCCTCGCCTCCGCCCTGCCGGAGGCCGGTGGCGCCGACCCGCTGCTGCGACGAAGCGACCGGGCCGACTTCCAGGCCAACGGCATCCTGGCGCTCGCGAAGAAGGCCAAGGCCAACCCGCGCGAGCTGGCGACGACCGTGGTCGAGGGCATCCCGACCGGTGACGGCGACCTGATCAAGGAGATCGAGGTCTCCGGGCCCGGCTTCCTGAACATCACGGTCTCCGACCGGGCGATCGTCGAGACCCTGGCGGCCCGCGCCGCCGACGACCGGCTCGGCGTGCCGCTGTCGCCGACGGCCGGCACCACGGTGATCGACTACGCGCAGCCGAACGTGGCCAAGGAGATGCACGTCGGTCACCTGCGTTCCGCGGTGATCGGCGCGGCCATGGTCGAGATCCTGGAGTTCACGGGCGAGAAGGTGGTGCGTCGTCACCACATCGGCGACTGGGGCACCCAGTTCGGCATGCTGATCCAGTTCCTGCTGGAGCACCCGCACGAGCTGGACCACGAGTCGGAGGAGGAGGTCTCCGGCGAGGAGGCCATGTCCAACCTCAACCGCCTCTACAAGGCCTCGCGGGCCCTGTTCGACTCGGACGAGGAGTTCAAGACGCGGGCCCGTGCCCGGGTGGTGGACCTCCAGGCCGGGGACCCCGAGACGCTGGCGCTGTGGCAGCGGTTCGTCGACGAGTCGAAGATCTACTTCTACTCGGTCTTCAACAAGCTGGACATGGACATCCAGGACCCGGACGTGGTCGGCGAGTCCGGCTACAACGACATGCTGGTCGAGACCTGCAAGCTGCTGGAGGAGTCGGGCGTGGCCGTCCGTTCCAACGGCGCGCTGTGCGTGTTCTTCGACGAGTACAAGGGCCCGGACGGCAACCCGACGCCGCTGATCGTGCAGAAGTCGGACGGCGGCTTCGGCTACGCCGCCACCGACCTGTCGGCGATCCGTGACCGCGTCGGGGCGCTGAAGGCCGACACGCTGATCTACGTCGTGGACGCGCGCCAGTCGCTGCACTTCAAGATGGTCTTCGAGACGGCCCGCCGCGCCGGTTGGCTGAACGAGGACGTCAAGGCCGTGCAGCTGGCCTTCGGCACGGTCCTCGGCAAGGACGGCAAGCCGTTCAAGACCCGTGAGGGCGAGACGGTCCGCCTGGTCGACCTCCTGGACGAGGCGGTGGACCGGGCCACGGCCGTCGTCCGGGAGAAGGCCGAGAAGGTGGGCCTGACGGAGGCGGAGATCGTCGAGAACGGCCAGTACGTGGGCATCGGTGCCGTGAAGTACGCGGACCTGTCGACCTCGGCGGCCCGTGACTACAAGTTCGACCTGGACCAGATGGTCTCGCTGAACGGCGACACCTCCGTCTACCTCCAGTACGCCTACGCCCGTATCCGCTCGATCCTGCGCAAGGCGGGCGAGCGCCGGCCGGCCGCGCACCCGGAGCTGGAGCTGGCGCCGGCCGAGCGCGCGCTGGGCCTGCACCTGGACGGCTTCGGCGCGCTGATCGGGGAGGCCGCGGCGGAGTACGCCCCGCACAAGGTGGCGGCGTACCTCTACCAGCTGTCCTCGCTGTTCACGACGTTCTACGACCAGTGCCCCGTCATCAAGCCGGAGCCGGAGCTCGTGGTCGGTGAGAACCGTCTGTTCCTGTGCGACCTGACGGCCCGCACCCTCTCGAAGGGCATGTCCCTGCTGGGCATCCGCACCCCCGAGAAGCTCTGACGCACGCCCGACGGCCCCCGGCGCACCCGCGCCGGGGGCCGTCGGCGTTCCCGGGCCGGGGGCGCGGGAGGAACGGTTCACCCGTACGGCTCGATTTCGCCGTCGGGGTCCGGGTAGGGGACGGCCCGTCCTTCCCCCGAGCGTCATCCCGGAGGCATCCGTGCCCGACATGAACGGCCCCTACAAGCCCGGCACCCCGTGCTGGATCGACCTGATGGTCCCCGACCAGCAGGCCGCCCTCGACTTCTACCGCGACCTGTTCGGTTGGCAGGGCGAGGTCGGCCCCGCCGAGCAGGGCGGGTACGCGGTCTGCACCCTCAAGGGCAAGCCCGTCGCCGGGATCATGAAGGCGATGAACCCGGACGGTTCGATCCCCGACCCGCTGCCGCCGACGGTGTGGACGACGTACCTGGCGACCGACTCCATCGACTCCACCGCCAAGTCCGTCACCGACGCCGGCGGCACGGTCATGATGGGCCCGATGGACGTCATGGACCTCGGCCGGATGGCCGTGATCGCGGACCCGACGGGGGCCGTCGTCGGCCTGTGGGAGGCCGGCACCTTCGACGGGGCGGGCATCGTCAACGAGCACGGCGCGCTGATCTGGAACGAGCTGACCACCCCGGACCTGCCGGCCGCGTCCGCGTTCTACTCCTCGATCCTGCCGGTGACCACGCACCGCTCCGAGATGCCGGGCGCCGAGGACTACATCGAGTTCCAGGTCGCCGGTCGCGCGGTGGGCGGGATGATGGACATGGCCAAGATGCCGCCGGGGGTGCCCCCGCACTGGCAGCCGTACTTCCACGTGGACAGCGTGGACGACGTGCAGGCCGCGGCCGTCCGCGCCGGCGCCACCGTCCTGGCCCCGGCGTTCGACATGGTGGCGGGCCGGATGGCGGTCCTGGCCGACCCGCAGGGCGGGGCGTTCTCGATCATCACCTCGTCGACGCAGGAGGACCCGGCCTGACGTCGGCCGCCGCCGCCGTCCACAGCCTGTGGACCCCGCGGGCCGTGGACGGTCCCGCGCGCCGAGCCGATCCGCTCAGCGCGCGGGCGACCGCCCGTCGATCAGCGCGGCCAGGCCGTCGAGGATGCGGTCCAGGCCGAAGCGGAACTGGAAGTCGGGCTCGTCGGAGCCGGTGAAGGCGTCGGATTCCAGCAGCCGGGTCACCGCGGGGTGGGTCTCGGGGCCGGTGAGCAGGCGCAGGGTGCGGACGTACTGTCCGAGCACCTGGTCCGGTCGGACGCCGGACTTCACGATGGCCTCCATCATGTCGGCGGCCATGACGGCCTCGTTGCGCACGAGACCGCCGATCAGGATGATCGTCGAGATCTTCTCGCCCTCCTTCAGGGCGGCGCCGGCCATCGAGGCGAGCCCCCGCTCCATCCAGGCGAGGTGGTTGGGGCTGAGCGGTGCCCCGGTGATGGGGATGCGCAGGATCCAGGGGTTGGCCATCAGCACGGCCCGCTGGTCATGCGCCCACCGCGTCAGCAGTTCCCGCCAGCCCCAGTCGTCGGCCTCGGGCGGCAGCGGCGGCGGGGCGCCCACGCCCGCGTCCGACATCAGGATGTGCAGCTCCTCCTTCGCCGTGACGTAGCGGTAGAGCGACATGGTGGAGACGCCGAGTTCCTTGGCCACGCGGCCCATGGAGACGGCGTCCATGCCCTCGGCGGCGGCCAGGGCCACGGCCGCGTCGACGATCTTCGGCAGGGTGAGGGTGGGGCGGGGGCCCTTGCCGGGGCGTTCGCGCAGGCCCCAGGCCATTTGCAGGCTCGCCGGGAGCCCGGTTTCGTCCGGTTGGTCCTTCTCCACGTCGCCCCTCCCCTCTCGTCTCGTTGACCCACATCCTAGTTCTGTGTATTACTTACACAGAAGCGTGTAACCCATACGCAGAAGGGATTCGAGTCCCCGTGACGACGAACGACCACGCCCTGTACGCCTCCGCCCTGACCAAGTCCTACGGCGACACCCGCGTCCTCGACGGCCTCGACCTGGCCGTCCCCCGCGGTTCGGTCCTCGCCCTCCTCGGCCCCAACGGCGCGGGCAAGACCACGACCGTCCGCATCCTCGCCACCCTCACCGCGCCCGACTCCGGCACCGCCCGCGTCGCCGGCCACGACATCGCGGCCGCCCGCACCCGGGTACGCGAACGCATCTCCCTCACCGGCCAGTTCACCGCCCTGGACGACCTCCAGACCGGCACCGAGACCCTGCGCATGGTCGGCCGGCTCGCCGGACTCCCGGCCCGCGACGCCGCCGCGCGCGCCGCCGAACTCGCCGAACGCTTCGGCCTGTCGGAGGTCGCCGACCGCCTCGCCAAGACCTACTCGGGCGGCATGCGCCGCCGCCTGGACCTCGCCGCGAGCCTCGTCACCCGCCCCGAGGTCCTCTTCCTCGACGAGCCCACCACCGGCCTCGACCCCCGCAGCCGCGCCGAACTCTGGGACGTCGTACGGGAACTGCGCTCCGACGGCACCACCGTCCTGCTCACCACCCAGTACCTGGAGGAGGCCGACCGGCTCGCCGACCGCGTCACCGTCCTCGACTCCGGCCGCGTCGCCGCCGAGGGCACCCCCGCCGAGCTCAAGGCCCGCGTCGCCGGCCACCGCCTCGACCTCACCCTGACCAGCCGGACCGCCTACGAGGCCCTCGCCGCCCGCGCCGTCCACCACGACCCCGACGCGCTCACCCTCGGCCTGCCCACCGACGGCAGCGCCGCCCACGTACGGGCCCTGCTCGACGAACTCGACCCCGACCGCACCGCCGTCGACCGCTTCGCCCTGCGCGGCGCCACCCTCGACGACGTCTTCCTCGCCCTGACGGGAGCCGCCCGATGACCGCCACCGCCCTCACCATGGCCGGCCGCAGCCTGCGCGTCAGCCGCCGCAGCCCGGACGCGATCATCGCCGCCCTCATGCTGCCGATCATGCTGATGCTGATCTTCGTCTACTTCTTCGGCGGGGCCATCGACACCGGCACCACCTACGTCACCTACGTGGTCCCCGGCGCCATGCTGCTCTGCGCGGGCTTCGGCGCCGCGAGCACCGCCGTGAGCGTCGCCCACGACATGCACAGCGGCGCCATCGACCGCTTCCGCTCCCTGGACGTCGGCGGCGTACCCCTCCTGGCCGGCCACGTCACGGCCTCCGTGGTGCGCAACCTCGTCTCGACGACCCTCGTCCTGGCCGTCGCCCTCGCCATCGGCTTCCGCCCCCAGGCCTCGGCCGGGACCTACCTCGCCGCCGCCGCGCTCCTCGTCGCGTACATCACGGCCATCTCCTGGCTCGCGGCCGCCCTCGGACTGCTCGCCCGCACCCCCGAGGCCGCCGGCGGCTTCACCTTCCTGATGATGTTCCTGCCCTACCCGTCCAGCGCCTTCGTCCCCATCGACACCATGCCGGGCTGGCTCCACGGCTTCGCCGACCACCAGCCCCTGACCCCGGTGATCGAGTCCCTGCGCGCGCTCCTGCTCGACCAGCCCGCCGGCAACACCCCGTGGACGGCCCTCACCTGGTGCGCGGGCATCCTGGCCGGCTCCCTGGCCCTGACCCTCGTCCTCTTCCGCCGGCGCACGCGCTGAACGCGCGCCCGCGAACCGCACACGCTGACGCGCGGACCGGCCGCGCGTCAGCGCCCGTGGTGTCCGACGGGTCGGACGGTCGCGGGTCAGCGGGTCAGCGGGTACGAGTGCTTGCCCGTTGCCTCGTCGATCTCCCCGTGCGCCTTCGACAACAGCTGCGACGCCAGGTCCATCAGCGCCCGCGAACCGGCGATCTCCTCACCGACCCGCAACTGTTCCGGGTCGGAGGGGTGGCGCATCGCGTACCCCTTCGCCCGCATCTCGGAGCCGTCGGCGAGCCTGAGCATCGCCGCCGCGTTCGTACGGTGGCCGTCCTCGGTGAACTCCATCTCGACGTGCCAGCCTGCGAGAGTGGGCATGGCGGATCACCTCCACAGTGGGCCTCTGCCTCCAGGGTGCGCCCGCGCCGACGCCGACGCACCCCCGGGAGCCCACCGCGGGACGGCGCTCAGCGCTCGGCGCGCAGCCAACCGGCGACCTCGGTCGCCCAGTAGGTGAGGATCGTGTCCGCGCCCGCCCGCTTGATCCCGAGCAGCGTCTCCATGATCGCCCGGTCGCGCTCGATCCAGCCCTTCTCGGCGGCGGCCTCGATCATCGCGTACTCGCCGCTGATCTGGTACGCCGACACCGGCACGTCCACGGCCTGCGCGACCCGGTGCAGGATGTCCAGGTAGGGACCGGCGGGCTTGACCATGACCATGTCGGCGCCCTCCTCCAGGTCCAGCGCCAGCTCCCGCAGGGACTCGCGCGCGTTCGCCGGGTCCTGCTGGTAGGTCTTGCGGTCGCCCTGGAGGGAGGAGGCGACGGCCTCGCGGAAGGGGCCGTAGAAGGCGGAGGAGTACTTGGCGGTGTAGGCGAGGATCGCCACGTCCTCGTGGCCCGTCTCGTCCAGCGCGTCACGGACCACGCCGACCTGGCCGTCCATCATGCCGCTCGGCCCCACCACGTGGACGCCCGCGTCGGCCTGGACCTGCGCCATCTCCGCGTACCGCTCCAGCGTCGCGTCGTTGTCCACGCGGCCGTGCTCGTCGAGGACCCCGCAGTGGCCGTGGTCGGTGTACTCGTCCAGGCACAGGTCCGACATGATGACGAGGTCGTCGCCGACCTCCGCCTTCACGTCGCGGATCGCGACCTGGAGGATCCCGTCCGGCTCGGTGCCGGCGGTGCCCCGCGCGTCCTTGTTCTCGTCGGCCGGCACCCCGAAGAGCATGATCCCCGACACGCCCGCCTCGACGGCCTCCACCGCCGCCTTGCGCAGCGTGTCCCGGCTGTGCTGGACCACGCCCGGCATCGCCGAGATCGGCAGCGGCTCGGAGATGCCCTCCCGGACGAACGCCGGGAGGATCAGGTCCGAGGGGTGCAGCCGGTACTCCGCCACCATCCGCCGCATGGCCGGGGTGGTGCGCAGCCGGCGGGGCCGGGAGCCGGGGAAGGATCCGTACGCGCTCATCTTCAGTCGCCTCTTCGAGCTTCGACAGCAGTCGCCACCCAGCCTAGAGGCCGCCCGGGGTCGGCCCCGTACCGGACGCCCCGTCCCCGAACTCCGCCCACACCACCTTGCCCGGCACCCGCGTCCCGACCCCCCACCGGTCCGCGAGGGCCGCCACCAGCAGCAACCCCCGCCCGCCCTCGGACCCCGGATCCCGGTCCTCGATCCGGGGCCGCCCGCCCCCGCTGTCGTGCACCTCGACCCGCACCACCCCCTCGAACCGCAGCATCCGCACCCGGTACCCGCGCCCGGGCGGAACGCCGTGCAGCAGGGCGTTGGTGGCCAGCTCGCTCACGCACAGCAACACCGCGTCGCGGTGGCGTGTGACACCCCACGCGTGCAGTGTGTCGGCGGCGAACTCCCTTGCGGAGCGCACGGTTTGACGGCTGCGGGGGTAGAAACGCTCACGCAGCAGGGCCGGTTGGATTTCCACGTTCACGGGGCGATCGTCGCGGTGCGTGACTAACGTGAGAGAGGCCGGGAACCCGTACTCCTTGATGAGTACGGGTCGGTACCGGCATCCCTCGCGCCCACACGGGGAGTTCACAGGCATGCCACCACGCAAGAGGCCCCGGCCCAACGAAACCGCGATGAAGATGGTCGGCGCCCAGGTCGCTGCCGCACGGACCGCCAAGGGCCTGACGCAGCGCGCCTTCGCTCAGGCGCTACCGATCGATGTCGAAACCGTCGCCTCCATCGAACAGGGACGACGGGTCCTGATGCCCAACGTCGCCGAGAAGATGGACCGCGTACTCGGCCTGCCCGGCCTCTTGGCCGTCGCGGCAAACCGCCTTCCGGAGGTGGACACGGTCCCGGCCTGGGCGGAGGAGTACATGGAGCGCGAAGCGGAGGCCTTGGCGCTGTCCTGGTACAACACGCTCACCGTTCCGGGTCTTCTCCAGACGGAGAACTACGCGCGAGCGGTTCTCGGCTGCCACGTGCCCTTCATCGGGTCGGAGAAGATCGAGCTACAGACCGCCCACCGGATCCAGCGACAGCAGATCTTGACCCGCCCGGTACCGCCGACCCTCAGCTTCATCATCTCGGAGGCGGCGCTCCTCGACCGGATCGGCGGGGACGAGGTCTACTACGAGCAACTGAGGCACCTGCGCGCCTGCGCCGACCGCCAGGCCCTCTCCCTCCAGGTTCTACGCCTCGGCATCACCGCCCACGCAGGACTGGCGGGCCCCTTCACGCTGCTGGAAACCCCCGAGTTCCAGCACCTCGCCTACTCGGAAACCCAGCGCGGCAGCTTCCTCGTGCGCGACCCGAACGAGGTCAGCATCCTGACTCAGAAGTATGCGATGCTGCGGTCACAGGCCCTCAACTTCTCAGAGACGAAGGACCTGTTGGACCGGTTGCTAGGAGAAACATGAGCACCCCACTGAAGTGGTTCAAGTCCAGCTACAGCAGCGACCAGGGTGACGCCTGCCTTGAGGTCGCCACCGGAACCCACACCGTCCACGTCCGGGACTCCAAGGTCGCCGACGGCCCCGCCCTCGCCCTCGCGCCCGGCGCCTGGGCCGACCTCACCCGATGGGTGCGCCTCTGACGGTCCGGGCACGCGGAAGGCCCCGGGCGCGGTGTGCGTCCGGGGCCTTCGGCGGTGTCAGGTCGTACGGCGGCGACGGGCGCCGGGACGGCGCTCGCTGGGGCGGGCCACCGATTCGCCGGCCTCCTTGGCCGCCTCGCGTCGGGCCTCGCCGTACGCGGCCAGCGCCTCCGCCAGCTTCGAGACCGACGGCTCCGGCGACAGCACGTCCACCCGCAGGCCGTGCTCCTCCGCCGTCTTGGCCGTGGCCGGGCCGATACAGGCGATGACGGTGACGTTGTGCGGCTTGCCGGCGATGCCGACGAGGTTGCGCACCGTGCTCGACGAGGTGAACAGCACCGCGTCGAAGCCGCCGCCCTTGATCGCCTCGCGGGTGTCCGCCGGCGGCGGCGACGCGCGCACGGTCCGGTAGGCCGTGACGTCGTCGACCTCCCAGCCCAGCTCTATCAGGCCCGCCACCAGCGTCTCGGTGGCGATGTCGGCGCGCGGCAGGAAGACGCGGTCGATCGGGTCGAAGACCGGGTCGTAGGGCGGCCAGTCCTCCAGCAGCCCGGCGGCCGACTGCTCGCCGCTCGGCACCAGGTCCGGCTTCACGCCGAACTCGATCAGCGAGGCGGCGGTCTGCTCGCCCACTGCGGCGACCTTGATGCCCGCGAAGGCGCGCGCGTCGAGCCCGTACTCCTCGAACTTCTCCCGGACCGCCTTGACGGCGTTGACCGAGGTGAAGGCGATCCACTCGTAGCGGCCCGTCACCAGGCCCTTGACCGCCCGCTCCATCTGCTGCGGGGTGCGCGGCGGCTCCACGGCGATGGTCGGCACCTCGTGCGGCACCGCGCCGTACGAACGCAGCTGGTCGGAGAGCGAAGCGGCCTGCTCCTTGGTGCGCGGCACGAGCACCCGCCAGCCGAACAGCGGCTTCGACTCGAACCAGGCCAGCTCCTCGCGGCGCGCGCTCGCGCCCTGCTCGCCGACCACGGCTATCACCGGACGCGAGCCCTCGGGCGAGGGGAGCACCTTGCCCTGCTTGAAGACCTGGGCGATCGTGCCCAGCGTCGCGCACCAGGTGCGCTGGCGGGTCGTCGTGCCGCCCACGGTGACCGTCAGCGGGGTCTCGGGGCTGCGGCCGGCCGACACCAGCTCGGCGGCCGCGGCCGAGACCGTCTCCAGGGTGGCGGAGACGACGAGGCTGCCGTCGCTGGCGCCCACCTCGCTCCAGCAGCGGGCCGAAGCCGTCCGGGCGTCCACGAAGCGCACGTCCGCGCCCTGCTCGCCGCGCAGCGACACACCCGCGTACGCGGGCACGCCGACGGCGGTGGCGACACCGGGGACCACCTCGAAGGGGATGCCCGCGTTGGCGCAGGCCAGCATCTCGCCGGCCGCGTTCCCGTCGAGCCCGGGGTCGCCCGTGACGGCACGGACGACCCGCCTGCCGGCGCGCGCGGCCTCCATGACAAGATTGGCGGCGTCGCGGATCACCGGGACCCCGGCGGCTGCTGACACCTCGTCAGCGACCGTCAGCTGCGGCGTGTCGACGCCCGCGCGCGCGTGGGTGCGTACGACGTCGAGCACGTCCGGCTCGGCGATCAGTACGTCCGCGGCGGTGAGCGCCTCGACGGCGCGCAGCGTCAGCAACCCCGGATCGCCGGGGCCGGCACCGAGGAAGGTGACGAGCCCCTGGGCGGCGACGGCCGGGAAAGCGGAGGTGGTGGGGCTTGAGGGCTTCAAAGGGATCGCTCCCCCATCAGACCGGCCGCGCCCTTGGCCAGCATCTCGTCCGCGAGTTCACGGCCGAGCGCCATGGCCTCGTCGTACGACTGGGGCACGGAACCGGTGGTGGACAGCTGCACCAGCGTCGAGCCGTCGAGGGTTCCGACGACGCCGCGCAGGCGCATTTCATTGACAGTCTGGCCGTCGGCCAGCAGGTCGGCGAGCGCCCCGACCGGTGCGCTGCAACCGGCCTCCAGGGCCGCGAGCAGGGAGCGCTCGGCGGTCACGGCGGCCCGGGTCATCGGGTCGTCGAGCCGGCCGAGGGCCGCGATCAGTTCGGCGTCCGAGGCGAGGCACTCGACGGCGAGGGCGCCCTGACCGGGGGCGGGCAGCACGTTGTCGACCGCCAGCAGGTCGGTCGCCTCGTCCCCGCGGCCGATGCGGTTGAGGCCGGCGGCGGCCAGCACGACCGCGTCGAGCTCGCCGGCGCGGACGAACCCGATGCGGGTGTCGACGTTGCCGCGGATGGCGACGGTCTCGATGGACTTGCCCAGGCTGCGCGCGTAGGCGTGCAGCTGCGCGGTGCGGCGCGGCGAGCCGGTGCCGACGCGGGCGCCGTCGGGCAGCTGCTCGAAGGTCAGGCCGTCGCGGGCGACGAGCGCGTCGCGCGGGTCCTCGCGCTTGGGCATGGCCGCGACGACCAGCTCGTCGGGCTGGGTGGTCGGGAGGTCCTTCAGCGAGTGCACCGCGAAGTCGACCTCGCCGCGCACGAGCGCGTCGCGCAGCGCGGTGACGAACACACCGGTGCCGCCGATCTGGGCGAGGTGCTCGCGGGAGACGTCACCGTAGGTCGTGATCTCCACGAGTTCCACGGGCCGGCCGGTGACCGCCCGGACCGCCTCGGCGACGTGCCCGGACTGGGACATGGCCAGCTTGCTGCGTCGCGTGCCAAGCCGGAGGGGCTGGTCGGGACGTGTGTTCATGATGCCCGTCCTGGGTCGTCGGTCTTCGGATCGGCCGCGTCCGCCCGGCTGACGGATGCCACCGTCTGAGGGTCGAGGTCGAAGAGTTCGCGCAGCGCCTCGGCGTACCCGGCGCCACCGGGCTCGCTGGCGAGCTGCTTGACGCGCACGGTCGGCGCGTGGAGGAGCTTGTCGACGACGCGGCGCACGGTCTGGGTGACCTCCGCCCGCTGCCGTTCGTCGAGGTCGGGGAGCCGCCCGTCGAGCCGCGCCACCTCCATGGCGACGACCTCGGCGGCCATCGCCCGCAGGGCGACGACGGTGGGCGTGATGTGCGCGGCCCGCTGGGCCGCGCCGAACGCGGCCACCTCCTGGGCGACGATGGCGCGCACGGCGTCCACGTCGGCGGCCATCGGCGCGTCGGCGGAGGCCTCGGCGAGGCTCTCGATGTCGACGAGCCGTACGCCGGGCACGCGGTGCGCGGCGGCGTCGATGTCGCGGGGCATGGCCAGGTCCAGCAGGGCCAGGCGTACGGCGGTGCCGTTCACGCTGGCGCGGACGGCCCGGCGGGGCCGGCTCTGCGCGGCGGCCTCGCCCTGGTCGGCCCAGGCTCCGTGGAGTTCGAGGGAACCGGCGTCGACGCCGGTCAGCGCGGCCCGGCCGTCGCCGGCCGGTGCCTCGACGGGGCATCCGTCGCGGTCGGCGCCGGGTGCGATGGTGCGGGCCACGCCGGCGTCGGCCAGGCGCACCCCGGCCTGGGAGGCGGCGGCGAGCCGGGCCACGACGGCGGCGTCGACGAGGGCGCCGCCGGCGGCCGGGGACTCGGGCGCGCGCGGCGCGGGAGGAGCCTCGTGGGCGAAGGCGGCCGCGTCGACGCCGGCCACCGCGGCCGCGACGTCGTCGCCGGTCAGGACCAGTCCGGTGGCGCCCGTACAGGACACCACCACGTCAACACGTGTCAGCTCGTCGGCGACCGAGGCCATCGGCACGGAACGCGCCGACACCCCAGTGCCTGAGGCAACCAGAATCTCGACGAGTCGGTCCGCCCGCTCGGCGGTGCGGTTGGCCACCGCGATCTCGGCGACGCCCACCCGCGCCAGCGTGGCGGCGGCGAGCGAGGACATCGACCCGGCGCCGATCACCAGCGCCCGCTTGCCCGCGGCCCACTCGGCCACCGGACGGTGCGCGGCGAGCTGCTCCAGCCCGAAGGTCACCAGCGACTGCCCGGCCCGGTCGATGCCGGTCTCCGAGTGCGCCCGCTTGCCGACCCGCAGGGCCTGCTGGAAGAGGTCGTTGATCAGCCGGCCCGCCGTGTGGAGCTCCTGCCCCAGCGCCAGCGCGTCCTTGATCTGGCCGAGGATCTGGCCCTCGCCGACCACCATCGAGTCCAGTCCGCACGCCACCGAGAACAGGTGGTGCACCGCCCGGTCCTCGTAGTGCACGTACAGGTAGGGGGTCAGTTCCTCCAGGGCGACGCCGCTGTGCTGCGCGAGCAGCGTGGACAGCTCGGCGACACCGGCGTGGAACTTGTCGACGTCCGCGTACAGCTCGATGCGGTTGCACGTGGCGAGGACGGCCGCCTCGGTCGCCGGCTCGGTGGCCAGCGTGTCGTGCAGCAGCTTCACCTTGGCGTCGACGGACAGGGAGGCCCGCTCCAGCACGCTCACGGGCGCGCTGCGGTGGCTCAGGCCCACTACGAGCAGACTCATGCCGGCATCACCGCCGGTACGTCGCCCTCGGGACCGCCCTTGCGGGCGGCCGCGGCGGCCCGTCCGGCCGGGGGCTCGACGGCGGCCGCGGGGGCGGCGCCCGTACCCGAACCGGTACCGGCGGGGGCGGGCTCGGCCTCGGCGGCGCCGGGGGCACCGCCGGCCGCGGCCTCCTCGCCGGCCTTGCGCTGCTCGTGGAAGGCCAGGATCTGGAGCTCGATGGAGAGGTCGACCTTGCGCACGTCCACGCCGTCCGGGACGGACAGCACGGTGGGCGCGAAGTTCAGGATGGAGGTCACGCCGGCGGCGATGAGCCGCTCGCTCACCTGCTGGGCCGCGCCGGCCGGGGTCGCGATGACGCCGATGGAGACGCCGTTCTCCTCGATGATCTTTTCGAGGTCGTCGGTGTGCTGCACGGGCATGCCGGCGACCGGCTTGCCCGCCATCGCCGGGTCGGCGTCGATGAGCGCGGCCACGCGGAAGCCGCGCGAGGCGAAACCGCCGTAGTTGGCCAGGGCGGCGCCCAGGTTTCCGATGCCGACGATGACGACCGGCCAGTCCTGGGTCAGCCCGAGCTCGCGGGAGATCTGGTAGACGAGGTACTCGACGTCGTAGCCGACGCCGCGGGTGCCGTAGGACCCGAGGTAGGAGAAGTCCTTGCGCAGCTTCGCCGAGTTCACGCCGGCGGCGGTCGCGAGCTCCTCGGAGGACACCGTGGGGACCGATCGCTCGGACAGCGCCGTGAGGGCGCGCAGGTACAGCGGAAGCCGGGCGACAGTGGCCTCGGGAATACCTCGGCTGCGGGTCGCCGGTCGGTGAGTTCGGCCAGTTGCCACGATGCTCCTGCGGGATGAGCGGGGCTGCAGGCGGCCAGTTGTCCCAGGACCGCCCCGTCGAATGCAGGCTATGTCTTTGTGAACGCGTGCACAAAGATTGTGTCCGCTTTGTCCGAGCAAAGTGACCGGGGTCACGCGTACCGGGTACGGAACCCCGGAACCGAGAACGGCCCGAACCCGTTCAAATCCCGAAGGGGGCAAAACCGCACACACTCCTCATCGATACGCCCCCGAGTCCCCATAAATCGCCCATGATGGTAACGGTCGGGACGGTCAGGCTCCCAATGCGCGGCGCAGCCGGTCGGGGTTCACCCTCCAGAAGGTGTGTTGTTCGCCGTCGACCAACACCACCGGGATCTGCTCCCAGTGCCGGCGGTACAGCTCCTCGTCCTGCGAGATGTCCTTCTTCTCCCACCGCGCCCCGGTCTCGGCGCAGATCTTCTCGACCACTTCCTGGGCGTCGTCGCAGAGGTGACAGCCCGGCTTCCCGATGAGCGTCACCAGCCGCTCCTCGGGACGCTTCTTTTCCTTACGGCGCAGCAACGGAGTCATGTCCTCATTGTCCCGCCCCGCAGGGCGGGCCCCGAAGAGTTAACCGCTCCGTTTCCCGGCGGTTCGGGAAGTCCCGAACACAATGGCTATGCTCGCGTCATGGCCGCTCCCGGATGGCTCACCCCCCGTAGGCGCTCCGCCACCGCGCGGAGCGTGCTGGCAGGCGAGGCCTCGGCCGAAGCCGCCCGCAAGACCGCCCTCACGGCGGCGGACCCCGCCCCACCGGGCACCGAAGCCCTGCCCGACGCCGCGCCGTACCCCGCCGACCTCGACTCCATCGACACCGCCGACGCCCTCGACGAGGTCCTCGACGGCCTGGCCGAAGAGGCCGCCGAGTCCGACGAACCGGAGTTCCCGGTCCCCGGCGACGACCTCGCCGCCGCCTTCTTCGACCTCGACAACACCGTCATGCAGGGCGCCGCGATCTTCCACTTCGGCCGCGGCCTCTACAAGCGCGAGTTCTTCCGCCGCCGCGAACTGGCCCGCTTCGCCTGGCAGCAGGCCTGGTTCCGGCTCGCCGGCGTCGAGGACCCCGACCACATGCAGGACGCCCGCGACAGCGCCCTGTCCATCGTCAAGGGCCACAAGGTCAGCGAACTCATGGCCATCGGCGAGGAGATCTACGACGAGTACATGGCCGAGCGGATCTGGCCGGGCACCCGCGCCCTCGCCCAGGCCCACCTCGACGCCGGCCAGAAGGTCTGGCTCGTCACGGCCGCCCCCGTCGAGACGGCCACGATCATCGCCCGCCGCCTCGGCCTCACCGGTGCCCTGGGCACCGTCGCCGAGTCCGTCGACGGGGTCTACACCGGTCGGCTGGTCGGCGAACCGCTGCACGGCCCCGCCAAGGCCGAGGCGGTCCGCGCCCTGGCCGCCGCCGAGGACCTCGACCTCGCGCGCTGCGCCGCGTACTCCGATTCGCACAACGACATTCCGATGTTGTCGCTGGTCGGTCATCCGTACGCGATCAATCCCGACACGAAACTGCGCAAGCATGCCCGCGCCAACGACTGGCGACTGCGCGACTACCGGACCGGCCGCAAGGCCGTGAAGGTCGGCGTCCCGGCCGCCGCCGGCGTCGGCGCCATCGCGGGCGGCACGGCCGCCGCCATCGCCCTGCACCGCCGCCGCAAGTAGCGACGCCGCACGTGAGGACGCCGGGACCGCCCCCACAGGGGGGCCGCCCGGCGTTCATTCGCTCACCTCTACCCGCGCCGCGGGCGCGGCACTCCGGCATGCCCGACTCGGTCGGGAGCCACCGTGGAAGCGTCCATTCCGCGCATGCAAGTGATCAAGAATCGATCACCAACCAGATCTGAATATGCCCTGGACACGCAACAGAAGTGTCGGAACCGGTGATTTCAGCAACTGGGTGTAGCGCTGCCTGTACGAAGCGTTATTCTCCTCAAACGCATGCCACCGCCCATCTGTCGCCACGACGGGTGAACGGTCCCGCACTGCACGTGATGGAAGCTCTGCCTCTGGGAGTCCCGTGTACCCACCTGTCGGGGTTGACGCCTCGGGCCTGGCTACGCTGCGCGCAACGGTCCTCGACCACCTGCGTGGCTTCGTCCCCACCGCGTACGCCGTCCCCGCCCTCGCCGCCGCGATCCCCGCCGGACCCGGCCCGGCCGGTCCTTGCTACGCCCTCACCGACGGCGGAGCGACGGTGGGCAGACGCGGTCGCACGGGCGGCGCGAGCGCCGGCGGCGGCACGAGCGCCCCCACCGCACGCCGCCCCACCGCGGACAGCGACCAGGCCCGCATGATGGACCTGGTCGAACGCGCCCAGGCCGGCGAGGCCGAGGCCTTCGGCCGCCTCTACGACCAGTACAGCGACACGGTGTACCGCTACATCTACTACCGCGTCGGGGGCAAGGCGACCGCGGAGGACCTCACCAGTGAGACCTTCCTGCGCGCCCTGCGCCGCATCTCCACCTTCACCTGGCAGGGCCGCGACTTCGGCGCCTGGCTGGTGACGATCGCCCGGAACCTGGTGGCGGACCACTTCAAGTCCAGTCGCTTCCGGCTGGAGGTCACCACCGGCGAGATGCTCGACGCCAACGAGGTGGAGCGCAGCCCCGAGGACTCCGTCCTGGAGTCCCTCTCCAACGCGGCACTGCTCGAAGCCGTACGGAAACTGAACCCGCAACAGCAGGAGTGCGTCACCTTGCGCTTCCTCCAGGGCCTCTCGGTCGCCGAGACCGCCCGCGTGATGGGGAAGAACGAGGGCGCCATCAAAACGCTCCAGTACCGGGCGGTGCGCACCCTGGCCCGCCTGCTGCCGGACGACGCCCGCTGACCGGCCCCGGCCCCGCCGGCCCGGTCCACCACCCCGAGCCGAACCCACACCCATGCCCCTGCCATCACCCATGCCACCACGACAAACAACCTCACATACGGTGACCCTTCGATGACGCTGTGGTCCGATCATCCTTCGTCCGTAACCCAAGTGCCGCGCCGCTCGTTGTGCGGAATGCAGGCTCCCTTTGGACACGCCCTGCCCGAAGCCGCTCACCCGAAAGTGTGGATGTGCTCAAGGAAGGCAACCTTCCGGACACCTTGGGGAGTCGATCGTCATGACGAGAGGAGGTGCCGCCAGTGATCGCGAACGTGACTCCGCACCGGCGGGCGAACGCCTTCGCCCAGGCCCTGGAGGATCGGACCCCGTCCGACCCCTCCGCACCGGACCCGGCGGCCGAGCAGTCCGAGGCACCTGCCGAACCTGCCGACCACGACCGGTTGTTGGCCCTGGCGAACGTACTCGGCGAAAGAATGCCGCGCCCGGTGCTGGACCCCGAGGTCAAAGTGGTGCAACGAGCGCAGCTCGTCGCCGCCATGGAGGCCATGGTGATGGAGCAGAGGGCGGGAGGCGGTGCCGCCGAGGACCCTCTGGTGCCCGAGCAGCGGACCGGCCGCGGCGCCCACCGGGCGACCTCGCTCCGGAAATTGCGGCCCCGCTCCCGCTGGTCCAAGGGCATCGCAGCGGGAGGCCTCACCGTGGGTGTGGCCGCAGGGGCCTTCAGCGGAGTGGCCGCTGCCAGCACGGACGCCCTGCCGGGTGACTCCCTCTACCCCATCAAACGGGGCATGGAGGATCTCAAGCTGGGCATGGCCGACGAGGATTCGGACCGGGGCGAGCTCTACCTCGACCAGGCCTCGAACCGGCTGTCGGAGGCGCGCAGGCTGATGGAGCGCGGGCGCACGGGCACCCTGGACCACGAGTCCCTGGGCGCGATCCGCCGTGCGCTGGCGGGCATGAAGCACGACGCGACGGAGGGCCACCGGCTGCTCCAGGCGGCGTACGAACGGGACGGCTCGCTCGGCCCGATCCAGGCCCTGTCCTCGTTCTCCCGCTCGCACCGCGACGCGTGGGGCCGACTGCGGTCCAACCTGCCCCCGCAGCTCACGGACGTCGGGGACCAGGTGTCCTCGGTCTTCCAGGCCATAGACGATGACGTGGCGCCGCTCCAGGGCCTGTTGCCCAAGCCCCCGGAGCAGTCCCGCGGCTCGTCGTCGACGCCCCGACCCAGCGCGCCCGCGACGGGACAGCAACAGCAGTCCCCACCGGCCGCCGAGGCGCCCGCCGCACCGGCCACCCCCGCGGCGCCCAGCCCCTCCACCGGCAGCCGGCCTCCGGCGCAGGGCGGAGGCGGTCTCCTGGGCGGTACGGGCGACCTCCTGCACCCCCCGGCCCCCGGCCAGTCCGCGCCGCCCACCTCGGCGACCCCGGACCACCCGAAGCCGGACATCACCCTCCCGCCGCTCCTCCCGGGCCTCCTCCCGGGCCTGGGCATCCAGGCGGAGGACGCGGAGTAGCTCGCGGTGCACGAAGCGCCGGCGGGGCCCCAGGCCCCGCCGGCGCTCACCCGTGCGCGAAATCGCCCCTCAGGGGAACGTTCCTCGGGAGACGTTCCTCAGAAGAACACCGACCGCCGCTGCACCAGCAACTTGTAGAGCGTGTGCTGGATCTGCTCCCGGACCTGGTCCGTCAGGTTGAACATCAGCATCGGGTCCTCCGCGGCCTCCGCCGCGTACCCGTCCGTCGGGATCGGCTCCCCGAACTGGATCGTCCACTTCGTCGGCAGCGGCACCGCCCCCAGCGGCCCCAGCCACGGGAACGTCGGCGTCACCGGGAAGTACGGCACCCCCAACAGCCGGGCCACCGTCTTCGCGTTGCCGATCATCGGATAGATCTCCTCCGCGCCCACGATCGAGCAGGGCACGATCGGCGTCCCCGCCCGCAGCGCCGTCGAGACGAACCCGCCCCGCCCGAAGCGCTGGAGCTTGTAGCGCTCACCGAACGGCTTCCCTATCCCCTTGAAGCCCTCGGGCATCACCCCGACCAGCTCCCCGGCCTCCAGCAGCCGCTGCGCGTCCTCCGCGCACGCCAGGGTGTGACCGGCCTTGCGCGCGAGTTCGTTCACCACCGGCAGCATGAACACCAGGTCCGCCGCGAGCAGCCGCAGGTGCCGCTCCGCCGGGTGGTGGTCGTGCACGGCGACCTGGAGCATCAGCCCGTCCAACGGGAGCGTCCCCGAATGGTTGGCGACGATCAGCGCGCCGCCCTCCTTCGGGATGTTCTCGATGCCCTTGACCTCGACCCGGAAGTACTTGTCGAAAAGCGGCCGCATCAGGGACATCAGGACCTGGTCCGTCAGCTCCTTGTCGTACCCGAAGTCGTCGACCTCGTAGTCGCCGGTGATCCGCCGACGCAGGAACGACAGCCCGCCGGCGATCCGCCGGTCCCAGCCACCGCCCCGCGCGGACCCGCCCGCCGCCTCCACGGACCCCTGGCGGTCCTCGGGCTCCTCGGGCGCGACGGAGGCCCGCGGGGCGCTCTCGGGGGCCGGGGGCGGCACCGCCCGCACCGCGCGTGCGGGGCCCCGGCGGCGCGGCCGGTCCTCGTCGAACGGGATGACCTTGGCGTCCGCCACTATCGCTCCACTCCCTCGTCCACCTTCAGCATCCCCGCCACCCGCTCCACGGCCCGCCCCACCCGCTCCGGCGGCAGCAGCCCGGTCCCCCGGCTGCGCGCGAAGTCCGTGAACGTCTCGGCGGTCGTGTACATCGGGTCGAAGCCCAGTGTGTCGCGCATCTGCGTCGTCTCCACGACCCGCCCGTGCGTCAGCAGCCGGATCTGCTCGGGCGAGAAGTCCGTCGCCCCCACCGCGCGCAGCGCGTGGCCCACCCACGTCACCGCGGGCAGCACCAGCGGCACCGTCGGCCGTCCGAGCCGGCGCGAGCACTGGGACAGCAGCAGGACGCCGTCGCCCGCGATGTTGAAGGTGCCGCTGTTCAGCGTCCCGCGCCGCGGCTCCCCGGCCGCCAGGCGCAGCACGTCCACCACGTCGTCCTCGTGCACGAACTGGAGCCTCGGGTCGTAGCCGAGGACCGTCGGCATGACCGGCATGGAGAAGTAGTCGGCGAGCGCCGAGTCCGCGAAGGGCCCCAGGATGTTCGCGAAGCGCAGCACGCACACCGCCACGTCCGGCCGCCTGCGGGCGAAACCGCGTACGTAGCCCTCGACCTCGGCGGCGTCCTTGGCGAAGCCGGCCGACGGCAGCGACTTCGGCTGGGTGGTCTCGGTGAAGACGGCCGGATCCCGCGCCGTGCCCCCGTACACGCTGGTGCTGGACTTCACGACGAGCCGTCGTACGGTCGGGGACTTCTGGCAGGCCCCGAGGAGCTGCATCGTCCCGATGACGTTGGTCTCCTTGACGGTGCTGCGCGCACCGGGAGCCCCCGCGCTGCCTCCGGTGACCGCCAGATGGACCACCGTGTCCACGGCGTGCTCCGCGAGGACGCGGGCGATCGCCGACTGTCTGATGTCCGTGCGCACGAACTCGGCGGAGCCGAGTCGGTGCGGCGGGCTCACCGCGTCGACCGCGATGACCCTGTCCACGTCCGGGTCCCGCTGGACGCGACGCACGAAGCGGCCCCCCAGCGCTCTGGCTGCCCCGGTGACGAGCACGACCTTCCCCACGAGCTCAGCGCCTCCCTCGAAGAAGTACCCCGGCTGCACCGCAGCCCCTCCACCAGGATGGTGGAGGGGCTGCGGAGAACACGTACAGCTACCGTTTACTTCTTGTTACGGCGCTGGACGCGGGTGCGCTTGAGCAGCTTGCGGTGCTTCTTCTTGGCCATCCGCTTACGCCGCTTCTTGATAACAGAGCCCACGACTACCCTCGCTCACTTCTCGGAACATCCCCGCGCCAGCGGGGATCGGTGCGGGGCGTCTGGGCCCACACGACCTACGTCGGCCTAGCCTACCCGCCCGAAGTCCGAGCTTGTAATCCGAGGGCCCCCGTAGGTTGCCCTGAGCCTCACTCTCAGGCCGACTCCACCCCCACGAAGGACTCCCGGAGGTACTCGTGGACCGCGTTTTCGGGGACCCGGAAGGACCGGCCCACCCGGATCGCGGGCAGATGACCGTTGTGCACCAGCCGGTACACGGTCATCTTCGACACTCGCATCACCGAGGCGACCTCCGCCACGGTCAGGAACTGAACCTCACTGAGAGGCCTCTCGCCAGCAGCCATGACACACCTTGACCTTCCGCGCATGACGGGCACCGGCTTCCCCTCCGGTTACTCCTCGTCGTCGCACGCTCACTCCCCAGAGTAGGGGCGCGTGATACGAGTGGGGAAGAGGAGCTACGGCCACTCCTGACGCCCCGGCAGGTTCGCGCGTCGAAGGACATACCCCGTGAGGGGCCGGTACGACTCCGGGCGCACCCCGTCATCAAGCGGAACCGTCACCGCCACCCGCCCCTCGGCCTCCCCCACGAACAGCGCGGGATCATCCGTATCGGCCAGCCCGATCGCATCGATACCCAGCTGACCTGCACCGCAGACCCAACCGTGGTCCCCCACCACCAGCTCCGGCAACGGCCCGCCGGCATCCACCGACGCCCCGAGAGCGACCCGAACCGGCAGCGGGGAATGGGTGTGTGCGCCGGTGGCACTCCCGGCCCCACGCGCGCCGGGTTCCCGCACCAGTGCGACCCCCCGTACGTAATCGATGCGGTGCGTACGTACGCCGAACCGGGTCGCCATGTCGACATGGACCCCCCGCGCCGGAGTGAGGACAACACATCCCGCCGCCGACACCGCACGGGCCAAGGCGGCGTAGAAGCCCAGGAGCCGATGCGGGTGTCCCGTACCGAACAACACCGGCGACCGCGCCCGCACCGCCGCCCCCAACCGCTCCCCGAACGCCTCCAGGGCCGCGACCGTCAGCTCCGGATCGATCACGTCCGGCCCGCTGACGTGCGCGGGATCACCCGACACCCCGCACTTGTCCGCCATCAGCCCCAACAGTGCACCCTCGTCCCAGACCCGTACCGGATCCAGCCCGAGCAGCACCCGCGGATCCCGCGCGGCGAACAGACGGTAACTGCGCAGGCTCTCCTCCCGCGTCGTCGCGACGGGCCCGGCCAGACGGGCGGCCAGCAGATGCGCACGCAGCGCGCCGGTGCTCAACACCCTCCGATGCTGCCGCACGACACCTGGCGGTTCATCAATTCCACGCGACTGCCCCACAGTTGGCGTAACGAACCGATCCGCCCGACGACCCCTCAGGTCAGCATCCCCCGCAACGGGAACGCCGCCCGCCGCGTCGCCAACACCGCCTGGTCGATCCGATCGGCCGGATCATAACCCTCCTCCCAGTCCCGCCACTCCACCGTCCGCCCGTCCGTCATCCGCGCCGGCGCGAGCTGCCGCGTCCGCGCGTACACCTCGTCCCGCCACTCCCGCGGCACCTCCGCCGCCGGATCCACGGGCCGGTGCGCCGCGATGCCCACCAGGTGCGTCCACGACCGCGGAACGACGTCCACCACCGCGTAGCCCCCGCCGCCGAGCGCCAGCCACCGCCCGTCCGCGTACGCGTGCGCCAACCGGTGACAGGCCTCCTGGACCTCCCGCTGCGCGTCCAGCGACACCGCCAGGTGCGCGAGCGGATCCTCGAAGTGCGTGTCGGCCCCGTGCTGGGTCACCAGCACCTGGGGCCGGAAGTCCTCCAACAGCTCCGGCACCACCGCGTGGAACGCCCGCAGCCACCCCTCGTCACCCGTCCCGGCCGGCAGCGCCAGGTTCACGGCGCTCCCCTCGGCCGCGCCCCCACCGGTCTCCTCGGGCCAACCCGTCTGCGGGAACAGCGTCCGCGGATGCTCGTGCACCGACACCGTCAGCACCCTCGGATCGTCCCAGAACGCCGCCTGCACCCCGTCCCCGTGGTGCACGTCCACGTCCACGTACGCGACCCGCTCCGCCCCCAGCTCCAGCAGCCGCGCGATCGCGAGCGCCGCGTCGTTGTACACGCAGAAACCCGCCGCACCGCCCGGCATCGCGTGGTGCAGGCCCCCCGCGAAGTTCACCGCGTGCCCGCCCGGCTCCCCGTGCCAGAGCGCCTCCGCCGCCGCCACCGACTGCCCCGCGATCAACGCCGAGGCCTCGTGCATCCCGTGGAACGCCGGATCGTCGGTGGTCCCGAGCCCGTACGAGCCGTCCGCCACACCGGGATCCGCCGAGACCTCCCGCACCGCGTCCACGTAGTCCTCGCGGTGGACCAACCTCAGCGTGGAGTCCCCGGCCGCGGGCGCCGCCCGCACCTCCATCTCCCGGTCCAGCCCGAAGGCCCGTACCAGGCCCATGGTCAGGGCCAGACGCACCGGGTCCATCGGATGGCTCGGTCCGAAGTCATACCTCGTTACCGCCTCGTCCCACATCAACAACCCGGTCACCGGCTCGCCGCTCATGCCGCACACGGTATCGGGCGCCCTCCGCGCCGAACGAGCGGGTCGACACCAACGTCACCAGCACCAGGGCCATCGGCACCAGCATCGCCGCGCGGTAGCTCCAGACGTCCCCGATCGCCCCCACCAACGGCGAACCGATCAGGAAACCCACGTAGTTGAAGATGTTCAGCCGGGCCACCGCCGTGTCCGAGGCCCCCGGGAAGAGCCGCCCCGCCGCGGCGAAGGTCTGCGGCACGATCACGCACAACCCGACGCCCAGCAACGTGAACCCCAGCATCCCCACCCACGCCCCCGGCGCGGACGCCACCACCGCGAAACCACCGGCCGCCACCACCGACCCCGCCCGCACCACGGCCACCGCCCCGAACCGACGCACCCCGAGGTCCCCCACGGCCCGCCCGATCAGCGTCGTCACCATGTACACGTTGTAGGGGACCGTCGCCAGCTGCTCCGAGCTCCCCAACACGTCCTGGAGGTACTTGGCACTCCAGTTCGCGACCGTCGAGTCCCCTATGTACGCGCACGCCATCACCAGGCACAGCGGCAGCAGCAGCCTCCCCCTGCCGGCGCCCAGCCCCTTCTCCTGCTCCGCCCCCCGGGATCCCCCGTCGACGGCGTCCACGTAGGCCCGGCTCCCCACGAACGCGAGCGGCAGCAACACCGCCACCGCCGGCAGGTACCCCGCGAACAGGCTCAGGTGCCAGTGCGCCCCGACCCACGCCGCGGACGCCCCCAGGATCCCTCCGAGGCTGTACGAGGCGTGGAAACCCAGCATGATGCTGCGCCCGTACGCCCGCTGGAGGCTCACGCCCAGCATGTTCATCGAAGCGTCCAGCGCCCCCACCGCGAGCCCGAACACCCCGAGCGCGAGCACCACGTGCCACATCCGCTCGCCGGCCCCCACGCCCAGCAGCGCCAACAGCACCACCGGCTGCGCCCACCGCAGCACGGCACTGGGCGCGATCCGCTTCACCAGGTGCTCGGTGGCGACGCTGGAGACCCCGGCGAGGATCGGCACGGCCGCGAGGAAGGCGGGCAGCAGCCCGTCGGATATCCCGTACCGGTCCTGGATCGCCGGGATCCGCGTCACGAGCACCGCGAAGGCGACGCCCTGCACGAAGAAGCTGAACCCCAGTGCGCCGCGCCCGCGCCGCAGCCGTGCATCACGTGCCTCAACCGTCATGGCGGCACAGCGTAGGGCCCGGCCCTACCCGTGGGTAGAGAGATCACACGCCCAATCCGAGGAGGGGGTAGAGCTCCTTCATCTCCCCGAAGCAGGCGGTGGCACCGGCGAGTCCCTCGGCGGGCGTCATGGAGGTGAAGCCGAAGACGTCCATCCCGGCGGCCCGCGCGGCCTCCACCCCGAGCGGACTGTCCTCGATGACCACGCACCGCGCGGGGGCGACGCCCATCATGTCCGCGGCGTGCAGGAACAGGTCCGGCGCCGGCTTCCCCTTGCCCACGTCCTCGGCGCTGAAGATCCACTCCTCTTCGAACCACTCCCCGAGTCCGGCACCGCTCTGGCCGGCGCGGATCCGCGCGTGGCTCCCGGAGGAGGCCACGCAGTACGGGATCCCCAGCGCGGAGAGTTCTCCCAGCAGTTCCGTCACGCCGGGGACGGCCCGCACCTCCCGCTCGAACGCCGCCGCCACCCGCTCCTGGAGGGTGTGGTCGAACTCCTCGGGCAGCCGCCGCCCGGTCCGCTCGTAGACCAGGTCGTGCACCCGGTGCACGGCGGCGCCCATGTAGTCCCGCAGGGACTCCTCGTACGTCGTCGGGAAGCCCAGCTCCGTCAGGTACGTGGCGAGGATGGAGTTCGCGAGCGGCTCGCTGTCCACGAGGACGCCGTCGTTGTCGAAGATGACCAGCTCATAGCCCATCGGCCCAGCGTACGAGTCGTCAGCTCAGGTTCACGGCAAGCTCGTACCGGTAAACGGTGGAACCTGCGGCCGGCCCGGTGGTCTACCTGGCCGTAAACGCAGAAAAGCCCCGCACCATAAGGTGCGGGGCTTTCCCACAATGATTGTTCGGCGGCGTCCTACTCTCCCACAGGGTCCCCCCTGCAGTACC
>NZ_JBEZIB010000037.1:0-94607 GCF_040650855.1 Streptomyces sp. NPDC048606 | reverse complement strand
CCCCGGCCCCGTGCGGGGCCTGTGGCCGGGCGGGGCGGCGGGGGGCCCCCCGGGGGGGGGGGGGGGGGGGCCCCGGGGGGGGGGCCCCCCCCCGCCCGAGGGCCGCCCTCGGGCGCCGCGCGGGCACGCCGCGGGCGCCCCGCGGGTGTCAGGACACCACGGCGCCGCCCTTGAGGAGGGCGGCGCCGAGCGGCGTCACGGTGTGCAGGACCGCGTTGCCGTGGCGCAGCGTGGTCACGAGGCCGGCCTCGCGCATCACGCAGGCGTGCTGGCTCGCGGAGGCCAGGGAGACCCCGGCGCGGCGGGCCAGTTCGCTGGTGGTGGCGCCGTCGCCGATGGCCCGCAGCACCACGGAGCGGGTGTGCCCGACGAGCTTGCCCAGGGTCCGCTGGCGCAGCTCCTCGGCCGGGCGGGCCGCCTCGCCGGCCGCGGCCGCCGAGACCAGCTGGGCGGCGGCCGGGTAGACCAGCACGGGCGGCAGCTCAGGGTCGTGCAGGGTCACGGCGGTGCGCCGGCAGAAGAAGGACGGCTGGAGCAGCAGCCCGCGTCCGCGCAGCCGTACGTCCCGGTCCACGGGGTACTCGCACTCCAGGACCGGCGCCCGCCAGCGCAGCATGGGCGGCAGCGAGGCCAGCAGCTCGTCGGCGCCGCCGTCGAGCAGGGCCCGGCCGCGGGCGGCGCGCTCCGCCTCTATCTGGGCCTGGATGTGCGTCCAGTAGGGCTCCACGGCGGCCCGGTGGTAGCCGCGGAGTTCGCCGAGAAGCCTGGGGAGGTGTTTGGTGCCCCCGTCCAGGAATTCCCTCAGGCGGGTGGGCGGCGGCGTCCCGAAGGCCGCTCCGAAGCCGCTGCCGGCGCCCGCGCCGACGAGGGACAGCTCGCGCCGCAGCCGCTCGGGACGCAGTCCCCGCAGGGCGTCGAGGCCCATGTCCCACCCGTACTGGCCCTCGGTGGGCGTCAGGAAATCCGGGAAATAGCCGCGAGCCGGTATCAAGGCGCCGAGCAGCCTTGTTTCACTATTCAACCGGCTGCGCGTTTCCGTACGCCATTCACCGAACAGCCGGGCGTCACGCCGGTCTCTTAAGCGATGAAAACTAAGAATCGTTTCCCACAACGCATCGGGACGCCCTGCCATCCGTACGCGTGCCAGGTCCACTCCAGTGAAATGGATACGAAGCACCGAACCCCCACCTGTGCAACCGCAATCCCCCCGCCCCATGAGTATGCATGCCGTCACACGTGGTCACCACGCCCTTTCGGCCACAGTTGAAACCCCTTTCGGCAGGGGCGTGACAAGCGAAATCCTGTACTCCGCCGGGCACACTCCGGTGCGACCGAAACGCTCCGCGAAGGCCGTGGGGGGCTTTGCGGGGCCTGGCGGTCGGTCGCATCGGGAAGCGCCGACGTGCCCGGCGATAGGCGTCAGGCGGTGGACGGGTGGGGATCCGTCCACCGCCTGGTGCCGTAAAGACTTTGTTGAATACCCGCCCCATGTTGCTTCGAATAGAAGGATGCGCCCGCCCCCGGAGGTCAGGGACCGGGGGCGGGCGCTACCGCCGCGGGCTTCGTGGGACCGCGGCGGTGATCGGGGGCCGGGCGGGGCTCAGCGGCTGTCGGAGCCCTTGGCCTCGGCGGCGGCACGGCCGGCCTCCAGGCGCGCCACCGGGATGCGGAACGGCGAGCAGGAGACGTAGTCGAGGCCGACCTCGTGGAAGAAGTGCACCGACTCCGGGTCGCCGCCGTGCTCGCCGCAGACGCCGAGCTTGAGGTCGGGACGGGTGGCGCGACCCTGCTCGACCGCGTGGCGCACGAGCGAGCCGACGCCGTCCTTGTCGATGGTCTCGAACGGCGAGACCCCGAAGATGCCCTTCTCCAGGTACGCGGTGAAGAAGCTGGCCTCGACGTCGTCGCGGGAGAAGCCCCACACCGTCTGGGTCAGGTCGTTCGTGCCGAAGGAGAAGAACTGCGCGGCCTCGGCGATCTGCGCGGCCGTCAGGGCGGCGCGCGGCAGCTCGATCATGGTGCCGATGGAGAGCTTGAGGGTGGTGCCGGTGGCGGCCTCGATCTCGGCGATGACCGCGTCGGCCTCCTCGCGGACGATCTCCAGCTCCTGGACGGTGCCGACGAGCGGGATCATGATCTCGACGCGCGGGTCGCCCTTGGCGTTCTTGCGCTCGGCCGCGGCCTCGGCGATCGCCCGGACCTGCATGGCGAACAGACCGGGGATGACCAGGCCGAGGCGGACGCCGCGCAGACCCAGCATCGGGTTCTGCTCGTGCAGCTTGTGCACGGCCTGGAGCAGGCGCAGGTCGTTCTCGTTGGCGTCCTTGCGGGACTCGGCGAGGGCGACGCGCACCGACAGCTCGGTGATGTCGGGCAGGAACTCGTGCAGCGGCGGGTCGAGGAGGCGGACGGTGACGGGCAGGCCGTCCATCGCCTCGAACAGCTCGACGAAGTCCTTCTTCTGGAGCGGCAGGAGGGCAGAGAGGGCGCCCTCGCGCTCCTCCTCGGTGTCCGCGAGGATCAGGCGCTCGACCATCTCGCGGCGCTCGCCGAGGAACATGTGCTCGGTACGGCACAGGCCGATGCCCTGGGCGCCGAAGCGACGGGCGCGCAGCGCGTCCTCGGCGTTGTCGGCGTTGGCGCGCACCCGCAGGCGGCGGACCCGGTCCGCGTACGCCATGATCCGGTGCACGGCGGCGACGAGCTCGTCGGCGTCGTCGGCGCCGGCGTGCATGCGGCCCTCGAAGTACTCGACGACCGGGGACGGTACGACGGGTACCTCGCCGAGGTACACCTTGCCGGTGGAGCCGTCGATGGAGACGACGTCGCCCTCTTCGATGACGATGTCGCCGACGGTCATGCGGCGGCGCTTGGTGTCGACGTCGAGTTCCTCGGCGCCGCAGACGCAGGTCTTGCCCATGCCGCGGGCGACGACGGCGGCGTGCGAGGTCTTGCCGCCGCGCGAGGTCAGGATGCCCTCGGAGGCGATCATGCCGTCGAGGTCGTCGGGGTTGGTCTCGCGGCGGATCAGGATGACCTTCTCGCCGGAACGGGACCACTTGACGGCCGTGTACGAGTCGAAGACGGCCTTGCCGACCGCCGCGCCCGGGGAGGCGGCGATGCCGCGGCCCAGCAGCTCGGTTTTCGCGTCCTCGTCGAAGCGCGGGAACATCAGCTGCGCGAGCTGGTGGCCCGTGACGCGCTGGAGGGCCTCGGCCTCGGTGATCAGGCCCTGGTCCACGAGCTGCGTGGCGATGCGGAAGGCGGCGCCCGCGGTGCGCTTGCCGACGCGGGTCTGGAGCATCCACAGCTGGCCGCGCTCGATGGTGAACTCGATGTCGCAGAGATCCTTGTAGTGGGTCTCCAGCGTCTCCATGATCGTCATGAGCTGGTCGTACGAGGCCTTGTCGATGGCCTCCAGGTCGCCCAGCGGGACGGTGTTGCGGATGCCGGCGACGACGTCCTCGCCCTGGGCGTTCTGCAGGTAGTCGCCGTACACGCCGGCGTGGCCGCTGGCCGGGTCACGGGTGAAGGCGACGCCGGTGCCCGAGTCGGGGCCGAGGTTGCCGAAGACCATGGAGCAGATGTTGACCGCGGTGCCCAGGTCGCTCGGAATGCGCTCCTGGCGGCGGTAGAGCTTCGCGCGGTCGGTGTTCCACGAGTTGAAGACGGCCTCGACGGCGAGGTCGAGCTGCTCGCGGGCGTCCTGCGGGAACTCGCGGCCGGCCTCCTTCGCGACGATCTTCTTGAAGACCTTGACCAGCTTCTTGAGGTCGGCGGCGTCGAGGTCGGTGTCGACGGTGACCTTCTTGGCGGCCTTGGCGTCGTCGAGGGCGTCCTCGAAGAGCTCGCCCTCGACGCCGAGGACGGTCTTGCCGAACATCTGGATCAGGCGGCGGTACGAGTCCCACGCGAAGCGCTCGTTGCCGGCCTGGGTGGCGAGTCCGGTGACGGACTCGTCGGAGAGGCCGATGTTGAGGACCGTGTCCATCATGCCGGGCATGGAGAACTTCGCGCCGGAGCGCACGGAGACCAGTAGCGGGTCGTCCGACTGGCCGAGCTTCTTGCCCATCTTCGCCTCGAGGGCGGCGAGGTGCGCGCTGACCTCGTCGCGCAGCTCGGCCGGCGCCGAACCGCTCTCCAGGTAGACCTTGCAGGCCTCGGTGGTGATGGTGAAGCCGGGAGGGACGGGGAGACCCAGGTTGGTCATCTCGGCGAGGTTGGCTCCCTTGCCGCCGAGAAGGTCCTTGAGGTCCCGGTTGCCCTCGGTGAAGTCGTAGACGAACTTCTGATCTTTGTTTTCCGACACGGGTCTCGACTCCTCGAGGACTCGGGTGGCTGCCCTGACGGCCAGGAACATACCCAGATCGAAGGCTTCTGGGTATGTCCACTTGGCTGTCATACGGCCGTAACCACCCATGCGCCACCGGATCGAAAGTAACCCACGGGTAATCAGAACGTACGAACAGCCTTCACATCCCGAAGGGTGAGGTGCCCACAGGGGCCTGATTGCGCTCGGATGAGCGATCATCGATACATTTGCGTTCAAGTCTTGAACGCACAAAGGGTGGCACCCAGTGCCACCCTTTGAAAGTCTTACCCGTGACCTTTGCGCTCATCTGAGCGAAACATCAATCATGCGTGGCGTATATCACGCCCCGCCGAGGGCGATTTGTCAGCCTCCGGAGGTGTCCAGCTCGGCGTCCTCGCTCACGCCGGCGCAGTCGTAGGGATCCTTCAACCAGCCGTCGGGCAGGACAACCCGGTTGTTTCCGGACGTCCGCCCCCGCGGGCCGTCGGCACCGTCGGGCCAGGCTTGATCCAGATCGAGCTCGCTCAGATGAGCGTCCAGCTCGGCCAGGGAGGAGGTGACCGCCAGCTTGCCCCGCATCTCGGAACCGACGGCGAAGCCCTTGAGGTACCAGGCCACGTGCTTACGGAAGTCGATCACCCCGCGCGCCTCGTCGCCGATCCACTCCCCCAGCAGCTGCGCGTGGCGCAGCATGGTCGCCGCGACCTCGCGCAGGGTGGGCTTGTGGAAGTCCTCGGGGCGCCCCTCGAAGGCCGCGACCAGGTCGTTGAACAGCCACGGCCGGCCCAGGCAGCCCCGCCCGACGACCACGCCGTCACAGCCGGTCTCGCGGACCATGCGCAGCGCGTCCTCGGCGCACCAGATGTCGCCGTTGCCGAGTACGGGGATCTCCGGGACGTGCTCCTTCAGGCGCGCGATGGCGTCCCAGTCGGCGGTGCCGCCGTAGTGCTGGGCGGTGGTCCGTCCGTGCAGGGCGATGGCGGTCACGCCCTCCTCGACGGCGATGCGGCCCGCGTCGAGGTAGGTGAGGTGCTCGTCGTTGATGCCCTTGCGCATCTTCATCGTCACCGGCAGGTCGCCGGCGCCCGCGACGGCCTCGCGCAGGATCGCGCGCAGCAGGTTGCGCTTGTAGGGCAGGGCCGAGCCGCCGCCCTTGCGGGTCACCTTGGGGACCGGGCAGCCGAAGTTCAGGTCGATGTGGTCGGCGCGGTCCTCTTCGACGATCATGCGGACGGCCTTGCCGACCGTCGCCGGGTCCACCCCGTACAGCTGAATCGAGCGGGGCTTTTCCGTCTCGTCGAAGTGGATCAGCTGCATGGTCTTGTCGTTGCGCTCGACCAGGGCGCGGGTCGTGATCATCTCGCTGACGAACAGCCCCTTGCCGCCCGAGAACTCGCGGCAGAGGGTACGGAACGGGGCATTGGTGATGCCTGCCATCGGTGCGAGCACCACCGGGGGCTGCACGGTGTGCGGGCCGATCGAGAGGGGCGGGGGGAGCGTGGTCATCCCCCCATTCTCCCGCACGCGGGGTTCGTTAGTTATCCGTACTATCGGCGGCATGCATCACATGAGTCGTGGACGGCGCCTGCTCGTCCTGGCGATCTGCTGCACGAGCCTGCTGATCGTCAGCCTCGACAACACCGTCCTGAACGTGGCCCTCCCGGCGATCCGGCGCGATCTGGACGCCTCCGTCTCCGGCATGCAGTGGACGATCGACGCGTACACCCTGGTCCTCGCCTCGCTGCTGATGCTGGCCGGTTCCACGGGCGACCGGATCGGGCGGCGCAGGGTCTTCGCCTGGGGCCTGGTCCTCTTCACGGCCGGCTCCCTGCTGTGCTCCCTGGCGCCGAGCCTGGAATGGCTGATCGTCTTCCGGATGATCCAGGCGGTCGGCGGCTCGATGCTCAATCCCGTCGCCATGTCGATCATCACCAACACCTTCACCGACCCCCGGGAACGTGCCCGCGCGATCGGCGTCTGGGGCGCGGTGGTCGGCATCTCCATGGCCGCCGGACCGCTGATCGGCGGCCTGCTGGTGGACACCGTGGGCTGGCGGTCCATCTTCTGGATCAACCTCCCCGTGGGGCTGCTCGCCCTCGTGCTGACCCTGCGCTACATCCCCGAGTCCCGCTCCGAGCAGCCGCGCCGGCCGGACCCGGTGGGGCAGCTGCTGATCGTGGCGCTGCTCGGCTCGGTGACGTACGCGATCATCGAGGCCCCGACCCTGGGCTGGTCCTCCCCCGCGATCATCGGGTGCTCGCTGGCCGCCGTGGCCGCGCTGACGGCCCTGCTCGTCTACGAGCCCCGGCGGGAGGAGCCGCTGATCGACCCGCGGTTCTTCCGCAGCGCCCCCTTCAGCGGGGCGACGGTGATCGCGGTCTGCGCCTTCGCGGCGCTGTCCGGGTTCCTCTTCCTGAACACCCTGTACCTCCAGGAGGTACGGGAGCTGGACGCCCTGGACGCGGGGCTGTGGATGCTGCCCATGGCCACCTTCGCCTTCCTGTGCGCGCCGGTGTCGGGGCGGCTGGTCGGCACCAAGGGGCCCCGGCTGCCGCTGCTGATCGCGGGCGTGACGATGGCGGCGAGCGGGCTGCTGTTCGCCGCGTTCTCGGCGGAGGGCGACACGACGCTGATGTTCGCCGGGTACGTGCTGTTCGGCATCGGCTTCGGGCTGGTCAACGCCCCGATCACCAATACGGCGGTGTCCGGGATGCCGCGTTCCCAGGCGGGGGTCGCGGCCGCGGTGGCCTCGACGAGCCGGCAGACCGGCGGGGCGCTGGGCGTCGCGGTGATCGGCGCGGTGCTGGCGGGCGGGACGGCGGGCGGCGCGGACTTCGTGACGGCGGCCCGGCCCGCCTGGTGGATCATCACCGCGCTCGGGCTGGTGACCCTGGTCGTGGGCGCCGCGACCACCGGGCCCTGGGCGCGGGCGACGGCCGCGCGCACGGCCCGCGAGCTGGATCCGGGGCCGCCCGCCCCGGATCCGGTGGGCGCTCCTCCGCGCGTCTGACGGCGACGCCTCCCGCTCCTCCCCTTCCCCACCACGTGCGGGGCCGATCCACGGCACCTCCATCCTGACGGGTGACAGATATTGAAATCTGTCACCCGTCATGCCATTCTCTTCTCATGACGACTGACGCGAACACCGCATCCGCATCCGCATCTGCTTCCGCTTCTGCTTCCGACTCCGGCGCGGCTTCCGCCGCCGCCACCACCACCCGCCGGCTCGGCGCCGGCGGCCCCGAGGTCTTCCCCCTGGGCCTGGGCTGCATGGGCATGTCCGCGCTCTACGGGGACGCCGACCGCGCCGAATCCCTCGCGACGCTCCACGCCTACCTCGAAGCCGTCCCCGCGGGCGTGAGCCCCCTGCTCGACACCGGCGACTTCTACGGAATGGGACACAACGAGCTGCTCATCGCGGAGGCCCTGCGCACCGCGCCGGCGGCCTCCCGCGAGCGGGCGCTGACCAGCGTCAAGTTCGGCGCCCTGCGGACCGTCGAGGGCGGCTTCACCGGGTACGACGGCCGCCCCGAGGCCGTCAGGAACTTCCTGGCCTACTCCCTCCAGCGGCTCGGCCGCGACCACATCGACGTCTACCGGATCGCCCGGGTGGACCCGGACGTGCCGATCGAGGAGACGGTGGGGGCCATCGCCGACGCCGTCCGCGCCGGGCACGTGCGCCACATCGGCCTCTCCGAGGTCGGCGCGGACACCCTGCGCCGGGCCGCCGCCGTGGCCCCGATCGCCGACCTCCAGATCGAGTACTCCCTGATCTCCCGGGGCATCGAGGAGGAGATCCTGCCGACCGCCCGCGAGCTGGGCATAGGCGTCACGGCGTACGGGGTGCTCTCCCGGGGCCTGATCAGCGGGCACTTCGGCCGCGACCGCGCGCTGGCCCCCGGAGACTTCCGCGGCATGAGCCCCCGGTTCCAGGGCGACAACCTGCACCGCAACCTCGATCTGGTCGAGGCCCTGCGCAAGGTCGCCGAGGAGAAGGGGGTGACGGTGGCGCAGATCGCGATCGCCTGGGTGCTCTCCCGGGGCGAGGACATCGTGCCGCTCGTCGGCGCCCGTCGCCGGGACCGGCTGGCCGAGGCACTGGGTGCCATGCAGGTGGAGCTGACCCCGGCGGACCTCGTCGCCATCGAGGAAGCGGTCCCGCAGGGCTCCGCGGCCGGCGAGCGCTACCCGGCCGCCCAGATGGCCCACCTCGACAGCGAACACTGATCCGGCTGTACGGTCGTACCCATGCCACCCGCTGCCGCCGAGCCCCTGACCCCCGAGCGCATCCTCGAAACCACCGAGGAGGTGCTGCGCCGCTACGGCCCCACCAAAGCGACCGTGGTGGACGTGGCGCGGGCGCTGGGCGTCAGCCACGGCAGCGTCTACCGGCACTTCCCGTCGAAGGCGGCGCTGCGCGAGGCCGTCACGGACCGGTGGCTCGCCAAGAGCGTCGTGATGCTGGAGGCCATCGCCTCCACGCCCGACGCCTCGGCCCCGTCCCGGTTGGAGTCGTGGCTGGAGGCCCTCTTCGAGGCCAAGCGCCACAAGGCGGGGGACGACCCCGAGCTGTTCGCGACGTACACGGTCCTGCTCGCCGAGAACAGCGGCGTGGTCGACGCCCACCTGGGCGAGTTGATCGACCAGCTGGCGCGGATCATCGCGGAGGGCGTGGAGGCCGGCACGCTGGCCGCGCCGGACGCCCCGGCCGCCGCCCGCGCCGTCTTCGACGCCACGAGCCGCTTCCACGATCCGCAGTACGCGCCGGAGTGGGTATCACCGACGATCATCGCCGAGTTCGAGGCGGTCACGGCCCTGCTGATCCGGGGCCTGCGCGTCTGAGGCCGCCCCTGCGACCGGAGTCCGCCCTCCGGACGGCTTGGCGATCATTTTGATGATTTCCGGCTTGTACATGTCATCGCGCTGTCCCTACGGTCCCCGTACCGCACCCATCAGGTACGCAACGGGGGAAACATGTCCAGCACTTCAGCGGCACCCGATCGACCGGCACCACCCGCTCGTTCCGGGGCCGCCACCGCCGCCGGTTGGGCTCTGACGATCTGCCTCAACGTGGTCGCGCCGATCGTCACCTACAACGTGCTCAAGGGCGAGGGGTGGAGCGAGTTCGCCGCGCTGCTGGCCGGCGGCGCCTGGCCGGTGATCGACAGCGTCATCCACGTGGCCTGGCGTCGCAAGCTCGACGAGTTCGCCGTCGTGGCCCTGGTGTTCCTGGTGATCACGGCCGTCGTCTCGCTCGTCGGCGCCCATTCCGCCCACGCCCTGCTCCTCAAGGACTCCGGCGTGACCGCCCTGTTCGGGCTGCTCTGCCTGGCGACGCTCCTCGCGCCGCGCCCGCTGATGTTCTACTTCGGCCGCAAGTTCGCCACCGACGGCACGCCCGAGAGCACCGCCTGGTGGAACGGCCTGTGGCAGTACGAGAACTTCCGCACCACCATGCGCACGATGACCCTGGTCTGGGGCGTGGCCTACGTGGCCGAGGCCCTGGTCCGGGTCGCGCTGTCCTTCGTCCTCAGCATCTCCACCATGGTCACGATCAGCCCGTTCATGATCTACGCGACGCTGGGCGGCCTGGCCGTGTGGACGGCCCGCTACGGCAAGCGCTCCCAGGCCGAAGGCGAACGCCGCTCCGCCGAGGCGGCCGCCCGCGAGGCCGCGGAGCGGGAAGCCGCGGCCTGACGACCCGCCGCGCGACGGCGGGCGGAACGCGAAAGACCGGTGGCCCGGTGCGCGACGCGCACCGGGCCACCGGTCTTCGTACGGCGGGGTCCTAGCAGCCGAGCAGGCGGCTGGCCAGGTAGCTCTGGATCTGGTCCAGGGAGACGCGCTCCTGCTTCATGGTGTCGCGCTCGCGCACGGTCACCGCGTTGTCGTCGAGGGTGTCGAAGTCGACGGTGACGCAGAACGGCGTACCGATCTCGTCCTGGCGACGGTAACGACGGCCGATGGCGCCCGCGTCGTCGAACTCGATGTTCCAGTTCTTGCGCAGGTCGGCCGCGAGGCCCTTGGCCTTCGGCGACAGCTGGGCGTTGCGCGACAGCGGCAGGACGGCGACCTTGACGGGCGCCAGGCGCGGGTCGAGGCGCATGACGGTGCGCTTCTCCATGACGCCCTTGGCGTTCGGGGCCTCGTCCTCGTTGTACGCGTCGAGCATGAAGGCGAGCATGGCGCGGTTGACACCGGCCGCCGGCTCGATGACGTACGGCGTGTAGCGCTCGTTCGCCTCCTGGTCGAAGTAGGTGAGGTCCTGGCCGGAGGCGGCGGAGTGGGCCTTCAGGTCGTAGTCCGTGCGGTTGGCCACGCCCTCCAGCTCGGAGAACTCGGTGCCACCGAAGTTGAAGCGGTACTCGATGTCGGCGGTGCGCTTCGAGTAGTGCGACAGCTTCTCCGCCGGGTGCTCGTACCAGCGGATGTTCTCCTCGCGGATGCCGAGGTCGCGGTACCAGTTCCACCGCTCCTGCATCCAGTACTCCTGCCACTGCTCGTCCTCGCCCGGCTTGACGAAGAACTCCATCTCCATCTGCTCGAACTCGCGCGTGCGGAAGATGAAGTTGCCCGGCGTGATCTCGTTGCGGAAGGACTTGCCCATCTGCGCGATGCCGAACGGGGGCTTCTTGCGCGAAGTGGTCTGGACCTGGGCGAAGTTGGTGAAGATGCCCTGGGCGGTCTCGGGGCGCAGGTACGCCTTCGAGCCGGTGTCCTGCGTCGGGCCGAGGTGGGTCTCCAGCATGCCGGAGAACTGCTTGGGCTCGGTGAACTGGCCCTTGACGCCGCAGTTGGGGCAGTTGACGTCGGCGAGGCCGTTCGCGGGAACGCGGCCGTGCTTGGCCTCGTACGCCTCTTCCAGGTGGTCGGCGCGCTGACGCTTGTGACACGAGGTGCACTCGGTGAGCGGGTCGGAGAAGGTCGCGACGTGACCGGAGGCCACCCAGACCTCGGGGGCCAGGATCACGGAGGAGTCGAGGCCGACGATGTCCTCACGCCCGGTGACCATCGCCTTCCACCACTGGCGCTTGATGTTCTCCTTGAGCTCGACACCGAGCGGGCCGTAGTCCCAGGCAGCCCTGGTGCCGCCGTAGATCTCACTGCAAGGGAAAACGAAGCCACGGCGCTTGCTCAGGCTGACGATGGTTTCGATCTTGTCGGCCACGGTGCTCTCTTCATTACGAGGACGAACGGCGAATGCCTTAGGTTACCGGCGCCCAGGGCCCCGCCATCAAATCGGGCCCCCCTTCCATTGAACTCCCACGGGCCCCCGACCTGGGTTTTTGACAACCGTTTCCATCTTTGATGAAAATGGATGTCATGAACGTACGACGCCTCATACCCACCGCCGCCCTGACCGGCGCCGTCGCCCTCGCCGCGACGGCCCTCACCGCCTGCTCGGGCGGTGCCGCCGGGGCGGCCGGAGCCGCCGGCGCCAAGGACGGCAAGCTCGGCGTGACGGCGTCGTTCTACCCCCTCCAGTTCCTCGCCGAGCAGATCGGCCGGGACCACGTGAAGGTCTCCACCCTCACCAAGCCGGGCGTCGAACCGCACGACCTGGAGATCACCCCGAAGCAGACCGGGCAGCTCTCCGAGTCCGACGTGGTCCTCTACCTCAAGTCCCTGCAGCCCGCCGTCGACAAGGCCGTCGCCCAGTCCGGCGTGAAGAACGTCGTCGACGCCGCCACCCTGACCCCCCTGGTCGAGCACGGCACCTCCGGCCACGCCCACGGCGAGGAGGGCCACCAGCACACCGACGGCGACGAGCACGCCCACGCCGAGGGCGACGGACACGACCACGGCGAGGCCGGCGCCGACCCGCACGTGTGGCTCGACCCCACCAAGTTCGCCGACATCGCCAAGGGCGTCGGCGCCGCGCTGGAGAAGGCCGACCCCGAGCACGCCCCGGACTACCGCAAGAACACCGACGAGCTCGTGACCAAACTGGGCGCGCTCGACACGGAGTTCAAGGAAGGCCTGAAGAACACGGCCTCGAAGACCTTCATCACCACCCACTCCGCCTTCGGCTACCTCGCCGAGCGCTACGGCCTCGACCAGGAGGGCATCTCCGGGGTCGACCCCGAGGCCGAGCCCAGCCCGGCCCGCATGAAGGAGCTCCAGAGCGTCGCGAAGAAGGACAACGTGACCACCGTGTTCTTCGAGACCCTCGCCAGCGACAAGACCGCCAACGCCCTCGCCCACGACACGGGCCTGCGCACCGACGTCCTCGACCCCCTCGAGGGAATCAGCGACAAGTCCCAGGGTGCTGACTACTTCGAGGTCATGCGGTCCAACCTGAAGAACCTGCAAAAGGCACTCGGAGCCAAGTGATGACAGCAGCAACGGAGGCACGAGCCATGCGGTCCACGACAGCCGGCGCCGCCACGGCGGCGGACCAGCCCGTCATATCCCTGCGCGGGGCCACGGCCTCGCTCGGCTCGCGCCCCGTGCTGCGCGGGATCGACCTCACCGTGCGCGCCGGTGAGGTCGTCGCCCTGCTCGGCGCCAACGGCTCCGGCAAATCCACCGCCGTCCGCGCCCTGGTCGGCCAGGTGCCGCTCAGCGGCGGCTCCCTGTCCCTGTTCGGCACCGATTTCAAGCGGTTCCGCCAGTGGTCGCGCATCGGCTACGTCCCCCAGCGCACGACGGCCGCCGGCGGCGTCCCCGCCACCGTCCGCGAGGTCGTCTCCTCCGGCCGGCTGGCCCGTACCCGTTTCGGGATCCTGCGCAAGGCGGACAAGGCCGCCGTGGAGCGGGCCCTGGCCCTGGTCGACATGGAGGCGTACGCGGACGCCTCGGTCAACGCCCTCTCCGGCGGCCAGCACCAGCGCGTGCTGATCGCCCGCGCCCTGGCCGTCGAACCCGAACTGCTGATCATGGACGAACCGATGGCCGGCGTGGACCTCGGCAACCAGGAGGTCCTGGCCTCCGCCGTGCGCCGCCAGGTCGCCGAGGGCACCACCGTGCTGCTCGTCCTGCACGAGCTCGGCCCGCTGGAGCCCCTGATCGACCGCGCCGTGGTCCTGCGCGACGGCTGCGTCACGCACGACGGGCCGCCGCCGGAGGCCGTGGGCCAGCACGCCCTGCCCGGCCACGACCACGTACACCCCCACGCGGCGCACGACGCCGAACCCCTGCGGACGGGACTGCTGAGCTGATGGAGATCCTCGACTACGCCTTCATGCAGCGGGCCCTGCTCGCGGCCGTCCTGGTGGGTCTGACGGCTCCCGCGATCGGCACCTACCTGGTCCAGCGCCGGCAGGCCGTCATGGGCGACGGCATCGGGCACGTGGCCATGACGGGCGTCGCCCTCGGTTTCCTGCTCAACACCAGCCCGGTGTGGATGGCCACCCTCGTCGCGGTGCTCGGCGCGGTCGGCATGGAGCTGATCCGCTCGCGCGGCAAGACCAGCGGCGACATCGCCCTCGCCATGCTCTTCTACGGCGGCCTCGCCGGCGGCGTGATGATCATCAACCTGGCGCCGGGCGGCTCCACCGCCAACCTCAGCAGCTACCTCTTCGGCTCCATCACCACCGTCTCGGCCGAGGACATCACGGCCGTGGTCGTCCTCGCCGTGTTCGTCCTCGCCGTCACGATCGGCCTGCGCCGCCAGCTGTTCGCCGTCAGCCAGGACGAGGAGTTCGCCCGGGTCACCGGCCTGCCCGTGCGCGCCCTGAACCTGCTCATGGCCGTCACCGCCGCCGTGACCGTGACCGTCGCCATGCGCATCGTCGGCCTGCTGCTGGTCAGCGCCATGATGGTGATCCCCGTGGCGGCCGCCCAGCGCGTGACCCGCGGCTTCACCGCCACCCTGACCGTGGCGATGGTCATCGGCGTCCTGGCCTCGCTGACCGGCACGACGGCGACTTACTACCTCGACGCGCCGTCCGGTGCCACGATCGTGCTGCTCGCCATCGCCGTCTTCACGGTGATGACGGCCCTGTCCACGCCGCTGGCCAGGCGGCGGGCGAAGGCCGCCCGCGCGGCCGAGGAGGTCTGCACGCACGACGACGTGAAGGTCTGAGGGAGACGGCCGCCTGGCACAATGTGGGGCGAGGCCGAAACGAGGAGGAACCGGTGGCGACTGCGCCTGGCGAGACGAATACCGCGCCAGTACGAGGGCGATCCACCCGGCAGCGGGCCGCCGTGGCGGCGGCGCTGGACGAGGTGGACGAGTTCCGCAGCGCCCAGGAGCTGCACGACATGCTCAAGCACCGCGGCGACTCCGTGGGCCTGACCACCGTCTACCGCACCCTCCAGTCCCTGGCCGACGCCGGCGAGGTGGACGTGCTGCGCACCAGCGACGGCGAGTCCGTCTACCGGCGCTGCTCCACCGGGGACCACCACCACCACCTGGTCTGCCGCAAGTGCGGCAAGGCCGTCGAGGTGGAGGGCCCGGCCGTGGAGAAGTGGGCCGAGTCCATCGCGGCCGAGCACGGCTACGTGAACGTGGCCCACACCGTCGAGATCTTCGGCACCTGCGCCGACTGCGCGGCCGCCGGCTGACCCCGCCCGGGCCGCCGGGCCGCCGCCTCCCGGTCGGGTTCCGGTCGAATCCCGAGCGGATCCGGCCGTTGTCGGCCCGGCCCCGGAGGGCGGCCCCAAGGGGGTCGGGTGACGTCCGGGAGGCACCCGGGCGGCACCGGGGAGACGTGCGGGGAAGCGTCTAGACGCGCGGCAGGTTCGCCCCGAGCAGCTCCCGCACCCGGTCGAGGTCCTCGGGGGTCGCGGCGGAGCGTTTGGGCAGCCAGCCCAGTTCCCCGTTGGCGAAGACGAAGACGAACAGGCCCCGGGTCTCGGCCCAGCCCCGGTACTTCGACCACGGGTAGACGACCGCCGTCCCGTCGGGCCGGTGGTTGTGCGTACCCCGCTCGGTGATCACGCACCGGTACTCGGGGTGTTCCGCGGCCCAGCGGTACATCCGGCGCGCCCTGCGCCACAGCTCCAGCACCGCGCAGAGCGCTCCCAGGCACACCCCCACGCCCGCCGCGAGGGCGAGGCCCGCAGGGTCGGTTCCCCGGCCGCGCTGGAGGACGATCACCGCGCACGGCACCAGGGGGAGGACCACCAGCCACAGCAGCAGTTCCCCGCGCCCGCCGGGCGTGCGCAGGGCCCGTCGGCCCAGCACTTCCCACGCGTCGCGGCGCCGTGCGCCGTACCGCAGCTCCACCGCCCGGTCAGTCGTGTCCATGGCGGCGGAGCCTAGCGGACGGTTCAGGCGCCGGAGCCCTCGGGCTGGTTGGGGACGGCGCCGCCGAAGCGGCGGTCGCGCTGGGCGTACTCCAGGCACGCGCGCCACAGGTCACGGCGGTCGAAGTCGGGCCACAGCACGTCCTGGTAGACCATCTCGGCGTACGCGCTCTGCCAGATCAGGTAGTTCGAGGTGCGCTGCTCGCCGCTGGGGCGCAGGAACAGGTCCACGTCGGGCATGTCCGGGTAGTACATGTACTTCGCGAAGGTCTTCTCGTTGACCTTCGACGGGTCCAGCCGGCCGGCCGCCACGTCGCGGGCGATGGCCTGCGCGGCGTCCGCGATCTCGGCGCGACCGCCGTAGTTGACGCAGAAGTACAGGGTCATGGCGTCGTTGTCGACGGTCTGCTCCTGGGCCACCTGGAGCTCCTGGACGACCGACTTCCACATCTTCGGCATGCGGCCGGCCCAGCGGATCCGGATGCCCAGCTCGTTCATCTCGTCGCGGCGGCGGCGGATGACGTCGCGGTTGAAGTTCATGAGGAAGCGGACCTCGTCGGGCGAGCGCTTCCAGTTCTCCGTCGAGAAGGCGTACAGGGAGAGGTTCTTGACGCCCATCTCCAGGCAGCCCTTGAGCACGTCGAGGACCACGCCCTCGCCGACCTTGTGGCCCTCGGTGCGGGGCAGGCCGCGCTCCTTGGCCCAGCGGCCGTTGCCGTCCATGACGACGGCGACGTGGTTGGGGACCAGTTCGCCGGGGATCTTCGGCGGGCGCGCACCGGACGGGTGCGGCTCGGGAACCTTGTACTCCCGGCGAGAGCGTCCCAGAATCCCGCGTCGTACCATGTGCCCAGCTCCTATTTCTCGACGTATCGCAGGGAGCGTAGCCCGCGCTCCAGATGCCAGTGCAAATAGGCGGAGACCAGCCCGCTGCCCTCGCGCACGTGGCGTGCCTCGCACGCGTCGGCGTACCCCCAGTCGCCCGTCAGCAGCGCGCTGAGCAGAGCGATGGCCTCCGACGAGGGTACGACGCTGCCCGGCACCCGGCAGTCGCCGCATATGACGCCGCCGGCGGCGACGGAGAAGTGCCGGTTGGGGCCGTGGATGCCGCACTTGGCGCAGTCCTCGAAGCTGGGCGCGTAGCCGTTGACGGCGAGGGAGCGCAGCAGGAAGGCGTCCAGGATCAGGTGGGGCTCGTGTTCGCCGCGCGAGAGGGTGCGCAGGGCGCCGACGAGCAGGAGGTACTGCTGGACGGAGGGTTCGCCCTCGTTCTCCGTGAAGCGTTCGGCGGTCTCCAGCATCGCGGTGCCGGCGGTGTAGCGGGCGTAGTCGGTGACGATGCCGTTGCCGTACGGGGCGATGATCTCGGTCTGGGTGCACAGCGGAAGGCTGCGGCCGATCAGCTCGTTGCCGCGGGCGAAGAACTGCACGTCGGCGTGGGAGAAAGGTTCCAGCCGGGCGCCGAACTTGGACTTGGTGCGCCGGACCCCGCGCGCCACGGCCCGGACGCGTCCGTGGCCCCGCGTGAGGAGCGTGATGATGCGGTCCGCCTCGCCGAGCTTCTGGGTGCGCAGCACGATGCCGTCGTCGCGGAACAGACTCATGCGCCCATTGTCGCCTGTCCCGGGTGCCGTACGGGGACACCGGTCCGGGCAGCGCTCACCCCTGCCCGGACCGGTGTCCGGGCGGGGGCGGCACCCCTTGGGAGGATCAGGAGGCGGGCGTACCCGCGTCGTCGGCCCTGCTCGTCACGCTCGTCGCGCCGGCCGTGTCGGCCCTGTCGGTTCCGGGCGCGGGCTCCCGCTCGGCTCCGGCGGCCGGCGTCGCGGGCTCGGCGGACCGGGCGGGCTCCGTGGGCTGGGTGGGCAGGGCGACCTCGACGGCGGGTCGGGCCTCGTCCTTGCCCAGACCGTTGAAGACCAGGTTCAAGACGATGGCGGCCGTGGCGCCGAGGGTCACACCGCTGTTGAGGAGCGAGGACAGGTCGGGGCTCATGTGCTTCTCGAAGTAGAGCGGGACCGTGGCCGGGAAGAGGGCGAGGGCGATCGAGACGCCGACGATCAGGGCGTTCTTCTCCTCCTTGAGGTCCACCTTGGCCAGGGTCTGGATGCCGGCCAGGGCGACCATGCCGAACATCACCGTGGCGGCGCCGCCGAGGACCCCGTGCGGGACGGAGGCGACGATCGCGCCGGCCTTGGGGATCAGACCGAGGACGATCATGAAGACACCGGCGGCCACGACCACGAAGCGGCTCTTGACCTTGGTCATCCGTACGAGGCCGACGTTCTCGGCGAAGGCGACGTACGGGAAGGAGTTCAGCACGCCGCCGAGGGCGGTGGCGGCGCCGTCGGCGCGCAGGGCGCGGGCGACGGTCTCGCTGTCGACCTCCTTGTCGACGATGTCGCCGACCGCGTAGGTGTCGCCGGTGGTCTCGACCATGGTGATCAGCATGACGATCAGCATGAGGAAGATCGGGAACCATTCGAACTTCGGGGCGCCGAAGTGGAAGGGCGTGGTGACACCGATCCAGTCGGACTGGCCGACGTTGCCGAACTTGGCGTCGCCGAGGAGGAAGGCGGCCAGGGTGCCGCCGACGAGGCCGATCAGGATGCTGATGCTGCGCAGGAACGGGCCGCCGAACTTCATCAGCAGGAGGATGAAGAGCATGGTGCCGCCGGCGTAGGCCAGCTGCGTGGGGACACCGCCGTCGCCGAGGGTGGGGACGCCGCCGGCCGCGTCCTTGAGGCCGACCGGGATCAGCACGATGCCGAGGACGGTGATGACGGTGCCGGTGACCACCGGCGGGAAGAGCCGCATGACCGCCCGGAAGGCCTTGGCGGGCAGCCAGGCGAAGGCGAAGGTGGCGATGCCCGCCGTGATGACGGCGCCGTAGATGACCAGCAGGGCGGCGGTCCCGCCGCCGGCGCCGAGGCCGATGGCGATCATCGGGGACACGGCCGTGAAGGTCACGCCCTGGATCAGCGGGAGCCGGGCGCCGACCCGGCCGATGCCCCAGGCCTGGATGATCGACGCGATGCCGCAGGTGAAGAGGTCCGCGTTGATCAGGTAGACCAGCTGTTCAGGGCTCAGCTTGAGGGCGCTGCCCACGATGATCGGGACGATCACCGCGCCGGCGTAGAAGGCGAGTACGTGCTGGAAGCCGTACAGCGCGAGCTTGGGGAGGGGGAGCACCTCGTCGACCGGGTGCGTGCTCTGCTCTCCGGTGGTGGAAAGCCGGGCGGCGACACGTGCCATCTCTGCCTTGCCCTTCGAAAGGTAGGTGACTGAGAGGAATCTGGTTGTCCCTGGTCGAAGTGGGTCGCTATCCCGTTGGTTCGCCAGGGTTGTCAGTGAGAACACGCAGATCGAAGCCCAGCGGTGTTTCCGGCGGCGTCTCGTCGTGTGACCGGAATTGAACGCCTGTGGGAGGCGTCACAGATATCGTCGACTTCCACAAACTGTTGACGCGCCAGGGCATCCGATCTGGAGGTTCCTCCAGTGGTCAGGGCGTCGGATCGGGCGTATGGCCAGAGCTGCCGAAATCGCCCGTTCCGGACTGCGCGACTGTGAAGCGGGCCCGGCGGGGCGCCTCTGACCTGCCCGGAAGTCGCCAGTCGAAATTCGGCCACGCAAACAGGAACGCAAGATTTCGGCCGTCCACATACTGGATGGCCGAAACGGGAGGGGTCGCCTCCGCCCTCCCGGAAGACCCCCGCGACGCCGGATCGTTACGTCCCCACGGCGCCCGGCACGCGAAAACCGGGCCCCGCGGGGTCTCCCCCGCCGGGCCCGGTCACGACCTACGCCCCGGTACGGGCCTGCTCAGGGCGCCCGTACCGCCGACAACAGGCCGGCGACCTCGTCCGCCCCCATCCGCAGCGCCGCGCCGACGGTGGCCAGCACCTCGCGCTCGGCCGGGGTGTACGGGCCGTCCGCGAGGGCGACCCGCGCTCCCTGGCGCAGGATCGACTCGCGCCCCGGACCGGCCAGGTGCGGGGCGAGCGGCTCCAGCGCCTCGTGGAGCTCTATCGACAGCGCCGCGCCGCAGCACTCGGGCCCGTCGTACAGCCCGAGCCGCCCCTCGTCGGTGGCGAGCGCCTCCACGAGGGACTCCAGCTGCTCTTCGGTGCAGTCCTGGAACCCGGCCGCCCGTACGGTCGCCACGGCGGCCTCCAGCGCGCTCCGCGAGGAGGTCCCGCCGGCGGCGAGCACGGCGAGCGTCACCGTGTGCACGGCGTCGCGCAGCAGCGCCGAGAAGCGGTGGGTCGTGAGGTGGTCCAGCACCTCGGTGCCGAAGCGCTCCCGGCAGGCCTGGCACTCGACGACCGGCCCGGCCTGGCCGCGCGGCAGCAGCGGCACCCCGAGCACGGTGAAGCGCCGACGCCCGGTGCGCCGGCGGTAGTTGCGGTCACCGCCGCAGTCGGGGCAGAAGAACTCCCCGTCGCCCACGGTGCTCCAGGTGGTACGGATGCCCCAGACCGTCAGCTTCCGGCCGTCCCCACCCCGAACTGGCAGCACGTCGCACCTCCGTCACCTTCCGGCAACATCGCCGGGTTGGCGTGATGTTAGCCACATCGGTGAGGATGCGTCAGTCGTGTGACAAGACAACATGGGGAGGCGTGCGGACTTGGCCGAAGTGCGCCCCCGGGTCCATCCCCTACCCTCGGCGCCGTGAACGACACGTCCTGTCTGGTCACGGGCGCGGCGAGCGGCATCGGCAGGGCCACGGCCCTGCTGTTGGCCCGCTCCGGAGCCCGGGTGACCGCGTCCGATGTCAACGCCCCCGGCCTGGGGGCCCTGCACGCGCTGCTGACCGCGGAAGGGCACGCGATCACCGTCGTCACCGGTGACGTGTCCGATCCGGCGGACAACCGCGCCATGGTCGCCGCCGCGGTGGCCGCGTACGGGCGCCTCGACGTCGCCGTGGCGAACGCCGGGGTGCTCCCCCTTTCGGATGTACGCGAGACCACCCCCGAGGACTGGGACCACGTCATGGCCGTTGACGGTCGGGGCATGTTCCTGACGTGCAAGTACGCCATCGAGGCGATGCTCGCGCAGCCGCGGCCGGGCGGGTCGGTGGTGTGCGTGTCCTCCATCTCGGGGGTGGCCGGGCAGGCCCGGCAGGCCGCGTACGGGCCGGCGAAGTTCGTGGCCTCGGGCCTGACGAAGCACCTGGCGGTCGAGTGGGCGGCGCACGGGATCCGGGTCAACGCGGTGGCCCCGGGGACGATCCGCACCGAGCGGGTGGTGGCCCTGGACGAGGAGCCGGGCGGGCCGGAGTACCTGGCGGAGGTCACCGCGGCGCACCCGATGGGCCGGCTCGGCGAACCGGAGGAGGTGGCCCGGGTCATCGCCTTCCTGGCCTCCGACGCGGCCTCGTTCGTGACCGGGGTGGTGCTGCCCGTGGACGGCGGCTACCTGGCCCGCTGAGGCCTTCCGCGACCGGCGGGGGCGCGGGAGGGGCCGCCGGGGGCGCGAACGACGGGACCCCGCCCCTCCGGGAGGAGGAGCGGGGTCCGCGGTCGGTCGGTGGATCAGCGGCCCGCGCGGTTGACGGCGGAGATGACCGCCTTCAGGGAGGCGCGGGTGGTGTTCGCGTCGATGCCGATGCCCCACAGGACGCGGCCGTCGATCGCGCACTCGATGTACGAGGCGGCGACGGCGGAGGCGCCCTCGCTCATCGTGTGCTCGGTGTAGTCCAGCAGGCGGGCGTCGACGCCGATGCCGGCCAGCGCGTCGAAGAAGGCCGAGATCGGGCCGTTGCCGGTGCCGTTCAGGACCGTCTCCACGCCGTCCACGACCGCCTCGACGGTCAGCGTGTCGGTGCCGTCCTTGTCGGTGGCGGTCGAGCCGGAGCGCAGCTGGATGCGGCCCCACGGGTTCTCCGGGTTGGGCAGGTACTCGTCGGAGAAGACGTCCCAGATCGCCTTCGGCGTGACCTCGCCGCCCTCGGCGTCGGTCTTGGCCTGGATGATCCGCGAGAACTCGATCTGCATGCGGCGCGGCAGGTCCAGCTTGTGGTCGTTCTTCAGGACGTAGGCGATGCCGCCCTTGCCGGACTGCGAGTTGACGCGGATGACGGCCTCGTAGGAGCGGCCGACGTCCTTCGGGTCGATCGGCAGGTAGGGCACGGCCCACTCGATGTCGTCGACGGTCTTGCCCCGGGCGGCCGCGTCGGCCTCCATGGCGTCGAAGCCCTTCTTGATGGCGTCCTGGTGGGAGCCGGAGAAGGCGGTGTAGACCAGGTCGCCCGCGTAGGGGTGGCGCGGGTGGACCTCCATCTGGTTGCAGTACTCGCTGGTGCGACGGATCTCGTCGATCTGCGAGAAGTCGATCTGCGGGTCGATGCCCTGGGAGAACAGGTTCATGCCCAGGGTGATCAGGTCGACGTTGCCGGTGCGCTCGCCCTGGCCGAACAGGCAGCCCTCGATGCGGTCGGCGCCGGCCATCAGGGCCAGCTCGGCGGCGGCGACGGCGGTGCCGCGGTCGTTGTGCGGGTGGACGGAGATGCAGACGTGCTCGCGACGGGTCAGGTTGCGGGCCATCCACTCGAAGCGGTCCGCGTGCGTGGAGGGCGTCGAGCGCTCGACGGTCGCGGGCAGGTTCAGGATGATCTCGCGGCCCTCGGTCGGCTGCCAGACGTCACAGACGGCCTCGCAGACCTCCAGGGCGAAGTCCAGCTCGGTGTCGGTGAAGATCTCCGGGCTGTACTGGTAGCCGAAGGTGGTCTCGGGGCCCAGCAGCTTGTCGGCGTACTCCATGACCAGGCGGGTGCCGTCGACGGCGATCTGCTTGATCTGCTCCTTGGAGCCGCGGAAGACGACCCGGCGGAAGGTCGGGGCGGTCGCGTTGTACAGGTGCACGGTGGCGCGCCGGGCGCCGACCAGCGATTCGACGGTCCGCTCGATCAGGTCCTCGCGGGCCTGGGTCAGGACCGAGATGGTGACGTCGTCCGGGATCGCGCCCTCTTCGATGATGGAGCGTACGAAGGCGAAGTCGGTCTCGCCGGAGGACGGGAAGCCGACCTCGATCTCCTTATAGCCCATGCGCACCAGCAGGTCGAACATCTCGCGCTTGCGGGCGGGGGTCATCGGGTCGATCAGCGACTGGTTGCCGTCGCGCAGGTCGGTGGAGAGCCAGCGGGGGGCCTTGGTGACGCGGGCGTCCGGCCAGGTGCGGTCCGGGATGTCCACCTGCTCGTACCGGCCGTACTTGTGGATCGGCATCCCGGAGGGCTTCTGGGTGTGGGTCGCGTTCGTGATGGGCGTGGGGCGACCGACAAAAGGCTGCTGGCTCATGGCGTTGGGCTCCTCGCGTGTCCGCGTGTAGTTCGCTGAACGGCCGACGGCGGTAGTGGAAACCGCAACACCAAACTCCGCGGGGAGGGGGTCGGCCTACGACTACAGACCCTCGCCGCGGCAGCTAAGGAGAAGCAGCCCGAAACGCATGATGGGCCGAGCCTAGCCGAGCCGCGCCGTATCGCGAGGACCTGTTCCAGTATGCAAGACCGGCAGGTCCGATTTACACCCTTTGTGAGCTATAGCGCTCTTTGCCGTCACAGGTCCGGGTGATCCGTCAACACCGCGCGACCGCTTTGAGACAACCGAATGAATCATGGTCGCTTCTCGTGACAGCGGCGTGACCCGCTGCCACATTGCCGGGCATGACTGCCACCCCTTCCTCCCCCCGCCCCCACCACCCCGTCTTCTGCACCGTGGTCCCCCCGCACCTGCTCGACAAGGCCGCCCGCTCCGGCGACGCCGCCCGCGCCGACCTCGCGCAGCGCACCCTGGAACAGGACGCCTTCCTGCGCACCCGGCGCCGGATCAGCACCGTGCGCGGCATCGCCTCGACCGCCCTCGACGCCCCCGCCCCCGACACCCCCCGGCGGACCATCCACGACGCCCAGCACCGCACCCGCCTGCCCGGGAAGAAGGTCCGCGGCGAGGGCCAGGAGGCGGTCAAGGACGCCACCGTCAACCGCGCCTACGCCGGCCTCGGAGCCACGTTCGAACTCTTCCTCCAGGGCTTCGGCCGGCGCTCGATCGACGACTCCGGGCTGCCCCTGAACGCGAGCGTCCACTACGGCGAGGACTACAACAACGCCTTCTGGGACGGCGAGCAGATGGTCTTCGGCGACGGCGACGGCGACCTCTTCCTCGACTTCACCGTGTCCGTCGACGTCATCGGGCACGAGCTGACCCACGGCGTCACCCAGTACACGGCCAACCTCGACTACCACGGGCAGTCCGGGGCGCTCAACGAGTCCATGTCCGACGTGTTCGGCTCCCTGATCAAGCAGTACTCGCTCGGGCAGAGCGCCGACCAGGCCGACTGGCTGATCGGCGCCGGCCTGCTCGGCCCGAACGTGACCGGGACCGCGCTGCGCTCCATGAAGGCCCCCGGCACCGCCTACGACGACGACGAGCTGGGCAAGGACCCGCAGCCCGCGACCATGGACGACTACGTCGTCACCTCGCGCGACAACGGCGGCGTGCACATCAACTCGGGCATCCCCAACCACGCCTTCTACATCGCGGCGACCGAACTCGGCGGCAACGCCTGGGAGCGGGCGGGGCGGATCTGGTACGACACGCTGACCGGCGGCGAGCTGGAGCCGCGGGCGGACTTCGCGGACTTCGCCCGGCTGTCGCTGGCGGCGGCCGTCGCCCGGTTCGGGGACGGCGGCGTCGAGCACCGCGCGGTCCAGAAGGCCTGGTCGACCGTCGGGCTGGGGTAGTCCGCCCCCGCGGGGTAGGAAGGCGTCATGGTGATCGAAGTGGTGAGGACGGGCGGTTTCGCGGGGATCGAGCGCCGGGCCGAGGTGGACACCTCGGGCCGGCCCGACGAGGAGGAGTGGCGGGAGCTCGCCCGGCTCGCCCTGCGGCCCGACCCGGACGGCGAGCGGGACGCGCGCGGGGTCCGGGACGGCTTCTCCTACCTCATCACGGTGGACGGACGGAGCGTGTCCTGCCGGGACCCCCACCTGACGGAGGCCCAGCGCAGCCTGATCTCGCGGGTGCTGAAGGAGGGCGCGTAGGGCGTTATCCGGGTGCCCCGGCGGGGCGGTTTTGCTTGGATGTCCGGATGACGAAGACGATCTTGGCGGACCTGGAGCAGTACTACGACGCGGTCCCCCGCCGGGGCGGCGCGCGGGGCGAGGACTTCGGGCCGCTGACCCTGTTCGTGCAGGAGGGACGGGGTTGGGGGTACTACGCGCGGCCCGCGCTCGGCGGCGCCGACGCGACGCCGGCCGACGTGGAACGCGTACGGGCCCGCCAGCGGGAGCTGGGCGTGCCCGAGGCCTTCGAATGGGTGGCCGAAACCAGCCCCTCCCTGCGGGCGGCGGTGGAAGCCGCCGGCCTCCACGTCCACGCGCACCCGCTGATGGTCCTGGACGACACGGCGGCGCCGCCCGCACCCCACCCCGAGGTCCGCGCGCTCGACGCGCACGACCCCCTGCTCGCGGCGGCGGTCACGGTACCGGCGCTGGCCTTCGCCGCCCCGGGGACGGCCCTCGGCGAAGCGGGGCCCGACGCGCTGGCGGCGGCGCTCGCCGACCCGACGACGGCCGAGCGCCGGGACCGGGTCGCGCAGATGCTCGCGGACGGCCGCACCGCCATGGCCGCGGCCGTGCGCGACGGGGTCGTGCTGTGCTCGGGCCAGTACAACCCGGTCGGGGACGTCGCCGAGATCGTCGGGGTCGGCACGCTGCCGGCCGCCCGGCGCCAGGGCCTGGCCCTCGGGGTGACGGCGGCCCTGGTCGCCGCGGCCCGCGCGGGCGGGGCGCGAACGGTGTTCCTGTCGGCCGGCGACGAGGACGTGGCCCGGATCTACGGCCGCGCCGGCTTCCGGCGGGTCGGGACGGCCCTGATCGCCGAACCCGCGTAGCCGCACCCGGGTGGCCGCGCCCCGGTGGCCGCACCCGGGCGCGGAACCAGGGTCGCCGGTTGCCGGATCGGCAACGATGTTTGCCCCCGCGGCGGGCCCGGCGGAGCATCGGCGGTGTCCGTGCGACCGTACGGGCGCCCCAGCCGAGGAGGCCGCCACGATGTCCCACACCCACCAGGAGCAGGGCCCCGACCGTACCGGGCACGGCGCGCGCGCCGAGCCCCCCGCGGGCGGGCGGGAGTGGTGGAACGACCGCTACCGCGAGAGCGGGCGGATCTGGAGCGGCGAGGCCAACGCCGCCCTGGTGCGCGAGGTCTCCGCGCTGCCGCCCGGCCGCGCCCTCGACCTGGGGTGCGGCGAGGGCGGCGACTCCGTCTGGCTGGCGACGCGCGGCTGGCACGTCACCGCGACCGACATCTCCGAGGTCGCCCTGCTGCGGACGGCCGAACACGCCGCGCGGGCGGGGGTGGCCGACCGGGTCGACCCGCACGCGCACGACCTGGCGCACACCTTCCCCGACGGGGAGTTCGACCTGGTCTCGGCGTGCTTCCTGCACTCCTACGGGGACTTCCCGCGCGACCGGATCCTGCGCACCGCGGCCGGCGCCGTGGCCCCGGGCGGGGTCCTGCTCGTCGTCGGGCACGGGGGTTGGGCGTCCTGGCAGGAGGATCGGCCGGAGGTGGACTTCCCGACCCCGGACGAGCTCCTCGCCCGGCTGGAACTGGACGAGGGAGCCTGGGAGGTCCTGGTCGCCGAGGAGCACGAGCGGGTCCAGAACGCCCCCGACGGCCGGCCGGGCACCCGTACGGACAACACCCTGAAGATCCGACGGCGCTGAGCACCGGCGGATCGACGGACCGGCCGAGCGGCCGGTCCGGATCAGAAGCCGAGCTTGCGCAGCTGCTTGGGGTCGCGCTGCCAGTCCTTGGCGACCTTCACGTGCAGGTCGAGGAAGACCGGCGTGCCGAGGAGCGCCTCGATGTGCTTGCGCGACTTCATGCCGACCTCCTTCAGGCGGGAGCCCTTGGGGCCGATGATGATGCCCTTCTGGCTCGGCCGCTCGATGTAGACGTTGGCGTGGATGTCGAGCAGCGGCCGGTCGGCGGGCCGGTTCTCGCGCGGGATCATCTCCTCGACGACAACGGCGATGGAGTGCGGGAGCTCGTCGCGCACGCCCTCCAGCGCGGCCTCGCGGATCAGCTCGGCGACCATCACCATCTCGGGCTCGTCCGTCAGGTCGCCCTCGGGGTACAGCGGCGGGCTCTCCGGCAGCAGCGGTGCGATCAGGTCGGCCAGCAGCTGGACCTGGTTGTCGCCGACCGCGGAGACGGGGACGATCTCGGCCCACTCGAAGCCCAGCTCCTCGGCGAGCCGGTGCACGGCGATGAGCTGCTCGCCCACCGCCTTCGACTCGACGAGGTCGGTCTTGGTGATGATGGCGATCTTGGGGGTCTTCTTGATCCCCGCGAGCTCCTTGGCGATGAACTTGTCGCCGGGGCCGAGCTTCTGGTCCGCCGGCAGGCAGAAGCCGATGACGTCGACCTCGGCCCAGGTGGTCCGTACGACGTCGTTGAGCCGCTCGCCGAGCAGCGTGCGCGGCTTGTGCAGGCCGGGGGTGTCCACCAGGACGAGCTGCGCGTCCGGGCGGTGCACGATGCCGCGGACGGTGTGGCGGGTGGTCTGCGGCCGGTTGGAGGTGATCGCGACCTTGGTGCCCACGAGCGCGTTGGTCAGGGTCGACTTGCCCGCGTTGGGACGGCCGACGAAGCAGGCGAAGCCCGCGCGGTGCGGGGCGGTGGGCTCGGGGGAACGATCGCTCATACGGGCCATTCTCCCCGATGCGGCCCCCGGCGCCGACCAGGCCACCGCCACCAGGGCCGAGCCGAGCCCCAGGGCGGTCGCGAGGCGGGGGTGCGGGGAGTGGCCGACGGCGGCGCGCGCGCCGACCCCGGAGGCGTGCGCCTCCACCGCGACCCGGGCCCATTCCGGCGTGGCCGGCCCGTCCCAGCGGGCGTCGAGGCGGACCTCCCGGCCGGGGAGCAGCTCGGCGGGCAGCCCGTCGAGGGCGCGGGAGTGCAGGACGCGGCCCAGCGCCCCGGTGGCGGTGAGGCGGGCGCGGGGGCGCAGGGTGACGTTGCCGAGGTTGTGGAGCGTGTACGAGACCACGCGCACGCCCGCCGCCCCGTCCCGGACCCGGAGGTCCTCGACGACCAGCGCCGGGGCCGTGGGTCCGGTCACCCGGAGGTGGACGCGGGCGGCGACGGCCTGGCGCACGGCGATGCCGGGAGCGGGCGTCGCGGTGGCCTCCGGCCCGTCCTCCACCGCGACGACCGCTCCGGGGTGGTCGCCCGGTTCCGCCCGCTCGGGCACGGTGACGGTGAGGGGGACGGTCGTCGAGGCCTTCGCCGGGACGGTGACCCGCTCCCGCGCGAGCCTCGTCCAGGCCCCGGTGGCGGTCCGCGGCTCGTCGGGGCCGCGCACGGCGAAGCCGCCGTCGCGGGCGGTGGTGTAGGCGTCGGCGGCGTAGAGGCGGAAGGTGCGGGGGGTGTCGGTGCGGTTGGCGACGGTGACCGCGTCGGTGACGGTGGTGCCGGGGGCGGCGGAGAGGTGGAAATGGGGCCGCTGCCCGATGGCGTTGGCGACCGGCAGCACCGACCACCGGCCGTTGTCCGCGGCTCCTGCCCGCCCGGCCCCGCCGAACGCGGACAGCGCCACCACGAGCCCGAGCAGCAGCAGCGCCGCCGCGAGGGGCCGGCCGGCGCGGGGGGCCCGGGCGCGCGGGCTCGCGGCCGTCACGAGAGCGTCAGGGTCAACACCGCCGTGTAGGCGCCGGGCGGGGTGTAGGCGGGCACGTCCAGCGTCACGCCGGCGTCCACGGTGAAGGTGCCCCCGACCCGCGGCGCGTCCGCGGTGGAGGCCAGCACCGCGCCGTCCGGGCCGACCACGCCCGCGCTGCCCGGCACGCAGGGGCTCGGGGCGCCCCGCGCCGCCGCGCAGGTCGGCGTCCAGGACAGGGCCGCACCGGGGATGCGGACCCCGCCCGGGCCCGTGAAGTCGCTCACCCTGCCGACCAGCGTCCAGCCCGCGGACCCGCCCCGGGCGTCCGTCACCGTGACCGTGCCGATCCGACCGGGGGCCGCGCCGCCGTCCCCGTACGGGACCGCGCCGAGGGTCATCGCCGCGCCCGCCTGGGCCATGGCCAGCCCGCCCGGCTCCACGGTGACCGTGACCCGTTGCGCGGCCGGCGCCTGCGGCGCGTGCCCGGCGGACGCGTCGGGCTCGACGGACGCGTCGGGCTCGACGGACGCCGCCGGCGGCGCCGCGGGGGGCACGGGCTCGACGACCGCGTACGCCGCCGGCCCGGTCCCCCGCCGCGCCGACCAGGCCCCGCCCTCGTAGGCCACCACCCCGGTCGTGGCCCGGTCGGTGACCGTCAGCCATACCGTGACCCGCCCGAGCCGGTCGGCGGTGGCCGCCACCCGGTCGGCGGTCTCGGCGGCCCCCGCTCGCCCGGCGACGGTCACGGCCTCGCCCGGCGCGAAGCCGACGCCGGTGACCTCGACCCGGTCCCCCGGCCGGCCGTGGGCGGAGCCCAGGAGCACCGCGCGCGGGTTCGCCGTGGGCAGCGGGGTGGCGGTGAGCCGCGCCGAGACGGGGGCCGCCTCGACCGCGCACACGGTGTCGAGGTCGAGGAGGTGCGCGGTGTGCAGGGTGTAGCCGGCCGGGGCGAGGGTGATCGCGCCGGGGGCGGTGACCGTGAAGGTTCCGGTCATGGTGACGGCGGGCAGCTCCGCGCCGGCCGCCACCGGCTCGTTGCGCTTCGGCCCGACGACGGTGACCTCGCCGCCCTGCGCGCCCCCGAGCCGGACCTTCCCGGTGGGGGTCAGCACGTCGGCGGGCAGGGGGCCGCCGACGGGGTTGACCGCCGGGGTGCGGTCGATCCCGTAGGTGACGGTCACGGTGTCGCCGACGCGCGGGTTCGGGTCGTCCACGGTGAGCCGGCCGGTGGTGGCCCCGTCCGCGGGCGGCAGACCGGCCTCCTGCGGTGCGAGGCACCGGGTGGGGAAATCCACCTGCCCCGGGGGCGTTTCCCCCTCGGCGGCGGCCGGCGCGGCGAGCGCGCTCCCGGCCGCGACCACGGCCATGCCGACGGCCGCCGACCATCTCCTGCCGCGCGCGCCTGTTCGCACTGCCCGCACCCCCACGTCCGCCCTGACGTCCGCCCCGGTCCGCGGTTCTGTGTCCCGCCGTTCCGGGAGGGCCATTCACGAGCGGGCGTCGGGAGAAGTCAAGGCGCGCGGACCCCATCGACTGATGGCCCATCAGATGCCGGCGGGATGACGGTCCCCCGCCGCTCACCGGCCGATCCGACACCGCTCAGCCGCCGACCACCGCTTCGCGGAAGGTCCGCCGGTAGGCCGTCGGGCTGACCCCCAACGCCGCCTGCACGTGCTTGCGCAGCGACTGCGCGGTACCGAAGCCCGTCTCCCTGGCCACCACCTCCATCGCCAGGTCGGTCCGCTCCAGCAACTGCCGGGCCCGCTCGACCCGCTGGGCGATGATCCACTCCCCCGGGCTGACCCCGGACTCCTCACGGAACCGGCGCGTGAACGTCCGCACCGAGACGCACTCCTGGCGCGCCAGATCGCTCAACCGCAGCGGCTCGTGGAGCCGGTCCAGCGCCCAGGCCCGCGCCGCCGTGGTGCTCGCCAGTTGCGGCTGCGGCACCGGACGGTCGACGAACTGGGCCTGCCCGCCTTCCCGGTGGGGCGGTACGACGGTCCGCCGGGCCACGTCGTTGGCGACGGCGGCGCCGTGGTCGCGGCGCACGATGTGCAGGCACAGGTCGACCCCGGCGGCCACCCCGGCGGAGGTGAGCACGTTCCCGTCGTCCGTGTAGAGCACTCCCGGGTCGACCCGTACGGCCGGGAAGAGGGACTGGAAGTGCTCGGCCGAGGCCCAGTGGGTGGTGGCCCGACGGCCGTCCAGGTACCCGGCGGCGGCCAGGACGTAGCCGCCCGTGCAGATGGAGACGAGCCGCGTGGCGGGCCCGATGTGCGCGAGGGCGGCGGCGAGCTCGGGGGTGAGCCTGCCCTCGCTGTGCACCGGTCCCAGCTCGTACGAGGCGGGCACCACGACCGTGTCGGCGGTGGCCAGCAGCTCGGGACCGTGCGCCACGTCGACCGCGAAGTCGGCGTCGGTGGGCACCGGGCCCGGGGCGAGTCCGCAGGTGAGGATCTCGTAGAGCGGGCGGCCGGCGCCGTCCTTGGCCCGGCCGAAGATCCGGTGCGGGATGCCGAGCTCGAAGGGCAACAGGCCCGCGAGGGCGAGCACCACCACCCGGTGCGGTGCGGGCCGGCCCGCCCGCCGTGACTGCGCGTCCATGGCCCGATCGTAGCGAAGCATGACGGTCAGGCCACTGTCGTACGGGGGCCCGCCGGCCGGAAGCTGTCGGGGTGACGCAGACAGCCCCCGCCTCCCCGGACCCCACAGTCCCGACCGCCCCGACCGCCCCACCGACCCCGGCGACGCCCGAGGCCCCTCAGGCCTCCTCGGCCTCCCCGGCCCCTCGCGCCCCCCGCGAACCGGGACGCGTCCACCGCGCCTGGTTCGCCGCCGCCGTGGCCTTCGTGACGATCATCGGCGCCGCCGCCTCCGCTTCCCTCCCCGGACTGCTCATCGAGCCGCTCCACGAGGAGTTCTCCTGGTCGCGCGGCACGATCGGCTTCGCCGTCTCCGTCAACCTCGCCCTCTACGGGCTCACCGCACCCTTCGCCGCCGCCCTGATGGATCGTTTCGGCATCCGTAGGGTCGTCGCCCTCGCCCTCACCGTCATCGCCGGTGGATCCATCGCCACCGTCTGGATGACCGCGGCCTGGCAACTGGTGCTCTTCTGGGGCGTCCTCGTCGGACTCGGCAGCGGCTCCATGGCCCTCGCCTTCGCCGCCACCGTCACCAACCGCTGGTTCACCGCCCGCCGCGGCCTCGTCACCGGCGTACTCACCGCCGCCGGCGCCTCCGGCCAGCTGATCTTCCTCCCCCTGCTGTCCTGGCTCGTCGAACACCACGGCTGGCGCCCCGCGTCCGTCACGGTCTCCCTCGCCGCCCTGACCGTCGTGCCGTTCGTCTGGCTGCTCCTGCGCGACCATCCCGCCGACCTGGGCCTCGCCCCCTACGGAGGCACCTGGGAACCGAAACCCGCACCCGTACCGGGCGCCGCCCGCCGAGCCGTCACCGTCCTGTTCAAAGCCGCCCGCACCGGACCGTTCTGGCTCCTCGCCGGCACCTTCGCGATCTGCGGAGCCTCCACGAACGGCCTCGTACGGACCCACTTCGCCCCCGCCGCCCACGACCACGGCATGCCCATCACCACCGCGGCCGGACTCCTCGCCGTCATCGGCGTGTTCGACGTCGTCGGCACCATCGCCTCCGGCTGGTTCACCGACCGCTTCGACGCGCGCCGCCTGCTCGCCGTCTACTACGCCCTGCGCGGGATCTCCCTGCTCTTCCTGCCCATGCTCCTGGCCCCCGCCGTCCACCCGCCGATGCTGTTCTTCATCGTCTTCTACGGGCTCGACTGGGTCGCCACCGTCCCTCCGACCATCGCACTGTGCCGGGAGCAGTACGGCGAGGACAGCGCCATCGTCTTCGGCTGGGTCCTCGCCTCGCACCAGATCGGCGCGGCCCTCGTCGCCTTCCTCGGCGGAGTCGCCCGCGACGCCCTCGGCTCCTACGACCTCGTCTGGTACGCCTCGGGAGCGCTGTGCGCACTGGCGGCCCTGATGGCGATGATCATCCGCCGAGCCCGCGCTTAAGGGGCTCGTTCGCCTCCGGGGGCGCCGCAGTCGGCTCCAGGAGGACGTACGTCCCCTTTTTTGGGGCTCGTTCACCTCCGGGAGCGCAGCAGTCGGCTCCAGGAGGGCGTACGTCCCCTTTTTTGGGGCTCGTTCACCTCCGGGGGCGCGGCAGTCGGCTCCAGGAGGACGTACGTCCTCGAAAACGCTCGTTCCTCGCGTTTCCTCCGGGCGTTCGCCCTCCTTCGCCGACGCGCCCCCTTCGGCTCACTCGCCCGTGCGGGCTGCGAAGGGGGCGTTCACCGGGGTTCGGCCGCGTGGCCGTCGCTGGGCTAGCCGGCCGGGGTCGTGGACTTCAGGGTGCCGTCGGGGGCGGCCAGGAGGACCGGGGTGGCGGGGCCGCCCAGGTCACGGACCGCCGCGCGGTCGGCCTCGGCGGGGGCGTCGGCCGCGCTCACCACGGCGGCCGCCTCCAGGGAACGGGCGCCGCTCGCCACGGCCATCGCGACCGCCGTCTGGAGGGCGCTCAGCTTCAGGGAGTCCAGCTCCACCGTCCCGGCGACGTACGTCCGACCGGTCTCGTCACGCACCGCCGCACCCTCCGGGACCCCGTTGCGGGCCCGGGCGCTGCGCGCCAGCGTGATGATCTTGCTGTCCTCGGGGTCGATCCCGGTGCCCACGGTGCTCTCGGTCATGGGCGACAGCATAGGGAGCGCCTCGGCCGGGCGGTGCAACGACCCCGCCGAGGCGCCCTCCCCTCCGTCCCACGAGCCCCCCGGGACGGGATAAACCTAAGCGAAAACCGAAGGGCCCCTAGGATCCAAAGGTCCCGTAAGCGAATGACCTTCGTCCCTACGGTCCTGCGGTCTCAGGGGCGGTCGAGTCGCAGTCGCTCCGCCCTCGGCAGCCCCGCCACGACCAGGTCGTACGAGTCCTCCACCAGCTCCCGCACCAGCGCGTCCGGCAGTTCGCCGACCGTGACCGTGTTCCAGTGCCGCTTGTTCATGTGCCAACCGGGCACGATCGCCGCGTGCTCGGCGCGCAGCCGCACCGCGGCCTCCGGATCGCACTTGAGGTTGACCTTCAACGGCTCGCCGTCCAGCGCCGACAGCGCGAAGACCTTCCCCAGCACCTTGAACACCGAGGTCTCGGGGGTGAAGGGGAACTCCTCCACCGCCGCGTTGAAGCCCAGGCAGAAGGCGCGCAGCTCGGCCGGGGTCATTCGCCCTCCTCGCCCTCGCCGGGAGACGGTTCGACCACCGGCTCGACGAGCACCGTCACGATCTTGTTCCGGCGTCCCGCAGGGGACTCGGCCGTCAGCCGCAGCGGACGCCCGTCCGGCAGCTCCACCATCGCGGAGGCACCCGCGATCGGCACCCTGCCCAGGGCCTTGGCCAGCAGTCCGCCGACGGTCTCGACGTCCTCGTCGTCGAAGGCCTCCACCCCGAACAGCTCTCCGAGGTCGGTGATGTCGAGCCGGGCCGTGACCCGGTAGCGGTCCTCGCCCAGCTCCTCGACCGGCGCGATCTCCCGGTCGTACTCGTCGGTGATCTCGCCGACGATCTCCTCCAGGATGTCCTCGATCGTGACGATGCCCGCCGTGCCGCCGTACTCGTCGATGACGACGGCCACGTGGTTGCGCACCGACTGCATCTCCCGCAGCAGGTCGCCCGCGTTCTTCGTGTCGGGCACGAACACCGCCGGCCGCATCACCGTCGAGACCAGGTCCGCTTCCGCCTCACGGTTGATGTGGGTGCGGCGCACGAGGTCCTTGAGGTAGACCATCCCGACGATGTCGTCCTCGTTCTCGCCCGTGACCGGGATCCGCGAGAAACCGGACCGCAGGGCGAGCGTGGTCGCCTGACGGATCGTCTTGTAGCGCTCGATGCACACCAGGTCGGTGCGCGGCACCATCACCTCGCGCACGAGCGTGTCGCCGAGCTCGAAGACCTGGTGCACCATGCGGCGCTCGTCGTCCTCGATCAGCGATTCCTTCTCCGCGAGGTCCACCATCGCCCGCAGTTCCGCCTCGGAGGCGAAGGGGCCCTTGCGGAAGCCCTTCCCCGGGGTCAGCGCGTTGCCGACGAGGATCAGCAACTGCGGGATGGGGCCCATCACCCGGGCGAGCGGTACGAGGACGTACGCGGCCGCCGTAGCGGTGTTCAGCGGATGCTGGCGGCCGATGGTGCGCGGGGACACGCCCACCGCGACGAACGACACCAGCACCATCACGGCGATGGCGACGAGCAGCGCGGTCCAGTTCTCCCCGAACGCGTCGAGGCAGACGTAGGTGACGAGGACGCCCGCCGCCATCTCGCAGGTCACCCGCACCAGCAGCGCCACGTTGACGTAGCGGGTCGGGTCGCCCGCGACCTGGGCGAGCTTCGCGCTGCCGCGCCGGCCCTCCCGTACGGCCTGTTCGGCGCGGAAGCTGGAGACGCGGGCGATCCCGGACTCCGCGCAGGCCGCGAACCAGGCCACGACGACGAGCAGGACCGCCCCGGTGATCAGCTGAGGCGCGCCGGTCACGAGACGGTCGGGGCCGGGGAGGGACCGGTCAGCCCGCGCTCGGCGCGCCAGCCGTCGACGATGGCCGCCTGGAGGCCGAACATCTCGGCCTTCTCGTCCGGCTCCTCGTGGTCGTAGCCGAGCAGGTGCAGCACGCCGTGGACGGTGAGGAGCTGGAGCTCCTCGTCCATGGAGTGCCCCGTCGGCGCCTCCTCGCCCTGCTTCTTGGCCACCTCGGGGCAGAGCACGATGTCGCCGAGGAGCCCCTGCGGGGGCTCCTCGTCGTCCTTCGTCGGCGGACGCAGCTCGTCCATCGGGAAGGACATGACGTCGGTGGGTCCGGGCAGGTCCATCCACTGGATGTGGAGCTGCTCCATGGCGTCCTCGTCGATGACGATGACGGAGAGCTCGGAGAGCGGGTGGATCCGCATCCGGGTGAGCGCGTAGCGGGCGATGTCGAGGATCGCCTGCTCGTCGACCTCGGTTCCGGACTCGTTGTTGACGTCGATCGACATGGTGCGCCGGTATCTACTTCCGCTGGTGGCCGTTCGGGGCCGGGTGGGCCTCGTCGTACTTCTCGTACGCGTCGACGATACGGCCGACCAGCTTGTGCCGGACGACATCCTCGGACGTGAGCCGCGAGAAGTGGATGTCCGGCACCCCTTCGAGGATCTCCTGGACCTGCCGCAGACCGCTCCGGGCCCCTCCCGGCAGGTCGACCTGGGTGACGTCACCGGTGATGACGATCTTCGAGTCGAAGCCGAGGCGGGTGAGGAACATCTTCATCTGCTCGGTGGTCGTGTTCTGCGCCTCGTCGAGCACCACGAAGGCGTCGTTGAGGGTGCGACCGCGCATGTACGCCAGGGGCGCGACCTCGATGGTTCCGGCGGCCATCAGCCGGGGGATGGAGTCCGGGTCCAGCATGTCGTGCAGGGCGTCGTAGAGCGGCCGCAGGTACGGGTCGATCTTGTCGAACAGCGTGCCCGGCAGGAAGCCGAGCCGCTCGCCCGCCTCGACGGCGGGACGGGTCAGGATGATCCGGCTGACCTGCTTGGACTGCAGGGCCTGGACCGCCTTCGCCATCGCGAGGTAGGTCTTGCCGGTACCGGCGGGGCCGATGCCGAAGACGATCGTGTTCTTGTCGATCGCGTCGACGTACCGCTTCTGGTTGAGGGTCTTGGGGCGGATGGTGCGACCGCGGCTGGAGAGGATGTTCTGGGTGAGCACCTCGGCCGGGGTCTCCGTCGGGCCCGAACCGCTGCCGTTCGCCTTGAGCATGGCGATCGAGCGTTCCACTGCGTCCTCCGTCATCGGCTGCCCGGTGCGGAGCACGAGCATCATTTCGTCGAACAGGCGCTGGACGAGGGCGACTTCCGACGCTTCGCCGACCGCGCTGACCTGGTTGCCCCGAACGTGGATGTCGGCCTTCGGGAAAGCCTTCTCGATGACGCGCAACAGGGCGTCGCCCGAGCCGAGAACCGTCACCATCGGGTGCGTCGCCGGGACGGTGAAGTGGGCTCGCGCCTGGCCCGGCGCGGGGATGTGGGCTGTGGGTGTGTGAGTCATGGGCCGGCACTGTGGCCTGCGCATACCTCCCGCTGAGGGGCCGCGCCGTTCGTCGACCTCCGGAGTACCAAGGGTACGTCCACCCCCGGGCATCCCCGAGGGGTTTTACGGCCCGGCCCCCGCCCGGCTACGCGGGGTGGCGGAAGCCGATGGTCGGTACGGCCCGCCGGCGCGGGGAGCAGGTGGCGCCGGGCGGTACGAGGTCGTCCAGGAAGGCGTAGCGGTCGCGCAGGGCGTCGGGGGCCGAGCGCCACCAGGCGGCCACCTCGGGCCAGCCGGGCGCGGAGAGGGAGCCTCCGAACTCCTGGACCGACAGGGCCGCCGTGAGCCCGGCGAAGGCCAGCCGGTCGGCCAGCGGCCAGCCGGCGAGGCTGCCGGTGACGAACCCGGCGACGTACACGTCCCCCGCCCCGGTGGGGTCCAGGGCGTCGACCGGGATCCCGGGGACCTCGGCGGTCTCGCCCGTGCGGCTGTCGACCGCGTACGAGCCCTCCGGGCCCAGCGTCACCACCGCGACGGGCACTCGCTCGGCCAGGGCCCGCGCGGCGGCCCGGGGACAGTCGGTGCGGGTGTAGCGCATCGCCTCGCCCGCGTTCGGCAGGAAGGCCTCGCAGTGCTCCAGGTCGGCCAGGGCGCCCAGGTCCCAGCGGCCGGTGTCGTCCCAGCCCACGTCCGCGAAGATCCGCGAACCGCGCCGGGCCGCCTCCGCGATCCACCCCTCGCCCTGCCCGGCGCCCAGGGAGGCCACCGCGGCGCGGGCCTTGGGAGGGCAGCGCGGGAAGGGGCCGGGGCCCGCCGGGGGCGGGGCCTCGTGGCCGTGGGAGACCATCGTGCGTTCGCCCTCGTACGCCATGGAGACGGTGACGGGGCTGTGCCAGCCGGCGATGGTCCGCGACATGGAGAGGTCGATGCCCTCGCCCTGTTCGAGCGCGTCCCAGCAGTACTCGCCGTAGTGGTCGTCGCCGAACGCGGCGGCCAGGGAGGTGCGCAGGCCCAGCCGGGCCAGGGCGGTGGCCATGTTGGCGACGCCGCCGGGGCTGGAGCCCATGCCGCGCGCCCAGGACTCGGTGCCGCGCACGGGGGCGGATTCGAGGCCGGTGAAGATGATGTCGAGGAAGACCGTTCCGGTCAGGAAGACGTCACAGCCCGGTTCGTGCGGGTCGCGTACGGGACCCAGCGGGTCCAGTTGTCCCGGGCGGTTGATCCGGCTGTCCCGACTGCTCACGGCGTCTCCCCGTCGAAGTGTCGTTTCTGCTCGCACGGCGGCCACCGGAGCGGAACCGGTGGAAAGCTGCGAACCCTGCCCTCACGGCCAGGGCCGAAACCCAGTGTGACCCACCTCACTCAAGGAATGGTCCGTTCTCCGCCTCGAACCGCTCGACGCGGACGCCCCCGCCGCAGGTCGGGGCGGGGGCGCGGCCGGCTCAGCGCTTCGGCAGGGCCACCCGCGCGAGGTCCGACGCGATGGTCAGCTCGCCCTCGAACCCCGCCCGCCGGGCCTGGCGTTCGAACTCCGACGGATCCCCGTAGCGCTGCGAGAAGTGCGTCAGCACGAGGGCGCGCACGCCCGCGTCCCGCGCCACCCGCGCCGCCTGGCCGGCCGTGAGGTGCCCGTGGTCCACCGCGAGGCGCTCGTCCTCGTCCAGGAACGTCGACTCGATGACGAGCATGTCGCAGCCCTCCGCGAGGGCGTCGACCCCCTCGCACAGCCGCGTGTCCATGACGAAGGCGAACCGCTGCCCCGCCCGGTGCTCGCTGACGTCCTCCAGGGCGACGGCCCCGAGGCGTCCCTCGCGCTGGATCCGCCCGACGTCGGGGCCCTTGATCCCGTGCCGCGCGAGCAGCTCCGGCACCATCCGCCGCCCGTCCGGCTCCGTCACCCGGTAGCCGAAGGACTCCACCGGGTGCGACAGCTTCCGCGCCTCCAGCGTGTACGTCGGCCCGACCGCGAGCACCCCGTCGCGCTCCACCGGCTCCTCGGCCAGGGCCACCGTCTCCCGGTAGGCGGTCGCGTACCGCAGCCGGTCGAAGAACTTCTGCCCCGAGGCCGGGTAGTGCGCGGTGACCGGGTGCGGGACCTGGTCGAGGTTGATCCGCTGGATCACCCCGGCCAGGCCCAGGCTGTGGTCGCCGTGGAAGTGCGTGACGCAGATCCGGTTGATGTCGTGCGCCGCGACGCCGGCGCGCAGCATCTGGCGCTGCGTGCCCTCGCCGGGGTCGAAGAGGATGCCCTCGCCGTCCCAGCGCAGCAGGTAGCCGTTGTGGTTGCGGTGTCGGGTGGGAACCTGGCTGGCGGTGCCGAGGACCACGAACTCGCGTACGGACACGGTCTATCCGGGGGGCCACTGGAGGCCGCGGCCCCCGAGGACGTGGGCGTGGGCGTGCCAGACGGTCTGGCCGGCTCCGGAGCCGGTGTTGAAGACGATCCGGTAGCCGTGGTCGTCGATCTTCTCGTCGGCGGCGACCGCCCCGGCCTCGCGCAGTATGTCGGCGGCGACGGCCGGCTCGGCGGCGGCCAGGGAGGCGGCGTCCTTGTAGTGCGCCTTGGGGATGACCAGGACGTGCGTCGGCGCCTGCGGGTTGATGTCCCGGAAGGCGACCGTCGTCTCGGTCTCCCGGACCACCGTCGCGGGGATGGTCCCCGCGACGATCTTGCAGAACAGGCAATCCGCCTGAGGTTCCCCGGCCATGGCCGCGCCTCCCGTGATCGTGATCGGTCCGGGCATCGTATCGGCCCGGCCCGGGGTCACGGACGGCCCGGGAGCGGACTGCGGCGGTCCGGGAGCGGGGCCCCGGGCCTACGCCCAGCGCCCCGTACGCGCCAGCAGCACCGCCGCGGCCGCCGTCCCGGCCGTCGACGTACGCAGCACCGAGCGGCCCAGCCGGTACGGCCGGGCCCCGGCCTCCGCGAAGACGGCCAGCTCCTCGGGCGACACCCCGCCCTCCGGGCCGACCACCAGCACCACCGAGCCCTTCTCGGGCAGTTCGGCCGTCGCCAGCGCCTGCGAGGGGGTGTCCCGGTCCTCGTGCAGGACCATCGCCAGATCGGCCCCCGCGAGCAGCGCCGCCACCTGCTTCGTGGACAGCGCCTCGGCCACCTCCGGGAACCGCACCCGGCGGGACTGCTTGCCCGACTCCCTTGCCGTGGCACGCCACTTGGCCAGGGACTTCGCCCCGCGTTCGCCGCGCCACTGGGTGATGCACCGGGAGGCCTGCCAGGGCACGATCGCGTCGACGCCGGTCTCCGTCATGGTCTCGACGGCCACCTCGCCCCGGTCGCCCTTGGGCAGCGCCTGCACCACCGTGATCCGCACGGCGGGCTCCTCCTCCTGCGACACCGCGGAGACGTCGACGACCAGCCGGTCCTTGCCCTCCGCCGCCGCGACGACGGCCTCCGCCCAGGCGCCCCGCCCGTCGGTGAGCACCACCGCCTCGCCGGGCGTGAGCCGCTTCACCGACACGGCGTGCCGGCCCTCGGGGCCCTCCAACACGAAGCGGGGCCCCGCGGGGACCTCTTCGACCACGAACACGGGGGCCGTCATGACTCGCTCCTCATCTGCGTGGCCTGCACCACGCGCCGCGCCTCGGCCAGTTCGGCCGCGAGCACCTCCACCAACTGTCCGGCGGGCAGCGTGCGCGCCAGCCGGTGCCCCTGCCCCGCCCACAGGGCCATGCCCTGCGCGTCCCCGGCCGCCGCGGCCGCCTTGCGCAGCCCGGAGGTCATGTGGTGGAGCTGCGGGTAGGCCGCGGGCGCGTAGGGTCCGTGCTCGCGCACGAAGCGGTTGACCAGGCCGCGCGCGGGGCGCCCCGAGAAGGCCCGGGTGAGTTCCGTGTGCGGGAACATCGGGTCGGTCAGGGCCTTCTTGTGCAGCGGGTGCGCGCCGGACTCGGGGCAGGGCAGGAAGGCCGTGCCGAGCTGCGCCGCCTCCGCGCCGGCGGCGAGGACCGCGGCCAGCTGGGCGCCGCGCATCAGTCCGCCCGCCGCGATCAGCGGGAGGGCCACGGCCTCGCGCACCTGCGGCAGCAGGGCGAGCAGGCCGACGCCGGCGGTGCCGTCCGTCTCGGGGTCGTCGCGGTGGGTGCCCTGGTGGCCGCCCGCCTCCACGCCCTGGACGCACAGGCCGTCGGCGCCCGCGGCCTGTGCCGCGCGGGCCTCGTCGACGGAGGTCACGGTGACGATGGTGCGCGTACCGGCCCTGCGCAGGCGTTCCAGTACGGCGGGGGCGGGGCAGCCGAAGGTGAAGGAGACGACGGGGACCGGGTCCTCGACGAGGATGGCGAGCTTGGCCTCGTAACCGTCGTCGCAGGTGCCGATGATGTCCTCTTCGGCGAGGGAGACCTCGTACCAGCCGGCCTCGCCGGCGAGCTGTCCGCGGTACGCCTCGACGGCCGCCTGGTCGACGTGGCCGGTCTGCGGCATGAAGAGGTTCACGCCGAAGGGGCGGCGGGTCAGGCCCCGGGTCTGTTTGATCTCCTGGTACATGCCGTCGGCGGTCTTGTACCCGCCGGCGAGGAAGCCCAGCCCTCCGGCCTCGGACACGGCCGCCGCGAGCGGGGGGCAGGAGGCGCCGCCCGCCATGGGGGCCTGCACGATCGGGTACGGGTGGAGACCGTTCGCTGCCAAGGACATGGACTGCATCGTGCCATGTCCCGCTCACGGGGCCGAATCACGGCATTCGCCTGGCATAGTCCGCCCCGTCCGGCGTTTCCGACGCCCCTCCCCCGACGGTCCGCGACCGGCTCCCGACCGCTTCCCGACCCGCTCGCGACCTCCCGGGACGCCGCCGGGGAGCCCCCGTACACCCGCCCGGCGACCGCCCTCCCGGAGCCGTCCCGAACGCGCGCGAGCCCGGTCCGGGAGGTCCGGACCGGGCTCGTACGGCGCAGGGCGCGAAGGTACGGCTCAGCGGCCGTTGAAGGCGTCCTTCAGGCGGCTGAACAGCCCCTGCTGGCCGGGCGCGAACTGGCCCATCGGCCGCTCCTCGCCCCGCAGCTTGGCGAGCTGGCGCAGCAGTTCCTCCTGCTGGGAGTCCAGCTTGCCGGGGGTGGTGACCTCGACGTGGACGATCAGGTCGCCGCGCCCGCCGCCGCGCAGGTGCGTGACGCCGCGGCCGTGCAGCGGGATCGCCTGGCCGGACTGGGTGCCCGGGCGGATGTCGATCTCCTCCATGCCGTCCAGCGTCTCCAGCGGGCACTTGGTGCCCAGGGCCGCCGCCGTCATGGGGATGGTGACCGTGCAGTGCAGGTCGTCCCCGCGCCGCTGGAAGGTCGGGTGCGGCAGCTCGTGGATCTCGACGTACAGGTCGCCGGCGGGGCCGCCGCCGGGGCCGACCTCGCCCTCGCCCGCGAGCTGGATCCGGGTGCCGTTCTCGACGCCGGCGGGGATCTTGACCGTCAGGTTGCGGCGGGAGCGGACCCGGCCGTCGCCCGCGCACTCGGGGCACGGGGTCGGGACCACGGTGCCGAAGCCCTGGCACTGCGGGCAGGGGCGCGAGGTCATGACCTGGCCCAGGAAGGACCGGGTGACCTGCGAGACCTCACCGCGACCGCGGCACATGTCGCACGTCTGCGCCGAGGTGCCGGGAGCGGCGCCCTCACCGGAGCAGGTGGTGCAGACCACGGCCGTGTCGACCTGGATGTCCTTGGTCGTGCCGAAGGCGGCCTCGTCCAGCTCCAGGTCGAGGCGGATCATGGCGTCCTGGCCGCGGCGGGTGCGCGAGCGCGGGCCGCGCTGCGAGGCCTGGCCGAAGAAGGCGTCCATGATGTCGGAGAAGTTGCCGAAGCCGCCCTGGCCGAAGCCGCCGGCGCCACCGCCGCCGCCCGAGGAGGACAGCGGGTCGCCGCCGAGGTCGTAGACCTGCTTCTTCTGCGGGTCCGAGAGGACCTCGTAGGCCGCGTTGATCTCCTTGAAGCGCTCTTGCGTCTTGGGATCGGGGTTCACGTCCGGGTGCAGCTCGCGCGCGAGCCGCCGGAAGGCCTTCTTGATCTCGTCCTGGGATGCGTCGCGGCGCACGCCGAGAACGGCGTAGTAGTCCGTGGCCACTTACGACTCCGCCAGGATCTGTCCGACGTAACGTGCCACTGCGCGTACCGCTCCCATCGTTCCGGGGTAGTCCATGCGGGTCGGTCCGACCACGCCGAGTTTGGCGACTGCCTCGCCGCCCGAACCGTAGCCGACGGAGACGACCGACGTGGAGTTGAGCCCCTCGTAGGCGTTCTCGTGACCGATCCGTACGGCCATCCCCGACTCACCGGCCTCGCCCAGCAGCTTCAGGAGCACCACGTGCTCCTCCAGCGCTTCGAGCACGGGCCTGATGGTCAAGGGAAAATCATGTCCGAAGCGAGTGAGGTTGGCGGTGCCGCCGATCATCAGCCGCTCCTCCGCCTCCTCGGCCAGCGTTTCGAGGAGGGTCGCCAGGACGGCCTTGACGGTCGCCCGGTCGTCGATCTCGAACGACTCCGGAAGGTCCTGCACGAGCTGCGGCACGTCGGTGAACCGGCGGCCGACGACCCGGGAGTTCAGCCGCGCCCGCAGGTCGGCGAGCGAGGTGTCGGCGAACGGCGTCTGGGTGTCGACGAGCCGCTGCTCGACCCGCCCGGTGTCCGTGATCAGCACGAGCATCAGCCGGGCCGGGGCCAGCGACAGCAGCTCGACGTGACGGACGGTGGAGCGGGTCAGGGACGGGTACTGGACGACGGCCACCTGGCGGGTGAGCTGCGCGAGCAGGCGCACCGTGCGGCCGACCACGTCGTCGAGGTCGACGGCGCCGTCGAGGAAGTTCTGGATGGCCCGACGCTCGGGCGTCGACAGCGGCTTGACGCCCGCCAGCCTGTCGACGAAGAGGCGGTAGCCCTTGTCCGTGGGGATGCGACCGGCGCTCGTGTGGGGCTGGGCGATGTAGCCCTCCTCCTCCAGCACGGCCATGTCGTTGCGCACGGTGGCGGGCGAGACGCCGAGGCGGTGGCGCTCGGTGAGGGCCTTGGAGCCGACGGGCTCCTCCGTCCCGACGTAGTCCTGGACGATGGCGCGCAGCACTTCGAGCCTGCGTTCACTGAGCATCGCGCACACCTCCGGATGCGGGTCGGTCGTCGGTCGGGCGGCCGTGGCGGGGCGCCGCTGGGTTCTCCGGTCTTCGTTGGCACTCTGCGCGTGCGAGTGCCAGAGATCCCCCGGTCAGTGTACGGCCGGGTGGTACGCCGCGGGCAAGGGTGGCCCGCCAGGGTAGCGTCACGCCATGGACGTGCGATGGGAAGAGGCCGGCTGGGAACGGCTGACCGGACGGGTCGGCCGCAGGCGTCTGCCGGTGTGGGACTGCACCGTGGGACTGGTGGTGGGGGACGGGGCGACGCTCCTGATCGACCCCGGATCGTGTGTACGCGAGGGGGCCGGTCTGCGGGCCGAGGCGGAGCGGCTGACCGGCGGGCGCGTGACCCATATCGCATTCACCCACGGACATTTCGACCACGTGCTGGGCGCGCCCGCGTTCGCCGGCGCGGAGTCCTACGGCGCCGTCGGGCTGGACCGGCTGCTGGGGACCCCCACGGGCCGCGAGGAGCTGCGCGCGAGCGCGGTGCGCCACGGCCTGGATCCGGCGGAGGCGGCGGAGTCCGTGGAGCTCGTACGGGCGCCCCGGCACCTCGTGTCGGGCGAGTGGACGCTGGACCTGGGCGGGGTGCAGGTGCTGCTGGCCAACGTGGGCCCGGCGCACTCGTGGCACGACCTGGCCGTCTTCGTGCCGGGCGAACGCGAGACGGTGTTCTGCGGGGACCTGGTCGAGGAGTCGGGCGAGCCCCAGGCCGGTCGGGACGCGGTCCCGGGGCAGTGGCCGGCCGCGATGGACCGGCTGCTGTCGCTCGGCGGACCGGACGCGCGGTACGTGCCGGGTCACGGCGCGGTGGTCGGGGCGGACTTCGTACGTGAGCAACGCGACACTCTGGCGGCCCTGTTCGGCGTGTCGGGCGCCTGAGCGCGGCGGCTCTCCTAGGGTCGGCCGGATGCGCGAGTACTCCCCCGACCTGACCCCGCAGTGGAAGCGGCCCAAGGCCGTTCCCGAGGTTCCCGCCGACCCCGACCTGGTGGTGGAGGTGGCCGGTACGGACTTCTGCGGCGCGGTGGTGGCCTGCGAGGCGGGCACGGTGACCCTGGAGGACCGCTTCGGCAAGCGGCGGGTGTTCCCGCTGGAGCCGCGCGGCTTCCTGCTGGAGGGCGCGGTGGTGACGCTGACCCGCCCCGGGCGGGCGCCGGCCGCTCCCGCGCGCACGGCGTCGGGTTCGCTGGCGGTGCCGGGCGCCCGGGCCCGGGTGGCCCGGGCCGGGCGGATCTACGTGGAGGGCCGGCACGACGCCGAGCTGGTCGAGCGGGTCTGGGGCGACGACCTGCGGATCGAGGGCGTGGTCGTGGAGTACCTGGAGGGCGTCGACGACCTCCCGGCGGTGGTGGCGGAGTTCGGCCCGGCCCCGGACGCCCGGCTCGGGGTCCTGGTGGACCACCTGGTGCCGGGCTCGAAGGAGTCCCGCATCGCGGCGGCGGTGACCTCCCCGGACGTGCTGATCGTCGGTCACCCGTACGTGGACGTGTGGCAGGCGGTGAAGCCGTCCGCGCTCGGCATCCCGGCGTGGCCGACCGTGCCGCGCGGCCGGGACTGGAAGACGGGCGTCTGCGCGGCGCTCGGCTGGCCGGAGAACACCGGGGCCGCCTGGCAGCACATCCTGTCCCGCGTGACCTCGTACAAGGATCTGGAGCCCACCCTGCTCGGCGCGGTGGAGCACCTCATCGACCACGTCACGTCCTGAGGCCCCGCACGGGGCCGGCGCGGCCCGCGCCGCGGGGCGGGGCGGGCGGCCCGGTCAGTCGACCAGGTCCCGCACCACGGCGTCGGCCAGCAGTCGCCCGCGCAGGGTCAGCACGGCCCGCCCCGCGTCGTAGGGGGTGGGTTCCAGCAGCCCGTCGGCCAGGGCCTTCGCGGCGGCGCGGAGCCCTGCGGGGGCGAGCAGCGACAGCGGGACGCCGTCGACCAGCCGCAGCTCCAGCAGGATCCGCTCGACGCGCCGGTCCTCGGCGGAGAGCAGTTCGCGCCCCGCGCCCGGGGAGCGGCCCTCGGCCAGCGCGGCCGCGTAGGCGCCGGGGTGCTTGACGTTCCACCAGCGCACGCCGCCGACGTGGGAGTGCGCGCCGGGCCCGGCGCCCCACCAGTCGGCGCCGCGCCAGTACAGCTCGTTGTGCAGGCACCGGCCGGCCTCGGAGGTCGCCCAGTTCGACACCTCGTACCAGTGGTAGCCGGCCTCCGCCATGACGGAGTCGGCGATCAGGTACCGGTCGGCGTGGACGTCGTCGTCGGTCATCGGGACCTCGCCGCGGCGGATCCGCCGGGCCAGCTGGGTGCCCTCCTCGACGATCAGGGCGTACGCGCTGACGTGGTCGGGCCCGGCGCCCAGCGCGGCGTCCAGGGAGGCCCGCCAGTCGTCGTCGGACTCGCCGGGGGTGCCGTAGATCAGGTCCAGGTTGACGTGCTCGAAGCCGGCGGCGCGGGCCTCGGCCACGCAGGCCTCGGGGCGGCCCGGGGTGTGGGTGCGGTCGAGGACCTTCAGCACGTGCCGTTTGGCGCTCTGCATGCCGAAGGAGACCCGGTTGAACCCGCCGGCACGCAGTTCGGCGAGGTAGCGCGGGTCCACCGACTCCGGGTTGGCCTCGGTGGTGATCTCGGCGTCCTCGGCGAGGCCGAACTCCTCGCGGATGGCCGCGAGCATGCGGACGAGGTCGGCGGCGGGCAGCAGGGTGGGCGTGCCGCCGCCGACGAAGACCGTGCGCACGGACCTCGGGTCGTCGCCGAGCACCTTGCGGGCCAGGCGGACCTCGTCGATCAGGGTGTCGGCGTAGTTCTCGCGGGAGGCGAGGACGCCGCCGGTGCCGCGCAGCTCGGTGGCGGTGTAGGTGTTGAAGTCGCAGTACCCGCAGCGGGTGGCGCAGTACGGGACGTGCAGGTAGAACCCGAGCGGCCGGTCCGGGGCGCCGGTGAGGGCGTGCGCGGGCAGCGAGCCGTCTTCGGGCATGGGGTCACCGTCGGGCAGTGCGGAAGGCATGTGGCCATTGTCCCGCACTGCCCCATGGTCGTTTACGCCTCGCGGGAGCCCTCGTACATCTCCTCGATGAGGTGCTTGAACTCGCGCTCGACGACGGGCCGCTTCAGCTTGAGGCTGGGCGTGAGGTCGCCGTGCTCCACGTCCAGGTCGCGCGGCAGGATGCGGAACTTCTTGACCGTCTGCCAACGCTGGAGGCCCTCGTTGAGGGTCTGGACGTAGGTCTCGACGAGACGGTTGGTCTCGGGGGCGGCCAGGACCTGGGCGTACGTCCTGCCCTCCAGCCCGTTCTCGGCGGCCCAGCCCAGGATCGCGGGCTCGTCGAGGGCGATGAGGGCCGAGCAGAAGTTCCGGTCGGCGCCGTGGACGACGATCGTCGACACGAACGGGCAGATCGCCTTGAACTGGCCCTCGATCTCGGCCGGGGCGACGTACTTGCCGCCCGAGGTCTTGATCAGGTCCTTCTTGCGGTCGGTGATGCGCAGGTAGCCGTCGGGCGACAGCTCTCCGATGTCGCCGGTGTGCAGCCAGCCGTCGCTCTCCAGGACCTCGGCGGTCTTGTCGGGCTGACGGTGGTAGCCCTGCATGATGCCGGGGCCGCGGAGCAGGACCTCGCCGTCGTCGGCGATGCGCACCTCGGTGCCGGGGAGCGGCTTGCCGACGGTGCCGGTGCGGTAGGCCTCGCCGGGGTTGACGAAGGAGGCGGCGCTGGACTCGGTGAGTCCGTAGCCCTCCAGGATGTGGATGCCCGCGCCTGAGAAGAAGAAGCCGATCTCGGGAGCGAGGGCGGAGGCGCCGGAGACGGCGGCGCGCAGGTTGCCGCCGAAGGCGTCGCGGAGCTTGGAGTAGACGAGCGCGTCGGCGACCTTGTGCCTGGTGCTGAGGCCGAGGGGCGCGGTGGCGCGACCGGTGCGGCGGTAGTTGTCCTGGGTGACCTTGGCGTACTCGCGGGCGACGCCCACCGACCACTTGAAGATCTTGTACTTGGCGCCGCCGCCGGCGCGGGCCTTGGCGGCCACGCCGTTGTAGACCTTCTCGAAGATGCGCGGGACGGCCGCCATGTAGGTGGGCTGGACGACCGGCAGGTTCTCGATGATCTTGTCGATGCGGCCGTCGACGGCGGTGACGTGACCGACCTCGATCTGGCCGGAGGTGAGCACCTTGCCGAAGACGTGGGCCAGCGGCAGCCACAGGTACTGGATGTCGTCCTTGGTGATCAGGCCGGTGGCCACGGTGGCCTTGGCCATGTACGACCAGTTGTCGTGCGGCAGGCGTACGCCCTTGGGGCGGCCGGTGGTGCCGGAGGTGTAGATGAGGGTGGCGAGCTGGTCGGCGGTGATGGCCGCGATCCGCTCCCTGACGGCCTCGGGGTGCTTGGCGAGGTGCTCCTTGCCGCGCGCCTCCAGCTCGGCCAGGGTCAGCACCCAGCCCTCGGGGTCGCCGGCCTCGGGCTCGACGCCGGCCCCGTCGATGACCACGACGTGGATCAGGTTCGGCAGGTCGGCGCGCCGCTCCCGGGCCTTGGCCAGCTGCGCGGCGTCCTCGGCGATCAGCACCCGGCTCTCGGAGTCGGCGAGGATGAACGCCGACTCGTCGGCGTTGGTGCTCGGGTAGATCGTGGTGACGGCACCGCCCGCGCACATCACGCCCAGGTCGCACAGGATCCACTCGACGCGGGTGTTGGAGGCGAGCGCGACGCGCTCCTCCGAACCCAGGCCCAGCGAGACCAGTCCGGCGGCGATCGCGAACACGCGGTCGGCGGCCTGGCCCCAGCTGAGCGACTTCCACTCCTCGGGGCCGCCCTCCGGTCCGGCCGGCACCGGGAAGCGGTAGGCCTCGCCGTTGGGGGTGGCGGCGACGCGGTCAAGGAAGAGGGCCGCCACGGTGGGCGGACGGTTCTCGATCATGGTCTGTGTGTCGCTCACGACATCCTCCGGACCGGTCCACGCGACGGGGCGTGGGCGTGGGGCGCTTGGGCAGGCAGGGTTTTCAGACGGGCGGATTTCTAAACTGGCGAGTAACCATCGAGCAGTGATCAGACTAGAGGCCGCGTGCCCGACGCGTAAGACTCCCCGAGCGGCCGGTTCATAACGAAAAGGGCCCCCGCGCGTACGCACGGGGGCCCTTCCGCGTGACACCGGACGGGGGCTGGGCCCCCTCCCCGGTGTCGGCGCTACTTCTTCTTGCCGGTGGACTCGTCGCTGGACAGGACGGCGATGAAGGCCTCCTGCGGGACCTCCACGGAGCCGACCATCTTCATCCGCTTCTTGCCCTCCTTCTGCTTCTCCAGCAGCTTCCGCTTACGGGAGATGTCACCGCCGTAGCACTTGGCGAGGACGTCCTTGCGGATGGCGCGGATGGTCTCGCGGGCGATGACGCGGGAGCCGATCGCGGCCTGGACCGGCACCTCGAAGGCCTGCCGCGGGATGAGCTCGCGCAGCTTGGCGACCAGGCGCACGCCGTAGGCGTAGGCGGCGTCCTTGTGGCAGACGGCGGAGAAGGCGTCGACCTTGTCGCCGTGCAGCAGGATGTCGACCTTGACCAGGCTGGAGGACTGCTCGCCGGTGGGCTCGTAGTCCAGCGAGGCGTAGCCGCGCGTCTTGGACTTCAGCTGGTCGAAGAAGTCGAAGACGATCTCCGCGAGAGGCAGGGTGTAGCGGATCTCGACCCGGTCCTCGGAGAGGTAGTCCATGCCGAGCAGGGTGCCGCGACGCTGCTGGCAGAGCTCCATGATGGCGCCGATGAACTCGGTCGGGGCGAGCACGGTGGCGCGGACGACCGGCTCGAACACGTCCGAGATCTTGCCCTCGGGGAATTCGCTCGGGTTGGTGACGGTGACCTCCTTGCCGTCCTCCAGCACCACCCGGTAGACCACGTTGGGCGCGGTCGCGATGAGGTCGAGGCCGAACTCGCGTTCCAGGCGCTCGCGGACCACGTCCAGGTGCAGCAGGCCGAGGAAGCCGACGCGGAAGCCGAAGCCGAGGGCCGCGGAGGTCTCCGGCTCGTAGACGAGCGCGGCGTCGTTGAGCTGGAGCTTGTCCAGGGCCTCGCGCAGGTCCGGGTAGTCCGATCCGTCCAGCGGGTACAGGCCCGAGAAGACCATCGGCTTCGGGTCCTTGTAGCCGCCGAGGGCCTCGGTCGCGCCGTTGTGCAGGCTGGTGATCGTGTCACCGACCTTGGACTGACGGACGTCCTTCACGCCGGTGATGATGTAGCCCACCTCGCCGACGCCGATGCCGTCGGCCGGGGTCATCTCCGGGGAGGAGACACCGATCTCCAGCAGCTCGTGCGTGGCGCCCGTGGACATCATGCGGATGCGCTCGCGCTTGTTGAGCTGGCCGTCGACCACACGGACGTAGGTGACCACGCCGCGGTAGGAGTCGTAGACCGAGTCGAAGATCATCGCGCGGGCGGGGGCGTCCTTGACGCCGACCGGGGCCGGAACGGTCGCGACGACCTTGTCGAGCAGGGCGTCGACGCCCATGCCCGTCTTGGCGGAGACGCGCAGCACGTCCTCGGGCTGGCAGCCGACCAGGTTCGCCAGCTCCTCGGCGAACTTCTCCGGCTGGGCGGCCGGCAGGTCGATCTTGTTGAGGACGGGAACGATCGCGAGGTCGTTCTCCATCGCCAGGTACAGGTTGGCGAGGGTCTGGGCCTCGATGCCCTGGGCGGCGTCGACGAGGAGGATCGTGCCCTCGCACGCCGCGAGGGAGCGCGAGACCTCGTAGGTGAAGTCGACGTGACCGGGGGTGTCGATCATGTTCAGGATGTGCGTGTTGCCCTGGCCCTCGCCCGTCGTGGGCGCCCAGGGCAGACGGACCGCCTGCGACTTGATCGTGATGCCGCGCTCACGCTCGATGTCCATGCGGTCGAGGTACTGGGCACGCATCTGCCGCTGGTCGACGACACCGGTGAGCTGGAGCATCCGGTCGGCGAGGGTCGACTTGCCGTGGTCGATGTGCGCGATGATGCAGAAGTTGCGGATCAGAGCCGGGTCGGTACGGCTCGGCTCGGGCACGTGGCTGGGGATCGCGGGCACGCAGTGTCCTGATTCTCGGTCGCAGTCGGAAGCGTCGGTCGGTCGCGTCGGTCGGTCCTGATCGGATCCTTCGGATCGATACGCAGACTCCCATGGTCCCATGGACGGGGCAGTGCGCTCGGTTTGGGCCGGTCGGAGCGCGCCTGGTAGCCTGGGCAGCTGTGTCTCGTATGCCCTCTCAGCTGTCGGGACACAATCCGAAGATCAAACTCTGAACCTGAAAAGGCTCTTTCGTGGCGAACATCAAGTCCCAGATCAAGCGGAACAAGACGAACGAGAAGGCGCGCCTGCGCAACAAGGCCGTCAAGTCCTCGCTCAAGACCGCGATCCGCAAGGCCCGCGAGGCCGTCCTCGCCGGTGACGTCGAGAAGGCCACCGTGGCTTCCCGCGCCGCCGCGCGTGCGCTCGACAAGGCTGTCTCGAAGGGTGTCATCCACAAGAACGCCGCCGCCAACAAGAAGTCGGCGCTGGCCTCCAAGGTTGCCACCCTCCAGGGCTGAGCTCCTGATGTGAATCGCCGGTAAGGACCCAGCGGGCCCTCTCTCCCGCTCCGGACCGGCCCCCGCGCCGCACGCGGCCTGCGTTCGCCACGCGGGTGCGGCGCACACCAAGCGGTAGTCGAAGGCCCCGGCCCCTCCCTTCCCCAGGGAGGAGCCGGGGCCTTCGTCATGCCCGCGCCGCCCGACCGGCGCCCGCGCACGGCACGGCACGGCACGGGACCGTACGGGGGACGGCACGGAGCCTGGAGCGGTACGAAAGAACCCGCCACGAGGCGAGGGGGCGGGACCCTGCCGGGCGGTACCGGCGCATGGGCGGTACGGGTGCACGGGCGCTGCGGGGCCGCCACGAGGCGCTGCGGGGCCGCCTCAGCGGCGTTGGGGGCGGGCCGCGCGGGCCACCGCCACGACGGCCTTCTCCAGCGCGTACTCGGGGTCGTCGCCCCCGCCCTTGACCCCCGCGTCCGCCAGCGCCACCGCGCGCAGGGCGTCCGAGACGGCGTCCGCCGACCAGCCCCGCATCTGCTGCCGGACCCGGTCGATCTTCCACGGCGGCATGCCGAGGTCCCGGGCGAGATCACCGGGACGGGCCCCGCGCGGCGCGGAGGCGAGCTTGCCGATCGCCCGCACGGCCTGGGCCAGGGCGCTGGTGATCAGGACCGGTGCCACACCCGTCGACAGGGACCAGCGCAGCGCTTCGAGGGCCTCGGCCGCGCGGCCCTCGACGGCCCGGTCGGCGACCGTGAAGCTGGAGGCCTCGGCCCGCCCGGTGTAGTAGCGGCCCACGACGGCCTCGTCGATGGTGCCCTCGACGTCCGCGCACAGCTGCGCCACCGCGCTCGCCAGCTCCCGCAGGTCGCTGCCGATGGCGTCGACCAGGTTCTGGCAGGCGTCGGGGGTCGCGGAACGACCCAGCGTCCGGAACTCGCCCCGCACGAACGACAGTCGGTCCGCGGCCTTCGTCATCTTCGGGCAGGCCACCTCGCGGGCACCCGCCTTGCGCGCGGCGTCCAGGACCGCCTTGCCCTTGACCCCACCGGCGTGCAGGAGGACCAGCGCGATCTCTTCGTACGGATCGGCGAGGTAGGCCTTGAGCTCCTTGACCGTCTCCGCGCCCAGGTCCTGCGCGCCGCGCACGATCAGGACCTTGCGCTCGGAGAACAGCGAGGGGCTCGTCAGCTCGGCCAGCGTGCCGGGCTGGAGCTGATCGGAGGTGAGGTCGCGCACGTCGGTGTCGGCGTCGGCCGCGCGCGCGGCCGTCACCACCTCGCGCACCGCACGGTCGAGGAGCAGGTCCTCCTGCCCCACCGCGAGGGTGATCGGGGCGAGGAGATCGTCGGTGGAGTTCTTCCTGGTGGCCATCGTCCCCAGCATCCCACGCCGCACCGACAGTCCCCCGCGCCCGGTGCCCGAGAATGGTCGGGTGAACGTGCGACATGTACTGGTCCTGCCCGACCGCGACGCCGCCGAAGAGGTGGCCCAGGAGGCCGTCGACCGCTTCGGCCTGCCCGAGGAACCCCAGCTGGTCCGCGACGCCCTCGCCGGCGAGGACGACGCCGAGGACGCCCAGTGGCTGGTCGTCGTGGAGGACCCGAGGGAACGGCTCGACACCGGCGCCCTGGACGACCTCGCCGCCGAGTACGAGGGCTGGCTGGAAGCCCCGTAGACCACCGCCCGGCCCCGACCGGGCCGGGGCCTCGCCCGCGGCCCGCGGCGCCCGCGGCCTACGCCTTGTGGACGATCTGCACGTCGAGCGTCACGTCCACGCTGGAGCCGATCGCCGCGACGCCGTGGGCCAGGATCGACTGCCAGTTCAGCGTGAAGTCCTCGCGGTGCAGTTCCGCCGTGGCCCGGCAGGCCGCTCTCGGTTCGCCCTCCAGGCCCGTGCCGTGCCCCAGGTACTGGGTGTCCAGGGTGACGGAACGGCTGACGCCGTGGAGGGTGAGGGCCCCCGCGACCGCCCATCGGCTGCCGCTGCGGTGGATGAACCGCTCGCTGTAGAACTCCACCGTGGGGTGGCGGGCCGCGTCCAGGAAGTCGGCGGACCGCAGGTGGTCGTCCCGCATCCGCAGACCGGTGTCGATGCTCGCCGCGTCGATGATCACGTGCATGGAGGAGTCCTCCATGCGCTCCGCGATGCGGACCGCGCCGGCGAAGGTCGTGAACCGGCCGTGGATCCGGGCGAATCCGATGTGCCGGGCGGAGAATCCGATCGACGAGTGCGTCGGGTCCAGCTCCCAGTGGCCGGGCGCCGGCAGCCTCGGCGGCTCCACCGCGTCCAGGATGATCTCGGCGGTCCCGGGCTGCGCCGGGTCCCCGACGAGCGTCGCCCCGTGGAACGGCGCGTAGCCCTCGGCGGTGACGGACAGCCGGTACTCCCCCTCCGGCACGGCGGCGGTGAACCCGCCGTACGGGTCCGTCTCCCCGCTGACGACCCGTCTGCCGATCGGGTCCGTCACCTCGAACTTCGCCTGCCGGACCGGCTGGTGGACCGTGTCGAGCACCCGACAGCTCAACAGCTTCGCCGTGGGCGGCAACGTCAGAGTGGCGGATGTCTGTGAACCGGCACTTCCGGCCGTCTCCATCCCCCGTCGGCGACCGAACATGGCTGATGCACCCCCGTGCTGTGTGGACTTGGACCGTTCTGGCGAAGACGCATTCGATCATGCTGCCGGGTTGGGGGCAAACAGAATGGTCGCGCCCGGTATGCCCGGGCCGCCGGCGACGCCGGCCGGCCGGGAACGCACGCATCCCCGCGCCGCTCCCGGCGACCGCCACGGAACCGTCCCGGTCGGTGCGCAGCACCGTCGTCCCCCGCTCCCGCAACCGGCCGACGGTGCTCGGCGCGGGATGCCCGTAGCGGTTGCCGGCGCCGACGGGGACGATCGCGATCCGGGGTCGGATCCGGTCCTGGAGACCGGGGTCCTGGTGGGCCGATCCGTGGTGGGCGACCTTCAGGACGTCCACCGGCCCCAGCTCGGGATGGCTTTGCAGAAGGGCCTGTTGGGAGGGCGGTTCGAGGTCGCCGAGGAGCAGCAGCGTCACCCCCGACGTGCGGACCAGCAGGGCCACGCTCGCGTCGTTGGGCCCGCGCGGCGCCGGCCCGGACCCCCTCGGCCACAGCACCTCCCACCCGAGCCTCCCGACCTGCCGCCGCTCGCCGGCGAGCGCGGGTACGACGGGCACCCCGGCGGCGGCCGCCGCCCGCCGGACGGCCCTCGCGTGCTCCGGCGGCTCCTCCACCGTGGTGGTTTGAATCACACCCACCGACCGGCCCCTCAACACGCCCGCGAGTCCTCCGACGTGGTCGGCGTGGAAGTGCGTCAGCAGGAGCAGCGGCACCCGGTGGACCCCGAGGGACCGCAGGCAGGCGTCCACCGGTCGCGGATCCGGTCCGGCGTCGACCACGACGGCCGTCCCGGGGGCGACGGCCAGCACGGCGGCGTCCCCCTGGCCGACCGCGCACTGCACGTAGCTCCAGTCCGGCGGCGGCCAGCCGGTGAGGGCCCGCGTGAGCTGCGGCGGTCGCAGTACGGCGACCAGCAGCAGGATCGCCACGGCCGCGCACACGGCACGCCGCCGGCCGAACCGCGCCGCGAGCCCCACGAGGACCACCGTGACCACCCCGAGCAGCAGCGCGCCCCGCAGCCCGCCGGGCCAGGGCACCTCCGCCCCCGGCAATCCGGCCCCGCCCCGCGCCACGGCGGCGATCCACCCGGCCGGCACCCCCGCGCACCAGGCGAGCACCCGCGCCGCCGGCATCCACAGCGGGGCGACGGCGAGGGTGGCGAAACCGAGCACCGTCGCCGGTCCCGCCGCGAGTTCCGCCAGCAGGTTGCACGGCACCGCGACGAGGCTGACCCGGGCGGAGAGCATCACCACCACGGGCGCGCACACCGCCTGCGCGGCGGCGGCCGCCCCCAGCGCGTCGGCCGTGCGCGCGCCCACGCCCCGCCGCCGCAGGGCCGCGCTCCACCGGGGCCCGAGGGTGAGCAGGGCCCCGGTGGCCAGGACCGACAGCAGGAATCCGTAACCGCGGGCCAGCCACGGGTCGTAGAGCACGAGCAGCAGCACCGCCCCGGCCAGTGCCGGCACGAGCGACCTCCGCCGGCCGGTACCGAGGGCCAGCAGGGTGATCGCCCCGCACGCCGCGGCTCGCAACACGCTCGGCTCGGGCCGGCACACCACGACGAAGCCCAGCGTGAGGGCCGCTCCGCACAGGGCCGTGGCCCTCAGCGACAGCCCCAGGCGGGGCGCGAGCCCCCGCCGCTCGACGAGCCGCGCGCGGGCCGGGGGCCCGATCAGCAGGCACAGCACCACGGTGAGGTTGGAGCCGGAGACGGCCAGCAGGTGCAGCAGGTCGGTGGCCCTGAACGCCTCGCGCAGGTCGTCCGGGACCCCGGAGGTGTCCCCGACCACCAGCCCGGGCAGCAGCGCCCGCGCGTCGGGCGCGAGCTCCCGGACGGCTTCCCGCAGCCCCGCGCGCAGGCTCCCGGCGAACCGCTGGGCGGCGTCGGGCCCGCCGGTCACCTCGGGCGGCGTGTCCCCGGCCGGGCGGACCAGCGCCACGGCCCGCTCCCCGCCCGCGGTCGGAGCCAGGGCGGCGACCACCTCGACCCGGGTCGACGGCAGCAGGCCGGCCCAGTCGGGATGCGCGGCCGACACCCGTACCGGGGTCACGGTCCGCGTCCGCGTCCCGTCGGGGCCCCGCACCGCCGTCACCACCGCGTCCAGCATCACCCCCGGCGGGCCGTTCCCGCCCCGGGTGGCGCGGGGGTCGGAGCCGACGGTGAGTTCCAACAGGACCCGGGCGTGCTCCCGGGCCAGCCCCGCCACGGGCCCCGCCCGCGCCTCGGCCCGCTCCAGCCCGGCCACCCCCGCGCCCGCGGCCGCGCACAGCAGGGCGGCGGCCGCGGCCGTACCGACCCGCCACAGGGGCTGCGGACGGCGCCGGCCGGCGAGCAGCAGCGCCCCCGCCGCGACCACCGCGAGCCCCACCCCGACGGCGGTCCAGCGCCCCGGGGCCCCGAGGGCCAGGGCGGTGGCGGCCCAGGCGGCCCCGGCCGGCACCGCGAGCCGCAGATCGACCGGCCGCCCCTCCTCGGCCCCCCGCGACCCGCTCACAGCCGCACCAGCCCGCGCAGTTCGGCGAAGCGCCGCTCGCCGATCCCCTGGACCTGTCGGAGTTCCTCCACGGACCGGAACCCGCCCCGGGCCGTACGGAACTCCACGATGTGCCGGGCGAGCACGGGGCCGACCCCGGGCAGCCCGTCCAACTGCTCGACCGTGGCCGTGGCCAGGCTCAGCGGCCCCGCCCCGGGCCCCGCGCCACCGCCGGGGCCCGCACCGGCGCCTCCGGGAGGCGGCGGCTGCGCCGTGACCCCCACCAGCACCTGTTCGCCGTCCACCAGCACCCGGGCCCGGTTGAGCCCGGTGGTGTCCGTGCCGGGCCGTACTCCCCCGGCGGCGGCCAGCGCGTCCTCCACCCGCGAGCCGCCGGGCAGTCGCCGGACCCCGGGCTCCCTGACCTTGCCGCCGACGTCCACCACGACACGGGCGTCGGACGCCGTGGCGGCGCTCGCCGAGGGCGCCGCCGCGACGGCGGCGGGGGCGACGACGGCCGGCGCGGTCACCGGGCCCGGACGGGCGGCCCAGAACTGCCGGCCGGCGAACCCGACCGCGACGACCAGCACCACCGCGACGGCCGCGACCGTGCGCGGCTCGACCCCGCACCGGGCCTGCACCCACAGCGGCAACCGTTCCCGCAGGGCGGACCTCCACGCTCCCGCCCGAACCGGCGCCGACCCACCCGGGCGCCCGCTCTCCGACCCCTCCGACCGATCCGGCCCCTCCGGCCCCTCCGGCCCCTCCGGACGATCCGGCCCCTCCGGCCGCACCGGCCGCACCGGCCGCGACGCTCCCGCCCCCACGGCCGGCGTCGCGAGCTCCGTCCCCGCCGACCCGCCGGACCCCGACGGCTCCCCGGCCGCCTCCTGCCCTGCGGGCGGCGGAACACCCCCGGCCAACAGCGCCTCGGCCCGCCTGCGCACCGCCTCGGGGTCGGGCCTGGCCCGGGACCGCGAACGCAGCCGCCGCCGGTACCGCTCCCGGCCGTCGGAGCGCCCCATCGGCCCCGCGCCACCGGGCGCGAGGGCACCGCCGGCCACCGGCCCGGCGATGGCGTCGTATCGGGTCCGTGCCTCCGAGAGGCCTTCCGCGTCCTGCGTGTGAAGAGTCATGCCCCGACGCTAGGGGCCTTCCCGGATCCCCGCTCGGAGCCCTCAATTCCGGTGGATGAAGGCCCCGTTGTGGATATCCCCGCCACCCGTTCCGGTGAAGCCCCGCCCCCTACCCACCCCGCCCGACCCCTCCAGGGTCCCCACTCAGCGCGGCGACACCACCGCCGCCAGCAACCCCGGACCGGTGTGGGCTCCGATCACCGCGCCCACCTCGCTGACGTGCATCTCGACCAGGCCGGGGATCCGTTCGCGCAGCCGCTGCGCGAGCTTCTCCGCCCGCTCGGGAGCCGCCAGGTGGTGGACAGCGACGTCCACGCTCCCCGCGCCCGCCCGCTCGACGGCCAGCTCCTCCAGGCGCGCGATGGCCTTGGAGGCCGTCCGTACCTTCTCCAGCATCTCGATGCGGCCGCCGTCCAGCGTCAGCAGCGGCTTGACGGCCAACGCCGAGCCGAGGAGGGCCTGCGCGGCGCCGATCCGCCCGCCCCGGCGGAGGTAGTCGAGGGTGTCGACGTAGAAGTACGCCGACATGTCCGCGGCCCGCTTCTCCGCGGCCGCCACGGCGTCGTCGACCGAGCCGCCCGCCTCGGCGGCCTCGGCGGCGGCCAGGGCGCAGAACCCGAGGGCCATCGCGACCATCCCGGTGTCGACGACCCGGACCGGGACGTCGGCCGTCTTGGCCGCGACCACGGCGGCGTCGTACGTGCCGGAGAACTCGGCGGAGAGGTGCAGGCTGACGATGCCGCCGGCGCCGGCGTCCACGGCGGCCCGGTAGGCCCGTACGAACTCCTCGGGACCCGGCCGGGAGGTGGTGACCGGGCGGCGCTTCTGGAGGGCGACGGCGAGGCTGCGCGCCGAGATCTCGGTGCCTTCCTCCAAGGCTTCGTCGCCCAGGACCACGGTCAGGGGGACGGCGGTGATCCCATGCCGCGCCATCGCCGGCTGGGGCAGATAGGCCGTGGAATCCGTGACGATCGCGACATGGCGGGACATGAGCCGGAGGTTACCGGCAGCGGAGGCGATCCGGCAGCCCGGGCCCGCCCACCACGTCGAACACCCGGTCCCCGGCCCGGCCGTGCCTCAGGTGGTGGTCTCGGGCCGCGGCGCCTTCTGCCACGGGTACGGCGTCGCCTGCGGCGCCGCATCGATCGCGGCGGGCCGCGTCGCCCCGGTCCCCCGCGCCGGTCCGTTCCCGGCCCCTTCGGGCGCCCCCTCCGGCCCGGAGGCCCCGGCCGCACCCGCGGCGGCCTCGGCCGCCTGACGCGCGTCCCACGCCTCGGCGGCGGCCGCCAGGTGGTCCACCGGCTCCCGCGACCAGTCCCGCAGCGCGCCGGATTCGAGCTTGATCTCCGCGGAGAGGGTGTCCAGGTCCTGGGCGGCGAACTGGCGGGCCCGGTCGCGGGCCGCCCACCGCAGCGAGTCGGCGGCTTCCGTGATCTTGGAGGTGCGTTCCCGCAGGTCGGGCAGGCTCGCCGCGATCCGCTGCCGGTCGGGCTCCTGCTCCAGCCGCTTCAGCTCGTCGTCCAGCTCGTGCCCGTGCGCGCTGAGCCGCTCGAACAGGACGATCGACTCCTTCAGCGAGCTGTCCGTCTGCGCTCCCTGGTAGAGGGCCTGCTGCGTGGTCCGCATCGAGGTCCGCAGGTCCAGGCGCAGCTGTGCGAGCGCGCCCGTGACGCCGACCTGGCCCAGGCTCTTCGCCTTCAGCGTGGTGTCCTCGACGGTCCTGCGGGCCTGGGTGATGGTGCGGTCCACGCCTCGCTTGGCCGCGCCGACCACCTTCACCGTGGCCCAGGCGCCCAGCCCCAGGAAGGCGAACAGCACCAACAGGCCAAAGATGATCAAAGCGACGCCCGCCTCCATGAGGTTCCCCTTCTTCGCCTGTTGCTTCCCTCCCACCGTAAACGCCACGGGCAGGCCAGGGGTTCCAATCGAACCCCCAACCTGCCCGTACGGGATGACCCTCATACCGAGGACCGAGAGGACCTGGAGGTCCCATCGGCGCCGGCTCCCCCGATTCAGATGACGATGTTGACCAGCTTCGGCGCGCGCACGATCACCTTGCGGATCTCGGCGCCGTCCAGCGCGGCGACGACGGCCGGGTCGGTGACCGCCAGCTGCTCCAGGTCGGCGTCGGAGATGGCGGGAGCGACCTCCAGGCGGGCCTTGACCTTGCCCTTGACCTGCACGACGCACGTCACGGTCTCGTCGACCACGTACGCCGGGTCGGCCACGGGGAAGTCCCGGTGGACCACCGAGTCGGTGTGGCCCAGCCGGTGCCACAGCTCCTCCGCGATGTGCGGGGCCAGCGGGGCGACCAGCAGCACCAGTCGCTCGGCGACGGAGCGCTCCAGCGGGCGGCCCGCCTTCGTCAGGGTGTTGTTCAGCTCGGTGATCTTGGCGATGGCGGTGTTGAACCGCAGCCCCGCCATGTCCGAGCCGGCCCCGTCGATGGCCTTGTGCAGGGCGCGCAGGGTGGCCTCGTCGGGCTCCCCGTCGACGACGGTGACGGCGCCCGTCTCCTCGTCCACGATGTTGCGCCACAGGCGCTGGAGCAGCCGGTACTGGCCGACGACGGCGCGGGTGTCCCACGGACGGGAGACGTCCAGCGGGCCCATCGCCATCTCGTACAGGCGCAGGGTGTCGGCGCCGTACTCCTCGCAGATCTCGTCGGGCGTGACGGCGTTCTTCAGGGACTTGCCCATCTTGCCGTGCTCGCGCTTGACCGGCTCGCCCTGGAAGAACCAGCCGCCGTCGCGCTCCTCGACCTCGGCCGCCGGGACGTACACGCCGCGCGCGTCGGTGTAGGCGTACGCCTGGATCATGCCCTGGTTGAACAGCTTGTGGAACGGCTCGGCCGACGAGACGTGGCCCAGGTCGAACAGCACCTTCGACCAGAAGCGGGCGTACAGCAGGTGCAGCACCGCGTGCTCGGCGCCGCCGACGTAGAGGTCGACACCGCCGTGCGGGGCGCCCTCGCGCGGGCCCATCCAGTACTGCTCGATCTGCGGGTCCACCAGGGCCGAGTCGTTGTTCGGGTCCAGGTAGCGCAGCTCGTACCAGCAGGAACCGGCCCAGTTCGGCATGGTGTTGGTCTCGCGGCGGTACGAGCGCACCCCGCAGCCGTCGCCCAGGTCCAGCTCGACGTTGACCCAGGCCTCGTTGCGCGACAGCGGGGTCTCCGGCTTCGAGGCGGCGTCGTCCGGCGCGAAGGTGCGCGGCGAGTAGTCCTCGACCTCGGGCAGCTCCAGCGGGAGCATCGACTCGGGCAGCGGGTGCGCGGCGCCGTCCTCGTCGTAGACGATCGGGAAGGGCTCGCCCCAGTACCGCTGGCGGCTGAACAGCCAGTCGCGCAGGCGGAAGTTGACGGTGCCCTCGCCGATGCCGCGCTCGGTCAGCCAGGCGGTGATGGCGGCCTTCGCCTCGACGACGCCCAGGCCGTCCAGCGAGACGCCCTCGCCCGTGGAGTTCACGATGGTGCCGTCGTACGAGGTGAACGCGTCGGCCCACTCGGCCGGGTCCGCGTCGCGGTCGTCCGAGGGCTCCACGACGCAGCGCACCGGCAGTTCGAAGGCGCGCGCGAACTCGAAGTCGCGGCTGTCGTGTGCCGGGACGGCCATGATCGCGCCGGTGCCGTAGCCCATCAGCACGTAGTCGGCGATGAAGACGGGGACCAGGTCGCCGCTGACCGGGTTGGTCGCGTAGGCGCCGGTGAAGACACCGGTCTTGTCCTTGGCCTCGGCCTGGCGCTCGACGTCCGACTTCGCGGCGGCCTGCTTGCGGTACGCGTCCACGGCCTCGCCGGGGGTCGCGGCGCCGCCGGTCCACACCTGGTGCGTGCCCTCGGGCCACTCGGCCGGGACGATCTTCTCGACCAGCTCGTGCTCGGGCGCCAGCACCATGTAGGTGGCGCCGAACAGGGTGTCGGGGCGGGTGGTGAAGACGGTGATCGCGCCGGCGTCGCCGACGGCGAAGTCCACGCGCGCGCCCTCGCTGCGGCCGATCCAGTTGCGCTGCTGGAGCTTGATGGCCTCGGGCCAGTCCAGGGCGTCCAGGTCGTCGATCAGGCGGTCCGCGTAGGCGGTGATCCGCATGTTCCACTGGCTCAGCTTGGCCTTGAAGACGGGGAAGTTGCCGCGCTCGGAGCGACCGTCCGCGGTGACCTCCTCGTTGGCCAGTACGGTGCCCAGGCCGGGGCACCAGTTGACGGGCGCGTCGGAGGCGTAGGCCAGCCGGAAGCCGTTCAGCACGTCGGCGCGCTCGGCCCCGGTCAGTTCGGCCCAGGCGCGACCGCCGGGCACCTCGCGGGAGCCGTTCTCGAAGGCGGCGACCAGCTCGGTGATCGGGCGGGCCTTCTTCGCGTCGGCGTCGTAGTAGGAGTTGTAGATCTGCAGGAAGATCCACTGGGTCCACTTGTAGTACGCGGGGTCGATCGTCGCGAACGACCGGCGCTTGTCGTGGCCCAGGCCCAGCCGGCGCAGCTGGACCTTCATGTTCTCGATGTTCGCCTCGGTCGACACGCGCGGGTGGGTGCCGGTCTGCACGGCGTACTGCTCTGCCGGCAGGCCGAAGGCGTCGAAGCCCAGGGTGTGCAGGACGTTGTGGCCGGACATCCGCTGGTGGCGGGCGTAGACGTCGGTGGCGATGTACCCGAGCGGGTGGCCGACGTGCAGGCCCGCACCGGAGGGGTACGGGAACATGTCCATGATGAACTTCTTGGGCCGGGCGACGACCGCCTGGTCGCCCGCCAGGTCACCGGTGGGGTTCGGGGCCTCGTACGTGCCCTCCGCGTCCCATACGTCCTGCCAGCGTGCCTCGATGTCGGCGGCCATGGCAGCCGTGTAACGGTGCCCCTCGGCCGCCTCGGGGGCCGGGGTGTTCGTCTCGCTCATGATTCCTGAAGCTCCATCGATCGACTCTGCCGTCTCTGCCTGCCCAAACGAAAAAGCCCCTCGCACAGGAGGGGACGCCGCGCCGATGCCGACCTCACGAGGGGTCGGTGCTGATCAGCGCGGCTCGGTAAGCAGAAGGCGTACGGCACGCATGGCGCCAGGGTACCGCAGCGGCCCCGGCGGACGCCCGTTCGTTCCGCGGAACGAGAAGAGGGCCACCCGGATCGGGTGGCCCTCTTCTTCACTGTGGAGCTAAGGAGAATTGAACTCCTGACCTCCTGCATGCCATGCAGGCGCTCTACCAACTGAGCTATAGCCCCTTGTTACTTCGTTTACCGCTTGTCGCTTCGGTTTCCCTTGCCGGTTCCCCCTGGCGACATCCCAAACATTACACGGTCATGGCCCGAGACCAAAAATCGGTTTCCGCGGAGCCCGAGCCATGTCCGTTTTGAGCATCTTTGGCCAACTTCACCTGGCCGACCTCACCCGGCCGACCTCACCCGATCACGCTCTCGCGAACTGATAGAACCGCTTGAGCGTGCAGTGCTCGTCGAGCAGCCGGCCGTAGATCGGCTCGCCCTCCAGCTCCCGGTACGTCTCGATCGGGTCGCCCTTTATGATCAGCGCCCGCGCGCATTCCTCGCACCAGTACTGGTAGTCGGGATTGACCGGGTCCATGTCCCGAACGATCGGCGTGCCGTTCTCGCACCAGTCGCACCGCCGCCGGTGTGCACCCATCCGTCAGCGACTCCCTCCCGCGTCGGGCCGTCGTGTCCCCCTCCGGCGCTGTCGATTCTGCCATGCCGGTACCGGCCGGGTCAGCAGGCCAAAGGGACAAACGGAAGGATCCCGCCCCCTGTTGGGGACGGGATCCTGATTGTGGAGCTAAGGAGAATTGAACTCCTGACCTCCTGCATGCCATGCAGGCGCTCTACCAACTGAGCTATAGCCCCGCTCTCCGCCGCGTTCCCCCCGTTTCCGGTGTTCTTCGCTGCGAACAAGAAGAACTCTAGCCTGTGACCAGCCGGAAAGTGAAATCCGGGGGTGGGGCGGTCCGCGGCGGCCTGTGGCGACCCCTCAGTCGTCGTCGCCGAGCACCGGTTCCGGCAGCGTGCCGGCGTTGTGCTCCATGAGCCGCCAACCCCGCACGCCCTCGCCGAGGACGGACCAGCAGCAGTTGGAGAGCCCGCCGAGGCCCTCCCAGTGGTACGCGTCCAGGCCCAACAAACGGCCGATCGTCGTACGGATGGTGCCGCCGTGGCTGACCACCACGAGGGTGCCGCCGTCGGGCAGCCGGTCCGCGTGCTTCAGGACGACGGGCGCGGCGCGGTCGGCGACCTCGGTCTCCAGCTCACCGCCACCACGACGCACCGGCTCCCCGCGCTTCCACGCCGTGTACTGCTCGCCGTGCTTGGCGAGGATCTCGTCATGCGTGAGGCCCTGCCACTCCCCGGCGTAGGTCTCGCGCAGCGCCTCGTCGTGCTCGACGGACAGGCCCGTGACCGCCGCGAGCTCGGCCGCCGTGGCGGCGGCCCGCCGCAGGTCGGAGGCGACGATGGCATCGGGCTTCAGGGAGGCCAGCAACCGGGCGGCGCGACGCGCCTGCGCCACGCCCGTCTCGGTCAGCTCGATGTCCGTGGAGCCCTGGAAGCGCCGTTCCAGGTTCCACGACGTCTGGCCGTGCCGCCACAGGACGATCTTCCTGCCGGTCTTGCCCGCGGAGGTCGAGGCGGTCGCGGAGGTCGAGGCGGTCGAAGGGGTGGTGCTCAGAACAGATCACCGTCCAGTTCGTCGTCGCCCGCCGCCTCGCGCAGCTTGGCGTGCTCCTCGGCCTTGCCGATGGTGAGCTTGGCGTCCTCGGGCAGCTCGATCTCGGGGCAGTCCTTCCACAGGCGCTCCAGCGCGTAGAACACGCGCTCCTCGCTGTGCTGGACGTGGACGACGATGTCGACGTAGTCGAGCAGGATCCAGCGGGCGTCGCGGTCGCCTTCGCGGCGCACCGGCTTGGCGCCGAGCTCCTTGAGCAGCCGCTCCTCGATCTCGTCCACGATCGACTTGACCTGGCGGTCGTTGGGCGCGGAGGCGAGCAGGAAGGCATCGGTGATCGACAGCACGTCGCTGACGTCGTACGCGATGATGTCGTGCGCGAGCCGGTCGGCCGCGGCCTGGGCGGCGGCGGTGATGAGCTCGATGGAGCGGTCCGTGGCGGTCACTGGCCATGCTTTCGGGTTGGCGGGCAGATCCTTACAAGGGTCTCATGTACCGCCGGCCCCGCCCGCGCGGAACAGCCCGCGCGGACGGAACACCTGCTCACAGCCCTGACCGGAGCCCGATCAGGAGGGCTTGTAGTCCCTGCCCAGCGTCACCACGACGTCCGCGTTGACCGCGCTCTCGGCCTTCTGCACGACCGTCTCGGGGAGCCCCAGGGTCTTGGCCACCTCGACGGCCCGGTCGCGCCGGTCGTCGTCCTGGTACGTGATCCGGGTGCCCTCGGCCGTACGGTCGGACCTGCCGCCGTCGACGAAGCCGTAGCCGGCGTTGAGCAGGGCCGCCTTCGCCGCGATCCGCGCCCCGTCCTCCCCGCCCTGGCCGTCCTGCCCGCCGGTCCGCCCGGTGGCGTCCTTGAGCCCGACGCGCAGGGTGGCCCCGGCCCGGTCCGCCGTGAAGGAGCCGCCGAGCAGTTCCTTGACCACCTTCCTGTTGGTCTCGTCCGTCAGGCCTCCGTCCGCCTTCAGGGCGAGCACCTCGGTGCGGTACGCGCCCACCTTGGCGTGCTCGCCGATCCGCGACAGCAGCGCGCCCAGGTTCCGGGAGTCCAGGCCCGGGTCGAGGATCTGGCCCATGCTCTCGACGGTCGTGGCCGCCGCCGTCGGGTCGGAGGGGATCTTGCGCAGTACGGCGAGGAGCACCCTCCCGGTCCGCTCCAGCTGCCGGGTCTCCGGTTCGCCCTGGGCCCGGTGGGTGGCGTAGGCGATGGCCATGGCTCCGGTGAGGCTCTGCTTCGGGCCCTGTCCGACGGCCGGGGTCTTGGCCCGCTCGTCGGCGGGGACGGCGGTGTCGGTGTCGGTCTCGACGCCTCCGACGAGGTCGACGAGCCGCTCCAGGAAGGGGGTGTCCAGGCGCCAGGTCCCGCCGATGCGGGTGCCGAGCACGGTGTCGAGGGACTCGCGGGTGCCGAGGGCTCCGGCGTCGACGGCCTTGCCGAGGGGGCCCGCGGTGCCGTCCTGGCCCTGGACCCTCAGGTCGTTCGGCAGCAGGACGGTGGCGCCCTGGCGGGTGGTGACGTTGTCCACCAGCAGCGCGGTGGAGCTGGTGCCCCGCTTCGTGTCGCGCACGTGCACGACGATCACGTCGCGCTTCTGTTCCCCGGTCGCGGCGGGGGCCCGCTCGGCGCCGGGGCCGTCGAGGAAGGGCAGTCCATCGGTGTACCAGAGGTATCCGGCGCCTCCGACGACGAAGAGGGAGAGGGCGACGACGAGCGCGACGCCCCGGTTGCGGCCGCGCCGGCGGGCTTCCTCGCGGCGTTCGGTGCGGCTCTCGGTGAAGGCCAGCCAGTCGATGACGTCCTCGGAGTCGGCCTCCGGCCCGTCGGCGAAGGCGAACGGCTCCGCGTGGGGGTCGGCGTCCGGTGGCTCCGGCCTGCCCCGCCCCGTGACGGGCTCCCGGCGCGGCTCGGGCACCGGGGCGGGCCCGGGCGCGGGGTGGTGCGGCTCGGGCACGGGGGCGGCCTGCTGCGGAATCCACTGCTGGGCCTGCGCCTGGGCCTGCTGCTGTGGCTGGGGCGGCTGGTACTGCTGTGGGTACTGCTGCTGTGGGTGGCCGTGGTCGTACGCGTACGGCGGCGGCTGCTCGTACGGCTGCTGCGGCGGGAAGGCCTGGGGCGGGTAGGCCTCGGGCGGGTAGGCCTCGGGCGGCGCGTGGCCGTACCGCGGCTGCGGCGGGAAGGCCGGGGAGGGCGCCGGGGCGTAGACCGGTCTGCCGTACGGGTCGTAGCCGACGATCCGCTGCTCCGGGTCGGCGTACGGGTCGTAAGGATCCTGTGGGTCGTTCACCGCGGGCCCTCCCTTTTCCGAAAGAAACGACCTAGGCGCCCCGGTACAGCTCGCGCTTGTCGATGTAGCGCACCACGCCGTCGGGCACCAGGTACCAGACGGGATCGCCCTCGGCCACGCGGGCACGACAGTCCGTGGAGGAGATCGCCAGCGCGGGGACCTCGACCAGGGAGACGCCGCCTTCGGGCAGGCCGTCGTCGGTGAGCACGTGACCGGGTCGGGTCACGCCGATGAAGTGGGCGAGGGAGAAGAGCTCGTCGGCGTTGCGCCAGGTGAGGATCTGGGAGAGGGCGTCGGCACCGGTGATGAAGAACAGGTCGGCGTCGTCGTTGAGCGCGCTCAGGTCCCGCAGGGTGTCGATGGTGTAGGTGGGGCCACCGCGGTCGATGTCGATGCGGCTCACCGAGAACTGGGGGTTCGAGGCCGTCGCGATGACCGTCATGAGGTAGCGGTCCTCGGCGGGCGACACGGCCCGCTGGGACTTCTGCCACGGTTCGCCCGTCGGGACGAACACCACCTCGTCGAGGTGGAAAAGGGCGGCCACTTCACTGGCGGCCACCAGGTGTCCGTGGTGGATCGGGTCGAACGTCCCGCCCATCACGCCGAGCCGGCGCTTGACCGGGCCCGTAGGCACTTCCTGCTCTCCCATGAGCGCAGAGCCTACTGGCCCGGCAGCACGTGCACGGTGGCCGGACCCGAAAGGGGGGTTTAGCGGTCGCGGTTCAGACGCGTGGTCACCCAGAGCATCAGGAGCAGGATGACCAGCGCGCCGCCACCGGTCAGGTACGGGTTCAGGCTGTCGTGGTTGCCGCCGTGCTGCTCGGCCCCCTCCGATGCGAGAAGGACCAGGTTGTGGGCGGCGGTGGGGAGGCTCATCAGGCAGGTACCTATCGAGTCGGGGAGCGAGCGGAGACTTCGCTCACATCGTATGCGGGGGCCTGGGGCACGCTCACGCCGACTCAGGCGTTGGAGAGGATAGACGCAATGGAGCACAGGTCGATCAAGGGGGAGGGTCCGATGGCGGACACCGGATTCGAGAAGACGCCGGCGCGGAGCCGCAGGAGGTTCCCCGGCATTTCCTCGCGGGCCTACGAGCACCCCGCGGACCGCTCGGCGCTGGTGGCGCTGCGCAAGCTGGCCGGGTTCGACACCGTGTTCAAGGCCCTGAGCGGGCTGCTGCCGGAGCGCAGCCTGCGGCTGCTGTTCCTGTCGGACTCGGTACGGGTCGGGGAGACGCAGTTCGCCCATCTGCACGAGATGCTGCGGGACGCGTGTTACATCCTGGACCTGGAGAAGGTCCCGCAGATGTACGTGCAGCAGGACCCGAAGCCCAACGCCATGTGCATCGGTCTGGACGAGCCGATCATCGTGGTGACGACGGGCCTGGTGGAGCTGCTCGACGAGGAGGAGATGCGGGCGGTCGTGGGCCACGAGGTGGGCCACGCGCTGTCGGGGCACGCCGTGTACCGCACCGTCCTGCTGTTCCTGACGACGCTGGCGCTGAAGGTGGCGTGGATCCCGCTGGGCAATGTGGCGATCATGGCGATCGTCACGGCGCTGCGGGAGTGGTTCCGCAAGTCGGAGCTGTCGGCGGACCGGGCCGGGCTGCTGGTGGGGCAGGACGTCAACGCCTCGATGCGGGGCCTGATGAAGATCGCGGGCGGCAACCACCTGCACGAGATGAACGTGGACGCCTTCCTGGCGCAGGCCGAGGAGTACGAGGAGAGCGGCGACCTGCGCGACTCGGTCCTGAAGATCCTCAACGTGCTGCCCCGGACGCACCCCTTCACCACGGTGCGCGCGGCCGAGCTGAAGAAGTGGTCGCAGAACCGCGACTTCCAGCGGATCATGGACGGCCACTACCCGCGCCGCGAGGAGGACAAGGACGCCTCGGTGACGGACTCCTTCCGCCAGTCCGCCTCGCACTACGCGGAGTCGGTGCGCACCAGCAAGGACCCGCTGATGAAGCTGGTCGGCGACATCGCCGGCGGCGCCGGTGACCTGGGCGGCAAGCTGCGCGACCGGTTCACCGGGGCGGGTGCCTCGGCGAACGGCAAGGACGCGGCCGGCGAAGGCGGCCCGGACGCGCCGGGGGCTACGGGCCGGGGCTGACGGAGGAGCCGCCGGTGGGCGGTGCCGGGGTCCGGGCGGTCGGGGCCGCCGGCGCCGCCGAAGGTGGGGCGTCGCGGTCCGCGTCCGGGGCCAGTACGCCGCACAGCCCGGCCGTGCGGCGGGGCCGGCCGGACGCGTACGGGTCGCTCGCGGGCGGGCCCACGGTGGTGGGCCGGGCTCCGGCGAGGAGCGGCCGGAAGCCCGCCGCCGGGTCGGCGGAGCAGTCCTGGGGGCCGGCCATCACGTAGGCGGAGACCAGTTCGGCGCGGCGGGCCGTGAGGTCCTCCCGGTCGAAGCGCAACCGCAGCTCGCGGCGGACGGTGAACAGCGAGGCCCCGTCGACGGCGGCGGGCGCGCCGGTGGCGGGGCGCACCGCGTACACGAAGGTGTGGTCGGCGGTGATCTCCAGTACCTCCGTGCCCAGCTCCTCGACGGTGAGGGTGCCGTTGACCCGTACCCGGGAGTCGGCCACGACGGCGGTCGCCGGGTCGAAGCGGACCAGCCAGCCCGTGGCGGCGTGCCGGCCGTCGCCGGAGGGCGCGGTCATGCTCTCGTCGAACTGGGTGAGCTGGCCGGGGTCGAGCAGGACCCGCACCGGGCGGGTGGCGGTGGAGGACAGGACGTCCGGGTCCAGGGAGGACTGCACCAGGTAGTCCTTGGCGATGGACAGCGCGGCGACGACCTGGCTCTCGGTGAAGTGGTGGGTGCGGCGCACGGCGGGCAGGGTGATACCGGCCGCTCCGACGCGGTAGTCGGCCGCGGGGCTGTTCGCGTAGAGGTCGACGGGGCGACCGCCGGGCACCGTCTCGGAGGGGGCCAGGGGCAGGACGGTGCTGACGAAGGGCTCGACGGCGCCGTCGGCGGGCGGCACGTAGGGGTTGCGCAGGCCCATGTAGACGGCGACGGCGAAGGCCGTCGCGATGAGCAGCACGAGGAGCATGCCCTGGCGGGCGCCGCGGCCGGGGGTGCCGTTGCCGCGTCCGGCGGATCCGGAGCCCGCCCACAGGGAGCGGCTGCGGACGGCCCTGGCGTGCTCGCCCATGCGTTCCTGGGCGGAGTACTCCTGGAGTCGGGCAGCGCGGACGAAGTCCTCGTCGAACACCACCGACCTGTATTCGTCGGGGCGCAGTTCGTCGTCGCCCCCGCCGATGCCGTCGGGGGTGCCGTTGGGTGGATCTCCTGGAACGGCCATCGCTTCTCCCCGCTGGTCCCGCTTCAGAGAAGCCCCCAGCTCCGCTCGGGCGCGTGGGGCCGTACCTTCAGGGTTGGCGGCCGACGGGGTACGTAAACGCTCCGACGCCGGTGACTTCCCCGAGCGGAGTACTGGCGGGGGCCGGGGCGGGGTCGTTCGCGCCCGCCGCGCTGCGGTAGACGGCGCTGAAGGCGAGGGCGACCATGCCGAGCCCCATCACGAGGGCGAGCACCCAGGCGACCGGGCGGAGCCAGGGCGAACGGCCGCGGTAGGGGCGCAGGCTGCCGCCGTAGGCGCCGTAGGGGCCTTCGGCGTATCCGTAGCCGTAGTGGCCGGCCTCCCAGCCGGGGTCGTCGAGACCGTAGCCCTCCGGGGGGCCGTAGTCGTCCTCCCCGGCCCAACCGCCGGCGACGCGGGCGGCCTCGGCCTCCGCGCGGGCGTGGTCCGCGGCGCGCTGGCGCTCGGCCGCGCTCGGTTCATGGATCTCGGCGTTCCGGACGAAGTCCTCGTCGAACACCACGGAGGCGAAGTCCTGATCCGCGCCTCCGCGGTCGTCGTCGGGCTCCCCGTCGTCCGGGAACGGCTTGCCCCCCACGTCGTCCGGCACGGGACCAGCGTAGACCTGGGGGGCGGCTTTGGGCAGGGTGCAATCCGGAATCCGGCCACACCGTGTTCGGGGTCCGGTTACCGGATGTGACCGTCGCCGGTGACGATGTACTTGGTGGAGGTGAGCTCGGGGAGGCCCATGGGGCCCCGGGCGTGCAGCTTCTGCGTGGAGATCCCGATCTCGGCGCCGAAGCCGAACTGACCACCGTCGGTGAAGCGGGTGGAGGCGTTCACGGCGACCGTGGTCGAGTCGACCAGCTGGGTGAAGCGGCGCGCGGCGGCCTGCGAGGTGGTGACGATCGCCTCGGTGTGGCCGGAGGTCCAGCGGCGGATGTGGGTGACGGCGTCGTCGAGGGAGTCCACGACGGCGGCGGCGATGTCGTAGGAGAGGTACTCGGCGGCCCAGTCCTCGTCGGTGGCGGGCAGGGCGGTGGCCCCGGTGCCCTCGGCGGCGGCCAGGACCCGCTCGTCGCCGTGGACGGTCACGCCGGCGGCGGCGAGGGCGTCGAGGGCGCGGGGCAGGAAGGCGTCGGCGATGTCGCGGTGGACGAGGAGCGTCTCGGCGGCGTTGCAGACGGAGGGGCGCTGGGCCTTGGAGTTGACGAGGATGTCGACGGCCATGTCGAGGTCGGCCTGGGCGTCGACGTAGACGTGGCAGTTGCCGGTACCGGTCTCGATCACCGGGACGGTGGACTCCTCGACCACGGTCTTGATGAGGGAGGCTCCGCCGCGCGGGATGAGGACGTCGACGAGGCCGCGTGCGCGCATCAGCTCGCGGACGGAGTCGCGGGACTCGCCGGGGACGAGCTGGATCGCGTCGGCGGGCAGACCGGCCTTCGCGATGGCGTCGCGGAGGATGCCGACGAGGGCGCTGTTGGAGGCGTAGGCGGAGGAGGAGCCGCGCAGCAGGACCGCGTTGCCGGACTTGAGGCAGAGGGCGGCTGCGTCGACGGTGACGTTGGGGCGGGCCTCGTAGATGATGCCGACGACGCCGAGCGGGACGCGGATCTGGCGGAGGTCGATGCCGTTGGGGAGGGTCGAGCCGCGGACGACCTCGCCGACGGGGTCGGGGAGGGCGGCGACGTCACGGACGTCGGAGGCGATGGCGGCGACGCGCTCGGGGGTGAGGGTGAGGCGGTCGATGACGGTCTCGCTGGTGCCGGCGGCGCGGGCCTTGTCGGTGTCGACGGCGTTGGCGGCGACGATCTCGTCCGTACGGGCCTCCAGCGCGTCCGCGATGGCCAGCAGGGCCGTGTCCTTGGCGGACCGCGGGAGTGGGGCGATGGTCGCGGCGGCGGTACGGGCCGCTGCGGCGGTGGCGAGGACGGGGGAGGTCGCGGTGGCGTCGTCGAGCGAGGTCATGCGGCCAGGGTAATCCCCGGCCGGCCCGGCCCGGCCGGGATTCCACCCCGCGAGACGCCCGGGCCCGCGGGGCGCGGGCCGCCTCCGCCGGACGGGGGCCCGGACGGCACGGCCCGGCGCCCGGAGCCCCGGCCGGGCCGGGCCGGGCCGCCCGAGCCTGACTGCCGCCCGAGCCCGACCGCCGCCCGTGCCGGACGGATCCCTCGCGGCGACCACACGCCGACCGGTACTCGGTACCCCGCCCGCCGGACGACGCCCGCCGGACGGAGTCCGGCGCAGCGGCACGAAGCCCGTGAGGCCCCCGGGGGCCGAGCGGCGCGAGCGGCGCGTCAGGACGGCACAGCCCGGCGCGGCGGCGCGAAGCCCGCGAGGCCCCCCGGGGCCGAGCGGTGCGAGCGGCGCGTTCAGTAGGGGTGCACGCCCACCGGGTGGGCCGGGGGTGGGCCGTAGCCTTCCGCGACGCGTTGGTGATAGGTCGCGCGGCCGATGACCTCCAGGCCGACGATCTCCCACGGCGGCAGTTGCGCCGACGACCGGTGTTCGCCCCACAGCCGCAGGGCGACGGCGGCCGCGTCGTGGAGGTCGCGGGCCTCCTCCCAGTACCGGATCTCCGCGTGGTCGTCGGCGTACCGGCTGGTGAGGAGGAAGGGGTGGTCGTGGGCCAGTTGTTCCAGTCCGCGTCGGACCTCGGACAGCGGGGCCGGCTTGCCGGACACGCTGAGGGTGACGTGCCAGAGCCGGGAGACGTCGGCGACGTCCTCGCCGGGTCCCTCGTCACCGTCCCCCGTGCCGACGCTGGTCAGCGCTCGTCTCACCAGCCGCCTCCTGTCTGCGCTACGCGTGTCCGCCCCTCACAGTTGACCAGTCCCGGGCTCCGCGCGCGGTGGTTTTGCCGAACCTCAGCCTTCGAGCAGCACGAGATCGTCGCGGTGGACGACCTCGCGCTCGTACGCGGGTCCGAGCTCCCGGGCAAGCTCGCGGGTGGAGCGGCCGAGGAGCTGCGGGAGTTCCTTGGCGTCGAAGTTCACGAGCCCCCGGGCCACGGCGCGCCCGTCGCAGGAGCGCAGTTCCACGGGGTCGCCGGCGACGAAGTCGCCCCCGACGGCGGCGATGCCCGCGGCCAGCAGGGAGCTGCCGCGTTCGGTGACGGCGCGGACGGCGCCGTCGTCGAGGACGAGGTGTCCCTGGGGGGTGGAGGCGTGCTGGAGCCACAGGAGCCGGTCGGCGGAGCGGCGGCCGGTGGCGTGGAAGTGCGTACCGGTCTCGCGGCCGGCGAGGGCGGCTGCGGCCTGGCCGGCGGAGGTGAGGACGACGGGGATGCCGGCGGCGGCGGCGATGCGTGCGGCCTCGACCTTGGTGACCATGCCGCCGGTGCCGACGCCCGCCTTGCCGGCGCTGCCGATGGAGACGTGGGCGATGTCCTCGGGACCGCGCACCTCCTCGATGCGGGTGGTGCCGGGCAGGGACGGGTCCCCGTCGTAGAGGCCGTCCACGTCCGAGAGGAGGACGAGGAGGTCGGCGCGGACGAGGTGGGCGACGAGGGCGGCGAGCCGGTCGTTGTCGCCGAAGCGGATCTCGTCGGTGGCGACGGTGTCGTTCTCGTTGACGACGGGCAGCGCGCCCATCTCCAGGAGCTGGTCCAGGGTGCGGTAGGCGTTGCGGTAGTGCGCGCGCCGGCTGGTGTCGTCGGTGGTGAGGAGGACCTGGCCGACGCGGATGCCGTAGCGGGCGAAGGAGGCGGTGTACCGGGCGACGAGCAGGCCCTGTCCGACGCTGGCGGCGGCCTGCTGGCGGGCGAGGTCCTTGGGGCGGCGGCGCAGGCCGAGCGGGGAGAGTCCCGCGGCGATGGCGCCGGAGGAGACCAGGACGATCTCCTTCTCCCCGCCGCTGCGGGCCTTGGCCAGGACGTCGACCAGCGCGTCCACGCGATCGGCGTCGAGGCCGCCCTCCGCCGTGGTCAAGGAGGAGGAGCCGACCTTGACCACGATCCTGCGGGCGTCCACGACACCTTGCCTAGCCGCTGACACGTCTTTCCCCTTGCCCCTCGCCCGGCGCGAAACCTCTGTCCGCCCCAATCTACGGGGTGCCCCGCGCGGGCCGCCGCCGGGTTTCAGACCGTGGACGAGGTCCGCGGGGGCTCGGCCCGGGCGGGCTCGGGTCCGGTGCCCGGGATGAGGATCCGGCGGGAGAGGAGGAAGGTGAACGGGATGGCCACGACGGCCGCGACCAGCGGCGCGATCCGGGTGTCCATGCCGACCCAGCTCACCAGGACGTAGAGGCCGGCCGACTGGATGACGTAGTTGGTGACGTTGGTCAGGGGGAAGAGGAGGAACTTCTTCCAGGTGGGCCTGGTGCGGTAGGTGAAGTAGGTGTTCATGAAGAACGACCCGATCATCGACAGCACGAACGCCAGCGTGTAGGCGGCGAAGTACGGCAGGTGGGGGTGGAGCAGCAGGTACAGGGCGAAGAAGGTGCCGGTGTTGACCCCGCCGACGAGGGCGAAGCGGAAGACCTGGCCGAGCTGGTCCCGTCTGGAGGGTGTGGTCATCGGCCGCCGCGCTCCACGATCACGGGCTGCTGCGCCTGGCCGGTGCCCCGGTTCCCGGCCGCCGTCGCGCTCGCGGTCACCGTCGCGTCCGCCGTCGCCGTCGCGGCCTCGGCGCCGGGCGTGCGGCGCGCGCCGTGGGCCTCCTTGACCAGGAAGTGGGGGCGGCGCTTGGTCTCGTAGTAGATGCGGCCGATGTACTCGCCGATCAGCCCCAACATGATCATCTGAACGCCGCCGATGCCGGCGATCATGGCGACGAGCGTGACGTAACCGGGCGAGTCGATGCCGTTGGTGATCGCCATCACGGTGATCCACAGCGCGTACAGGCCGGTGAGGCCCACCAGCGACGCGCCGAGCCAGATGCCGATGCGCAGCGGGCGGTTGTTGAAGGAGATCAGCCCGTCCATGCCGTAGTTCAGCAGGGCGCCGAACTTCCACTTCGTCTCGCCCGCCTCGCGCTGCGCGTTGCGGTAGTCGAAGTGGACGGTGTCGAAGCCGATCCAGGAGAAGAGGCCCTTGGAGAAGCGGTTGTACTCGGGCAGCGCGAGGAGGGCGTCCACGGCCGGCCGGGACAGCAGCCGGAAGTCTCCGACGCCGTCGGTCAGCTCGACGTCGACCCAGCGGTTGACGCCCCGGTAGTAGAGGCTGCTGAGCGCGGAACGGACCTTCTTGTCGCCCTCGCGGGTGCGGCGGGCGATGACCTGGTCGTGTCCCTGGCGGTAGTGCTCCAGCATGGTGGCGATCAGCTCCGGCGGGTGCTGGAGGTCCGCGTCCATGATCACGACGGCGTCGCCGGTGCTCTCGCGCAGACCGGCGAGCATGCCGGCCTCCTTGCCGAAGTTGCGGCTGAAGGAGACGTAGCGCGTACGGTCTCCGTGTTCGGCCGCGATCTTCCGGAGCTTTTCGAGGGTGCCGTCCCGGCTGCCGTCGTCGACGTAGCAGACCTCGTACTCGACGGGCAGGGCGTCCAGGACCCGGCGGATCTCGACGTCGAAACTGTCGATCACTGCTTCTTCGTTGTAGCAAGGGACAACTACCGACAGCTTGGTCATGAGCACTTCCTGCTGGGTCCGAACGGGTGATTGTCGGCGACCGGACCGGCCACTCACCTCTTCCTTAGAAGTATGCACGCCGGCGGTCGGCCTGCCCGAGTCGCGTGCGGCACACGGTAGCTTTGACTGGATAAGCGGAATGGAACGAAGGGATCGAGGTGCACGTGCCTGACGTCTCCGTGGTCGTCATCGTCTACAACGACGCAGAGCGTCTGCCGACAGCCGTCCGGTCGGTTTTGGACCAGACTTTGCGCGGGGTCGAAGTCGTGATCGTGGACGACTGCAGCAAGGACCGGTCCTTCGCGGTCGCCCAGGAGCTCGAAGCGGCCCATCCGGGCAGAGTGCGCGCCTTCAGGCTGCCCGAGAACAGCGGCGGGTGCGGGGCTCCCCGCAACCACGGCATCCGGCAGGCCACCGGCACCTACGTCATGTTCCTGGACAGTGACGACGTGCTGGAGCGCAACGCCTGCCGCAACATGCTGGCCGCCGCCGAACGCACCGGGTCCGACCTGGTCTCCGGCATGTGCGTGCGCGTCCACCTGGACAACAGGTGGGGCAAGACGACCGAGTGGTACCCGTGGATCTACGCGCGCACCCGCACGCTGGAGTCGATCACCGAGTACCCGGACCTGCTGGTCTACGACACCCTCTCGACCAACAAGTGCTACCGCCGGGCCTTCCTCCTGGAACAGGGGCTGGAGTTCCCGGTCGGCATCCACTACGAGGACCTGCTCTTCTCGGCTCAGGCCTACGTCGCCGCCCGCCGCATCACGCTGATCCCGAACCACGTCTACTACTGGAACGTGGTCGAGAAGGCCGCCGACAAGTCGATCAGCAACCGGCGGCACGAGATCGCGAACTTCGTCCACCGGATGGAGATCCACCGCCGGGTCGACGAGCTGCTCGCGGCCAAGGGGCACACCGCGATCAAGTCCGCGAAGGACGCCAAGTTCCTCAAGCACGACCTGGTGCTGCACCTGCGTGACCTGCCGCTCCTCGGCGACGCCTACCGCCAGGAGTTCGCCCGCCTCGCCAACGGCTACCTGGCGGGCATCGACCCGGCGGCGTACGAGAACGTCAACCACCTCCAGGCGATCTGCGCCTACCTCCTGAGCAAGGAGGACTGGGACAACCTGATCCCGGCCGCCGACGCCATGACCAACCGGGGCCGGCTGTCCTCCCCCCTGGCGGAGCGCGACGGGCGCGTCTACTGGTGCGCCGCGCACCTCGACGACGCCGAGGGCCGCCGGATACTGGACGTCACCGACCAGGGTTTCCACACCACCCCGCTCGCCTCGCTGACCGTGGGCAACCGTCTGACCTCCTACGAGGACGACGGGCGCGGCACCGTCACCCTGTCCGGCGTCATCGTGAACCCCCTGGGCCGCATCCAGGAGGACACCGAGCTCAAGGCCACGCTGGAATTCCGGGCCCGCCGACAGATCGGGGTGCGTTCCTTCTCCTTCCCGGTGTCAAGCGTGCGCCACGCCGGTGACACCATCGAGTGGACCGCGACCGCCGACGTCGCGGGCACCGTACGCCCCCTCGGCATCATCGACGCCGTCTGGGACGTCCGCCTGAAGCTGACGGCCGGCGCGGACCGCGTGACGACCCGCGTCTCGGTCGGCGGCGTCGACCTGGAGAACGCCGCCCGCCTGCGCGTGCGCCCGCGCCTGACCCGGCTGGTCTCCGACCGCTTCGAGCCGGAGATGACCAAGAAGGGCAACCTCTCCTACGTCCTGGCCGCCGAGGGCTCCGCCGCCGTCCGCACCCAGACGCTCATCGGCAGCGCCATGCACGGCAAGGCGGCCGGCGTCGTCAAGCGCGGCCTGCGCCGGGCGCTGCGGGCCAAGCGCAACCTCGGCTCCGGCGAGCAGAAGGTGCAGGTCTACCACGAGGTCTTCTCGAAGCTGCCGATCAAGAAGGGCACGGTCGTCTTCGAGAGCCACATGGGCAAGCAGTACAGCGACAGCCCGAAGGCCATCCACGAGGAGATGGTGCGCCAGGGCGTGCCCTTCCAGGCGATCTGGTCCTACGCCGGCGGCAAGCCGACCGGCTTCCCCACCGACGCCACCCTCGTGCGCCGCTGGAGCTGGGCCTATCTGCGGGCGCTGGCGCAGGCCGAGTACTGGGTCGACAACCAGGGCTTCCCGCTGGCGCTGACCAAGCGCCCCGGCACCACGTACATCCAGACGTGGCACGGCTCCGCCCTCAAGCGGATGGGCTTCCACGAGCCGCGCACCAAGGCGCAGGGCAAGGCCGGACAGGACCGCTTCCAGGCGGCCGTCGACCGCTTCGACCACTTCCTGATCCGCTCCGAGCACGACACCCGCACCCTCGCCAAGGGCTTCCGGCTGCGCGACGAGGTCCTGCTGCGCACCGGCTACCCGCGCAACGACGCCCTGGTCGCGGCGCACGCCGCCGAGGCGCAGAGCGGGGAGCGGGTGCGCGGACCGCTCGCCGCCGAGCTGGGCATCGACCCGGACAAGAAGGTGCTGCTGTACGCGCCGACCTTCCGGGCGGGCGCCGACGGCACCGTCGAGGGCTTCGAGTTCCCCTTCGACGTCGAGGAGTTCGCCGACCGGCTCGGCGACCGCTTCACCCTGCTGGTGCGCACGCACTACCTGAACAGCGTCTCGCTGCCGCCCTCGGTCGCGGGCCGGGTCCTCGACGTGTCCCGCCACCACGACATCACGCCGCTGCTGGCGCTCGCCGACGGGCTGATCACCGACTACTCGTCCGTGATGTTCGACTACGCGGTGCTGGACCGGCCGATGCTCTTCTTCGCGTACGACTACGAGAAGTACTCCACGGACATCCGCGGCACGTACTTCGACCTGAAGGAGAAGGCGCCCGGCCCGGTCGTGGCCACGGCCGACGAGCTGATGCAGGCCGTCGCGGCCTTCGACGAGGCCGACGCCAAGTACGCCGAGTCCCGTCAGCGCTTCCTCGCCGAGTTCGGCGAGTACGACCGCGGGGACGCCGCGCGTCGGATCGTCGAGAAGTTCTTCACCAGGAGCGGCAAGTGAGCCAGGAGACCGCCGGCGCGGGCGGCCGTGACATCTTCATCGTCTCCAACAGCGTGGACGAGCTCGGCGGCGTGACCACCTGGTCGCACCAGATGGCCCGGCTCTTCACCGACCGCGGCCACCGGGTGCGGCTCGTCGGCATCGCCCCCGTCGCCGACGAGCTGCGACAGCGGCTGCCGGCCGACCTGCCGTACACGATGACCACCCTCTACGACACCCACCCGCCGAAGGCGCGCAGGCTGCACGGCATCAAGGGCCGCCTCAACGCCCCCGAACGGCGCCGCCAGTCGGCCCGCCGGGCGCGGATGCGCGACAAGGCCGAGCAGCTCAGCGCCATACTGCGGGCGGCGGCGCCCGGCGGCGTGGTGATCGTCACCCAGGTGTGGGCGATGGAATGGGTCGCCCTCGCCGACACCAAGGGCCTGTCGGTGATCGGCATGAGCCACGAGTCCTTCGAGGCCAGCCAGAAGTCCACCCGGGGCGAGCGGGTCCGCCGCTTCTACCCCGAGGTCGACCGGCTGCTGGTGCTGACCCCGGAGGACGCCGACCTGTGGATCCGGGCCGGCATGGAGAACGTCGACAGCATGCCGAACCCGCTGCCGTTCATGCCGGACTCCCCCGCCCCGCGCACCGACAAGGTCGTCGCGAGCATCGGCCGCCTCGCCTTCGAGAAGGGCATGGACCTGCTGCTCGACGCGTGGGCGGACGCCGTCCCGCACCACCCCGACTGGACCCTGCGGATCTACGGGGCGGGCATCGAGGAGCCGGCCCTGCGGGCCCACTGCGCCTCGCTCGGCCTGGAGGAGTCCGTCGAGTGGATGGGCAGCACCGACGACGTCCTCGGCGCGCTGCGCGGGGCCTCCGTCTTCGCCCAGGCCTCCCGCGCGGAGGGCTTCCCCATCACCCTGCTGGAGGCGATGGCGGCCGGCCTGCCGGTGGCCGCGTTCGACTGCGCGCCCGGCGTGCGGGAGATCGTCCGCCACGGCGAGGACGGGCTGCTGGCCCGCCTCGGCAACACCATGGAGCTCGCCGCGCACCTGGACGCGCTCATGTCGGACGCGGACCTGCGCGACCGGCTCGGCGACACCGGCTTCGCGAGCGTGCGCCGCTACTCCAGCGCGGAGATCACCGACCGGTGGGAAGGGCTCTTCGCGTTCCTGGAACGCTGAGGCACCGCGGAACGCCGAGGCACCACCCGTACGTGCGACCGCCCGCCCCGGAATCCGTTCCGGGGCGGGCGGTTTCGCGTACGGGGCTCAGCCGCGGCGGTTGGCCTGCCAGCCCGCCCACGCCGAGGTGATCATCTCGCGGACGTCGTGGCGCGCCTTCCAGCCCAGCTCGGAGGCGATCCGGTCGGCGGAGGCGACGACCTTCGCCGGGTCGCCGGGGCGGCGCGGGGTCACGACGGGCGCGTGCGCGTGCCCGGTGCCCGCGTTCAGCAGCTCGACCATCTCCTTGACGGAGACGCCCTCGCCGCGCCCGATGTTGACGGTGAGGTCCTTGTACTCCCCGGCGGCGCCCCACTCGGCGAGCCGGCGGGCGGCCACCACGTGGGCCTCCGCCAGGTCCTCGACGTGGATGTAGTCGCGGATGCAGGTGCCGTCCGGGGTCGGGTAGTCGTCGCCGAAGATCCGGGCGCCCTCGCCGGCGTCGTAGCGCTCGAAGACCATGGGGACCAGGTTGAAGACCCCGGTGTCGGCCAGCTCGGGGGTGGCCGCGCCCGCGACGTTGAAGTAGCGCAGACAGGCGGTGGAGATGCCGTGGGCCTTCCCCGCCGCCCGCACCAGCCACTCGCCGGTGAGCTTCGTCTCCCCGTACGGGCTCAGCGGCGCGCACGGGGTCTCCTCGGTGACGAGGTCCACGTCCGGCATGCCGTACACGGAGGCGGAGGAGGAGAAGAGGAAGTTGCGCACGCCGGCCTTGGCCACCGCGCCCAGCAGGACCTGGAGGCCCTCCACGTTCTCGTGGTAGTAGTACAGCGGCTTCTCGACGGACTCGCCGACCTGCTTCTTGCCCGCGAGGTGCACCACGCCCGTGATGTGGTGGCGCTCGAAGGTCTCGTCGAGGATCAGCCGGTCCAGGACCGAACCGATCACCAGCGGCACGCCCTCCGGAACGCGGTCCTCCCGGCCCGTGGAGAGGTCGTCCAGGACCACGACCCGCTCACCCGCCTGCAGCATCGCGCGGACGACGTGCGCGCCGATGTACCCGGCGCCACCGGTGATCAGGAATGTCATGCGTATCTCCCCAGCTCTAGCGTGACCTGCGCGTGCGGGCGCGGTCGAGACGGTTGCGTACGAAAGTCAGCGCGCCCTGGGCTCCGGGCGCGAGGCGTACCCCCAGCACGCCCGCGGCCGTCCGGTAGGGCTGCGCCAGCAGAACACCGTACCGGCTGCTGGGCAGCGCCCGTCGGCGGAGCAGTCCACCCGTGGGGCGCAGTGAGGTGAGCCGGGAGCTCCCGTCGGCGCAGCGCACCTCCACCCGGACGTCCCAGGCCTGCATGCCGCGCAGGCCCCGGCGCCGGCCCACGCCGGCCAGCGCGGCGAGCCGGAAGGGCACCTCGGCGCTCCACCCGTCCCCGTCGGCGGCGGGCACCAGCTCGACCGGCGGCAGCACGACGGGCTCGCCGCCGGCGCGCGGGGGGAAGCTCAGGCGTACGGTGGTCGGCCCGGCCCCGGCGAGCCGCCCGTAGAGGTCGCGCACCCGCAGCCGTACGGCCGCTCCCCCGGCGGGCCCGGCGTCGACGGCGACGGGCAGCTCGGCCAGGGGCAGCGCGTCGAGCCCGTCCAGCGGGACCGGCAGGGCCTCGCTCCACACGGGCCGCCCGGCGGCGTCCCCCGCGTACGGCGGCGGCAGCCGGTCGGGCTCGGCGGCGAGGGCCCGCAGCCGGTCCACGTCGGCGGGCGGGGCCGGGGCGGCGAGCAGCACCCGGGCGATCCAGCGGGCGCGGGCGGGAGCGGCCTCGACGTCGGCCCCGTCGAAGCCGGCGAGGTAGTCGCGGGTCAGGGCCCACCAGGCGGCCCGCCGCTCGGGGTCGGCGGACAGCTCGCGCAGGTACATCCGCAGGTCGTAGTCGAGGAACTTGACCCGGCAGGCGCGGCCCAGCTCGGGGGAGGCCGCCTCCAGGGTCGTGGCGGCGGTGCGGTGGGCCTCGACGCGGGAGCGCCAGTTGCCGACGTCGGCGCGGGCCAGGGAGATCGACACCTGGGCGGCGCGCCGGCGCACGTGCCAGACGTAGACGAGGTCGCCGACGACGGCGATGCGGGGCGCGGCGGCAAGGACCCGGGAGGTGAAGACGAAGTCCTCGTAGACGAACCGGCCGTCGGGGAAACGGATCGCGTGCGCGTCCAGGAAGGCCCGCTCGTACAGCTTGTTGACGCAGAGGGTGTCCCGCACCAGCTCCGGCCGGTCCAGGGGCCGCTCGATGACCTCGCCGGGCGTGTAGAGGTCGGGCAGCCACGGCACGTCGCGGCCCTCGGGCAGCTCGCGCCGTACGCACGCCCCCACGGTGACCGGGGCGCGGTGGAGTTCTGCAGCCCGCACGAGGGCGGCCACGGCGCCGGCGGGCAGGACGTCGTCGCTGTCGAGGAAGAGGACGTACGGGGCGGAGGCGGCGGCGATCCCGTCGTTGCGCGGGGTGCCGCAGCCACCGCTGTTCGACTCCCGACGCACGACCCTCAGGCGCGGATGGGCCGCGGCCAACGCGTCCAGCGCCTCGGCCGTACCGTCCGAGGAGGCGTCGTCCACCGCGATGACCTCGGCGACGACCGGCCCCTGGGCGAGGGCCGACGCGACGGCCTCGCCCACGAGCCCGGCGTCGTTGTACGCGATCACGACCACGGAGACGGCGGGGGTGTCACTGCTGGAATCGCTGCTGCTCACCCGAAGGATCCTAGGCGAACGGGGTAAAGCCGGTTTCAACACCGGGGCCGGTCCGGCGCCGGTGCCGTTCGACGCCGGGCTCCACGGCGAACGGCGCCGCCCCGAGGGGTCGGCGCCGTTCGCGCGGGGCACGGGAGCGGATCAGAAGGGACGGAACTCGTCGTACTCCTGCTGCGCGCTGTCGCCGCGGCGCGCTTCCTTCTCCTTGCGGCGCTGCGTGGCCGGACGCGGAGCCTCCATGCGGTGGTCCTCACCGCGACGGCCCAGCATCTCGGCGCCGGCCATCATGGTCGGCTCCCAGTCGAAGACGACCGCGTTCTCGTCGGAGCCGATGGCCACGCCGTCGCCGGCGCGGGCACCGGCCTTCTTCAGCGCGTCCTCGACGCCGAGGCGGTTGAGGCGGTCGGCGAGGTAGCCCACGGCCTCGTCGTTGTTGAAGTCGGTCTGACGCACCCAGCGCTCGGGCTTCTCGCCGCGCACCGTGTACACGTCCTCGACCTCGTCATAGGTGACGGTGAAGCCGGCGTCGTCCACGGCCTTCGGGCGGATGACGATGCGGGTCGCCTCCTGCTTGGGCTTGCGGGAGCGGGCCTTCGCGACGACCTCCGCGAGGAAGTACGACAGCTCCTTGAGGCCCGTACGGGCGACCGCGGAGACCTCGAACACCTTGTAGCCGCGGGCCTCCAGGTCCGGGCGGACCATGTCCGCGAGGTCCTGGCCGTCGGGGATGTCGACCTTGTTGAGGACGACGAGGCGGGGACGCTTCTCCAGACCGCCGCCGTAGATCTTGAGCTCCTCCTCGATCACGTCGAGGTCGGCCACCGGGTCGCGGTCGGTCTCCAGGGTGGCGGTGTCCAGGACGTGCACGAGGACCGAGCAGCGCTCGACGTGGCGCAGGAACTCCAGGCCGAGGCCCTTGCCCTGGCTGGCGCCGGGGATCAGGCCGGGGACGTCGGCGATCGTGTAGACGGTCGAGCCGGCGGTGACGACGCCCAGGTTCGGGACGAGGGTGGTGAAGGGGTAGTCCGCGATCTTCGGCTTGGCGGCGGAGAGCACCGAGATCAGCGAGGACTTGCCGGCGCTCGGGAAGCCGACGAGCGCCACGTCGGCGACGGTCTTGAGCTCCAGGACGATGTCGCCGGTCGTACCGGGGACGCCGAGGAGCGCGAAGCCGGGGGCCTTGCGGCGGGCGGAGGCCAGCGCCGCGTTGCCGAGACCGCCGCGGCCGCCCTCGGCGGCGACGTAGGTGGTGCCCTGGCCGACGAGGTCGGCGAGGACGTTGCCCTGCTTGTCGAGGACGACGGTGCCGTCCGGCACGGGCAGGACCAGGTCCTGGCCGTCCTTGCCGGAGCGGTTGCCGCCCTCGCCGGGCTTGCCGTTGGTGGCCTTGCGGTGCGGGCTGTGGTGGTAGTCCAACAGGGTGGTGACCGCCTGCTCCACCACCAGGATGACGTCGCCGCCACGGCCGCCGTTGCCGCCGTCGGGGCCGCCGAGCGGCTTGAACTTCTCCCGGTGAACGGAGGCGCAGCCGTGGCCTCCGTTACCCGCGGCGACGTGCAGCTCGACGCGGTCCACGAAGGTGGTCATGGTTGTTCCTCCAGATACATACGGGAATGTCCCGGGCAGGCCTTGCTGCCCATTAAACGTGCCTGAGCGTGTATATGTGCCAACGCGCCGAGGGCGGACCTCTCTTCCCGGCTCGCGCCGGGAAGAGTTGAGATCCGCCCTCGGGAAGTTACGTACCGCTGTTCAGCAGGAGCTGATCAGGCGGCCGGAACGATGTTGACGACCTTGCGGCCACGGTGCGTGCCGAACTGCACGGCACCGGCCTGCAGCGCGAACAGCGTGTCGTCGCCACCACGACCGACACCCGAACCCGGGTGGAAGTGGGTGCCGCGCTGGCGGACGAGGATCTCGCCGGCGGAAACGACCTGACCGCCGAAGCGCTTCACGCCGAGCCGCTGAGCGTTGGAATCGCGCCCGTTCCGGGTGGACGATGCGCCCTTCTTGTGTGCCATGTCTCAGTCCCTCTTACTTCGCAGCCGTGGGGATACCGGTGACCTTGATCGCCGTGTACTGCTGGCGGTGACCCTGGCGACGGCGGTAGCCGGTCTTGTTCTTGTAGCGCAGGATGTCGATCTTGGCGCCCTTGTGGTGGTCCACGATCTCGGCCTGAACCTTGATCCCGGCCAGCACCCACGGGTCGCTGGTCACGGCGTCGCCGTCGACAACGAGCAGGGTCGAGAGCTCGACCGTGTCGCCAACCTTGGCAGTGGAAATCTTGTCAACCTCAACGATGTCGCCGACAGCAACCTTGTGCTGGCGACCACCGCTGCGCACGATGGCGTACACGCGGATCTCTCTCTCACTCGGGACGGATGCTCCTGAAGCCAGCCGCTCACGCGGGCCGGGGCCCACGGTGATCCGGAATTGGACGAGCGGCCTCTCCCGTGCCCGGTCCGCTTGCGCGGGCGGTGCGGGAGGAAGGTGCTCAGGAGCGCGACGCACGCTGAACGGGTAATCGTTCAAGACACGCCGACGGTCTAGGTTACGGGGCCGGTTCCGGAGGGTCAAACCGGGCCCCGCGGGGCCGTGGACCCCGCCCGGGGGCGGGGTCCACGGTCACGGGACGGTCAGGCCTCGGTCGGAGCCGTGACGGACGGAGCGCTCTGCTCCGCCGCCGCGGTCTTCTTCGTGGCCCGCTTCGCCGTGGTCTTCTTGGCCGTCGCCTTCTTGGCGACGGTCTTCTTGGCCGCCGCCGCCTTCTTGGCGGGGGCCTTCTTCGCCGCGGTGGTCGCCTTCTTGGCCGGGGCCTTGCGGGCGGCCTTCTTGGCCGGGGCGGCGGGCTCCTCGGCGACGGCCTCGTCGGCCTTCGCCTCGTCGACCTTCGCCTCGGCCGGCTCGACCTCGACCGCGGGGGCCTCGACGACCACGACGGCGGCCTCCGCGGCGCCCGCCGGAGCGGTGGCCTTGCGGACGGCGCGACGGCGCGGACGCGCCGGGGCGGCCTCCACGACGGGCTCCGGCTCCGCGACGGCCTCCGCGACCGGCTCGGGCTCGACGACCGGCTCCGGCTCGACGACGGTCTCCACGACCGGCTCCGGCGCCGCAGTCGGCTCCACGACCGCGGCGGTGGCCTTGCGGGTCGCCCGGCGACGGGTACGGCCCTTCGGCGCGGCCTCCTCGACCGGGGCGGCCGGCTCGGCCTCCGCGACGGCCGGGGCGACCGGCTCGGCCACGGGCTCCACCACGGCGGGCGCCTCGACAGCGGCCTCGGCGACGAACTCGGCGGCCGGCTCCAGGACCGTGTCGGCCGGCTCGGTCACCGGCTCGGCCTCGGCGGGAGCCGGGGCCTCGGTCCGGGCGGCCGGCGCGGTACGGGCCGCACCGCGCGGGGCGCCCGCCGGAGCGGTGGCCTTGCGGGTGGCGCGGCGACGGTTGCGACGTCCGCTGACGCCGGCGGCGGCCTCGGCCTCGGCGGGGCTGCCGTACAGCTCCTCGCCCGGGACGAACTCCGGCTCCGGGAGGGCGCGCGGCGCGGCGATCTCCGCGGCCACCTCGGCCTCGGTCTCCGCCTCGACCTCGAACGCGTCGGTCTCGACGGTCTCGATCGCCTCGACCTCGTGCTCGTGCTCCGCGGCACGACCGCCGCGACGCTTGGCACGCTTGCCGTTGCCGCCGCCACCGATCGCGGTCGGGGTCTCCATGTGCACGATGACACCGCGACCGTTGCAGTGGACACAGGTCTCGGAGAAGGACTCCAGCAGGCCCTGGCCCACCCGCTTGCGGGTCATCTGGACCAGGCCCAGCGAGGTGACCTCGGCCACCTGGTGCTTGGTGCGGTCGCGGCCCAGGCACTCCAGCATCCGCCGCAGGACCAGGTCGCGGTTGGACTCCAGGACCATGTCGATGAAGTCGATGACGACGATGCCGCCCAGGTCGCGCAGCCGCAGCTGGCGCACGATCTCCTCGGCCGCCTCCAGGTTGTTCCTGGTGACGGTCTCTTCGAGGTTGCCGCCCTGACCGGTGAACTTGCCGGTGTTGACGTCGATGACGATCATCGCCTCGGTCTTGTCGATCACAAGCGAGCCGCCCGAGGGCAGCCACACCTTGCGGTCGAGCGCCTTGGCGAGCTGCTCGTCGATCCGGTACGTCGCGAAGACGTCGACCTCGGAGGTCCAGCGCGACAGCCGGTCGGCCAGGTCCGGGGCCACGTGGTTCACGTAGCCGTGGATGGTCTCCCAGGCGGTGTCACCGCTGACGATGACCTTCGAGAAGTCCTCGTTGAAGATGTCGCGCACGACGCGGACGGTCATGTCCGGCTCGCCGTACAGCAGGCTCGGCGAAGAGGTCGTGATCTGCTTCGACTTCTTCTGGATGTCCTCCCACTGGGCCTGGAGGCGCTCGACGTCGCGACGCAGCTCGTCCTCGCTCGCGCCCTCGGCGGCGGTGCGCACGATGACGCCCGCGTCCTCGGGGACGATCTTCTTGAGGATGGTCTTCAGGCGCGCGCGCTCGGTGTCGGGCAGCTTGCGGCTGATGCCGGTCATCGAGCCCTCGGGCACGTAGACCAGGTAGCGGCCGGGCAGCGAGACCTGGCTCGTCAGGCGGGCGCCCTTGTGGCCGATCGGGTCCTTGGTGACCTGCACCAGGACCGACTGGCCGGACTTGAGGGCGGACTCGATGCGGCGCGGCCCGTTGGCCATGCCGAGCGCCTCGAAGTTGACCTCACCGGCGTACAGGACCGCGTTGCGGCCCTTGCCGATGTCGATGAAGGCGGCCTCCATCGACGGCAGCACGTTCTGGACCTTGCCCAGGTAGACGTTGCCGACGTACGAGGTGGCCTCTTCCTTGTTGACGTAGTGCTCGACGAGCACGTTGTCCTCGAGGACACCGATCTGGGTGCGTTCGCCGGACTGGCGCACGACCATCACGCGCTCGACGGCCTCACGACGGGCCAGGAACTCGGCCTCGGTGATGATCGGCACACGACGACGGCCCTGCTCACGGCCCTCGCGGCGGCGCTGCTTCTTCGCCTCCAGGCGGGTGGAGCCCTTGATGGACTGCACCTCGTCGGACGGCTCGGCCTTCTCCCGGGCCGGGCGCGGCTCGCGGACCTTGACGACGGTGCGCACACCGTCCTCGTCGCCGGCCTCGGCGTCGACACCGGTGTCACCGCTGCGGCGGCGACGGCGACGGCGACGACGGCTGGAGGTGGAACCGAGGGCCTCCTCGGACTCCTCCTCCTCTTCCTCGTCGACCTCGGACTCGGCGGCCTCGGCCTCGACGTCGGCCTCGGCGTCCTCGTCGGCGGACTCGTCGAGGTCGGCGGACTCCCCGCGACGGCGACGACGGCCACCGCGACGGCGGCGGCGCGAGGGGCGCTCGCCCGACTCGTCGGCCTCGTCCTCGTCGAGCTCGGCCTCCTGCTCCTCTTCCACGGCCTCGACGTCGGCCAGGGACACGGGCGCGGCCGGCGCGGCGGGCGCCGCGGGAGCGGCGGCCTCGACGGCGCCGCGGCGACGGCGGCGACGGCCGGCCGGGCGGTCCTCGACGACCGGGGCCTGGGCCTCGACCTCGACGTCCTGCTCGACCTCTTCCTCCTCGGCCTCCTCCGCGCGCACCGCGGCGGCGGCGGCCGCGGCGGCGAGGGCGGCGGTCTCCGGGGTCTGGAACATCGGCTCGGTGAAGACCGGGGCCTGGAAGACCGCGACGGCGGGACGCGCGGCGCGGCGGGCGCCGCGCGCCGGGGCGGCGGGCGCCTCCGGCTCGGCGGCGGGACGCTCGGCGGCGGCCGGGGCGGTGCTGGTGCGGGTGGCGCGGCGGCGGCCGCCGCGCTTCGGGGAGTCGACGGCGTCGGCGACGGTGACGGAGCGCTTGGCGGGGGCGGCGGGCGCCTCCTCCCGGACGGCCTCCTCGGCGACGGGAGCGGCCTCCACGACGGGCGCGGCCTCGACCACGGCGGCCGGAGCCGCCACGGCGCGGGTGGCACGACGACGGGCACGCGGAGCCGGAGCGGCGACGGGCGCCTCCTCCTCCACCTCGACGGCGGCCGGAGCGGCCTCCACGACGGGCGCGGCCTCGACGACCGGCGCGGCCTCGACGACCGGCGCGGCCTCGACGACCGGCGCGGCCTCGACCACGGCGGCCGGAGCCGCCACGGCACGGGTGGCACGACGACGGGCACGCGGAGCCGGAGCGGCGACGGGCGCCTCCTCCTCCACCTCGACGGCGGCCGGGGCGGCGGCGGGCGCCTCGGGAGCGGTGGCGGCGCGGGTGGCGCGACGACGGGCACGCGGGGCCGGAGCGGCGACGGGCGCCTCCTCCTCCACCTCGACGGCGGCCGGAGCGGCGGCGGGCGTCTCGGAAGCGGTGGCGGCGCGGGTGGCGCGGCGACGGGCGCGCGGGGCGGGGGCGGCGGGCGCCTCCTGCGCGGCGGGCTGGGCGGCGGCCGGGGCCGGGTCCGGGGCGCTCTCCACGACGACGGCGGCGGCGGCCGGGGCGGCGGCGGGCGCGGCGGGGGCGGTCACGGCGCGGGTGGCGCGGCGGCGGGCGCGGGGCGCGGGTGCGGCCGGGGCCTCCTCGGCCACGGGCGCGGGCTCGGCGGCTGCGGGGGCCTGCGCGGGCGCGGCCTCGGCGACGCCGCCGGGGGGTCCGGCCGGCCGGGAGGCGGCGCGGCGACGCCTGCGCGGGGGCAGGTTGTCGCTGGGGCTGCCACTGTCGGCGGCGGGGGTGTTCTCGTTTTCGGTGTTGGGCATGCGGGCGGTTCTCCCGTCACGCTCCCGGGCGCCGCGGCTGACGTCCGGTCCGGCGCGGCCCCGCGCGAGGAGCGCGGAGCCGGCCTCCGGGGCGCGTTCGCCACACGGGAGCTGTAGTCCATGGCCGCCGGTTCCGTACGTGTTGTCCGTACGGCCTGGCGGAAGTCTTCAGGTCTGTGCGCTGCCCGACCCAGGTGGCTCCCGAGTGCCAGGGCGGCGCGACGACGACGATCCCTACGCGGCGGGACCTTCCGGCGCCTTCGCGTCGGCTGTCGCGGCGGCCGTGGGTGGGGCGGCCGTGACTGCCTCGCGGTCGGGCGCGAGCGGGTCGGTCACCGTGCCGGACTCCTCGTCGAAGAGCCCCTGCGCCAGCCTGGTCACCGCTGCGGGGACCGGCGGCGCCAGGTCGGCCACAGCTTGGAGACCGGACAGGACGTCGTCGGGTCGCACGGCAGGTGTCAAATGCCGAACAACCAGCCGCAGTATCGCACAGGCATTGTCCAGGGGCCTATCAGCCTGCGCGGGAAGCGCTTCCAGGCTGACGACGGCCCCGCGGGTGTCGAAGGTCCGCATGCCGTTCTTGGTGCGGCGTTGGACCTCGACGGTCTCGGCGGCGAGGAAGGTCTCGACGGCCGCGGCGGCGTCGGCGCTCTCCACTCCCTCCAGGCGCAGTTCCCAGACGGAGGCGGTGAGGCGGTCGGCGAGGCCCGAGGTGCGGGCCTCGACGGCGTCGACGATGTCGAGGCCGAGCGGCATCGACTCGTCGAGCAGGGCGCGGAGCTTCGCGGGGTCGCGGGGCTCGGCGAGGGCGATCTCCAGGTACTCGGCCTCGCTGCCGGTGCCGGTGGGCGCGGCGTTCGCGTACGAGACCCGGGGGTGCGGGGTGAAGCCGGCCGAGTACGCCATGGGCACCTCGGCGCGGCGCAGGGCGCGCTCGAAGGCGCGCTGGAAGTCCCGGTGGCTGGTGAACCGGAGGCGGCCACGCTTGGTGTAGCGCAGTCGGATGCGCTGCACCACCGGTGCGGGAGGCGGGCCTTCGGGCTGTCGCTTGCCCAGTGGTTCTTCTCCTTGTGCGGGGCGTCGCGCTCGCGCGTCGCCCTGAGGTCTGGGGGCCGGCGGGCTCCGCCCGGCCCCCGGCTCACCCCCGCCGTGCGGGCGGGGAGATCTCGGGAGCGGGCGTGGGGCCTGCGGCTGTCGTACTACCCAGACTACGCGCCCGTGACCTCGCCGGTTCCCGGGGCGGGGCGCCGAACAGGGCCCGCCTTACCTCGGCGCGGGCGTCGCGGACGGCGGCGCGTGCCGTCCGCCACACCTCACGTACGACATGTCCGACAGGGGTGGCGACCCGTCGGTACGCCCAGGCGGCCGGCCGGGCGACGCAGCCGCGCCACAGCCATCGCAGTCCGCGCCCGAGCGCCCGGGTCAGCCGGCCGGCGAGGTGCCAGGCCCCGACGAGGAGGTGGACGAGGGGCAGGAGCACCCATCGGTACAGGAGTTCGAGCGGCGGCCCGAGGACGTACCGCCACAGAGCGGTCATCAGCCACAGCAGTCCCTTGCCGGTCGGTACGGCGACGTACCGCCACAGACCGCCCGCCAGCCACAGCAGCCCACGGCCCGTCGGCGCGACCACGTGCTTCCAGAGCGCGACCCACGGCCAGACGAACACGGCGGCGAACATCCTGGGCAGCAGCCACCTCAGCCCGCGCCCGAGCGGGGTGAGCACGTGCCGGTGGAGCCGGGCGAGGGGGCGCAGGAGGAGCAGGCGCAGCAGCCATCCGCCGCCGGATCCCAGGGGGAGGAGGACGTGGCGGCCGAAGGCGCGGATCACCCGGGAGAGTCCCCGGCCGACGGGGCGCAGCACCCGGCGGTGGAGGGCGGAGGCGGCGGGGGCGACGACGTGGCGCCACAGCGCGACCCACGGCCGGTGGAGGACGAGGAGCAGGAGGGGGCGCAGCAGCCGGTTCCACAGCCGACCCAGCAGCCAGGACAGCGCCGCGCCGGCGGGGCCCAGGACGTGGCGGTGCACGGCGCGTGCGGCCGCGACGAGGAGGTCCCAGACCACCCGTACGGGGAGGACCACCAGCACGGCGACGATCTTGATCGGCACCCGGAGCACGCCGACCAGGCACCCCTCACCACCGGGCGCGGGCCGCGCCTTCTCGATTCCCATGTGGACAAGGACACCAGAACGGCGCACTCCGTTGCACCGCCGGGTGACGAGCCCGCGCACGCGACGAGCCCCCCGCCGCGTGCGCGGTGGGGGGCTCGTCGGGAAGGCGGTGCGTCGCTACTTCACGACCGACAACGGCAGCAGCTTCTTGCCGGTCGGGCCGATCTGGATCTGCGTGTCCATCTGGGGACAGACGCCGCAGTCGAAGCACGGGGTCCAGCGGCAGTCCTCGACCTCGGTCTCGTCGAGGGCGTCCTGCCAGTCCTCCCAGAGCCAGTCCTTGTCGAGGCCGGAGTCGAGGTGGTCCCAGGGCAGGACCTCCTCGTAGGTGCGCTCGCGGGTGGTGTACCAGGCGACGTCGACTCCGTAGCCGGGCAGCGCCTTCTCGGCGGCCTGCATCCAGCGGTCGTACGAGAAGTGCTCGCGCCAGCCGTCGAAGCGGCCGCCGGACTCGTAGACGGCGCGGATGACGTCGCCGATGCGACGGTCGCCGCGCGAGAGGAGGCCCTCGACGATGCCGGGCTTGCCGTCGTGGTAGCGGAAGCCGATGGAGCGCCCGTACTTCTTGTCCCCGCGGATCTTGTCGCGGAGCTTGGCGAGGCGGGCGTCCGTCTCCTCGGCGCTGAGCTGCGGCGCCCACTGGAAGGGGGTGTGCGGCTTCGGGACGAATCCACCGATCGAGACCGTGCAGCGGATGTCGTTCTGGCCGGAGACCTCGCGGCCCTTGGCGATGACGTTGACGGCCATGTCGCCGATCTGGAGGACGTCCTCGTCGGTCTCGGTCGGCAGGCCGCACATGAAGTACAGCTTCACCTGGCGCCAGCCGTTGCCGTAGGCGGTGGCGACGGTGCGGATCAGGTCCTCTTCCGAGACCATCTTGTTGATGACCTTGCGCATGCGCTCGGAGCCGCCCTCGGGGGCGAAGGTCAGGCCGGAGCGGCGACCGTTGCGGGTCAGCTCGTTGGCCAGGTCCACGTTGAAGGCGTCCACGCGGGTCGACGGCAGGGACAGGCCCACCTTGTCGTCGGTGTAGCGGTCCGCGAGGCCCTTGGCGATGTCGGCGATCTCGGTGTGGTCCGCGGAGGACAGCGACAGGAGGCCGACCTCCTCGAAGCCGGTCGCCTTCAGACCCTTCTCGACCATCTCGCCGATGCCGGTGATGCTTCGCTCCCGTACGGGGCGCGTGATCATGCCGGCCTGGCAGAAACGGCAGCCGCGGGTGCAGCCGCGGAAGATCTCCACGGACATCCGCTCGTGGACGGTCTCGGCGAGCGGGACCAGGGGCTGCTTGGGGTAGGGCCACTCGTCGAGGTCCATGACGGTGTGCTTGGAGACGCGCCACGGAACGCCGGAGCGGTTGGGCACGACGCGGCCGATGCGGCCGTCCTCCAGGTACTCCACGTCGTAGAAGCCCGGCACGTAGACGCCGCCGGTCTTCGCGAGGCGCAGCAGGACCTCCTCGCGCCCGCCGGGGCGGCCCTCGGCCTTCCAGGCGCGGATGATCTCGGTCATGTCGAGGACGGCCTGCTCGCCGTCGCCGATGACCGCGCAGTCGATGAAGTCCGCGATCGGCTCGGGGTTGAACGCCGCGTGTCCGCCCGCGAGGACGATGGGGTGGTCGACCGTGCGGTCCTTGGACTCCAGCGGGATGCCCGCGAGGTCCAGGGCCGTGAGCATGTTCGTGTAGCCGAGCTCGGTGGAGAAGGAGAGCCCGAAGACGTCGAAGGAGCCGACCGGACGGTGCGAGTCGACGGTGAACTGGGGCACCTTGTGCTCGCGCATCAGTTCTTCGAGGTCGGGCCAGACCGAGTAGGTGCGCTCGGCCAGGACGCCCTCGCGCTCGTTGAGCACCTCGTAGAGGATCATGACGCCCTGGTTGGGCAGCCCGACCTCGTAGGCGTCCGGGTACATGAGCGCCCAGCGGACGTCACAGGACTCCCACGGCTTCACGGTGGAGTTGAGTTCACCACCGACGTACTGGATGGGCTTCTGCACATGCGGGAGCAGAGCTTCGAGCTGTGGGAAGACCGACTCGGACATCACGCGACTTTCGTGAAGCGGGCAGGGGGCGACTCTCTAGCGTACCCCGAGGGTCGCCGGCCCCCTCCCACGTGATCATTCCGGGGCCGGCCGCCCCGCCTTGGCGCGGGCCTTGGCCCAGACGTGCGGAAGTCGCCGCTCCAGGTCCGCGGTCAGGCCGGTCTCGCGGCCGTGGAGCACGCCCCAGGTGAAGGCGGACTCCCCGGCCGCTTCGGCCTCGACCGCCAGTGCGAGCAGGGCGTCCCGGGCGACGACGCCGTCGCGGTGCTCACCGAGCAGGGTCTGCACCTTCTTGGCGGCCTTGCCCAGGCGCCGGGCGGGTTTGCCGAGGGCGGGGGTGGCGGCCTCCGCCGCGTACCGGGCCCGCTTGGCGGCCTTGCGGGCCTCGTGCAGGGCCGTCTCGCGGGCCTCGCCCGCCTCCATGGCCAGGGCGGCGGCGACGCGGTCGGCGAGTCGGTCCCAGTCGCGCAGCACCGTCTTCGGCAGGACGCGCCGGGCGGGCCGGTGGGCGGCGGCGCGCAGCGGGGGGTCGGCGAGGAGGGCGTCGAGGGTGTCGAGGAGTCGCAGGTGGCGGGGGTCGTCGAGGGCGGCGAGGGCCCGGGGGCGGGTCTCGGCGCGGCGGGTGGCGTTCCAGGTGCCCACCCGGGCGCGGACGGGGCCGACGCACAGGGCGCGCGGGAGTTCCCCGAGTCGGGTGCCCAGCCGTTCGAGGAGGACCTCGCGGTCCCGGTCGGCGCCGAGTTCGCCGGCGAGCAGCCGCAGCTCGGCGCGGATCGGGTCGGTGGCGGCGCGGTCCAGGACCCGGCGGTGGGTGGCGAGCGCGCTGCGCAGCCGGCGGGTGGCGACGCGCATCCGGTGCACGGAGTCGGGCAGGTCGCGGCGTACGGCGGGGTCCTCGGCGACGAGGGCGTCGCGCTGTTCGCGCAGGTACGCCAACACGTGGGCGCCCGCCGTCCCGTCCGCGGGGCCGCGGCGCGGGCGCTCGGGCGCCCGCCCGCCGGTCTCGGCGAGGGCGCGGGCGAGTTTCGAGGGGGCGGCGGAGACCTTGAGCCCCGCCTTGCCGAACACCTTCTCGACGGCGTCGAGGAGGCCGGGGTCGACGCCGTCGGCGAGTTCGACCTCGACCTCGGTCCAGCCGGCGGTGGTGTCCTCGCGTTCGGCGGTGACGGCGTCGGTGCTCAGTTCGGCCAGGAGCGCGCCGTCGGCGTCGAGGAGGTGGCTGATCCGGCGGGAGGAGAGCAGCCGGACCCGGGGGCGCAGGTCGCCCTCGCGGACCCGGGAGCGGATCAGGGCGGCGAGGGGGCCCGGCACGGTGTCGGAGAGGTCGGCCCGGACCTCGTCGCGGACGCCGGGGGCGACGGGGAGTTTGAGGTGCCAGCCGGCGTCCTCGCCGCCGGTGCGGCGGCGCAGGGTGATCCCGTCGGCGGCGAGTCGGTGGTCGGGGGTGTCGTAGTAGACGGCGTCGAGTTCGGCGGTGCCCCGGTCCCGGACGGTCGCGATGCCGGCCGTGCCCGTCAGGTCCGGTACCCCGCGCCGCTCCGCCCCGGACTTCGTGAACTCGAATTTCCGCTCGATCTCGCGCTGCGTGTCCGCCATGGATCGAATCTAGTCCCGAACGGAGCGGGTCGCCGGGGCGAACCGCGCGGACGGCCGGTTCGCGCCGGCGTGCGCGCCGGACCGCGCCGCACCGCGCCGGGTGGGGACGGCGGCGGGGGGGGGGGGGGGGGCGCCCCCCCCCCCCCCCCCCCCCCCCCCCCCCCCCCCCCGCCCCCCCCCCCCCCCCCCCCCCGGAACGGGCGGGG
>NZ_JBEZIB010000036.1:0-98182 GCF_040650855.1 Streptomyces sp. NPDC048606 | reverse complement strand
CGGGCCTGAACAGCACGAGCGAAACCTCCGACGACGAAGCTACATGCCTGAACCGAGTCCCGCTCACAGAGCTCGTTTACGGGACAGCCCTTAGGACCGGAAAGATGTGGTGCTTTAGCAGGGAGTCGAGGTGCCTCGCGGACGAGGGGGCCAGATGGCGCTGCCCCAGTCTCCATTGCTCGGCATATTCCTTGAAAGTCATGCGGCCATATCGATCCGCCCGCTCTTGACGGAAGCCGGAGCTTGAGGATGCCTGAGACTTCGCTGCGTGTATCTCAGAAAGCCGGGAAACTGCCTTGGTTTGGGTTCGGAACCCTCCTTGCTCTGTCTGCCGCCCGCTCAAGCTGCGGTATCGGATCACGTATGGATGTTGACATCGCGACCACTCGTCACTCGAGTGGTTGCAGCGCTTGAATACTGTCCCCATACCTCGTGGGAGGGTCTTCATGGGTCTGGGCCTGCCTCTTGTGTGGAGCCGTTGAGATGTCTCGGTTGCTAGGTGGTCTGCCTGTGCTGGCGTATCCAAGCGTTGACCTCGGATACCTTGAATTGGATTTTGGCGCTGCGGCCCGAACCGAATCTGTAGCTGGGTAGGCCCAATCGAGCTGCCTCTCCGTAGACCCATGAGAGAGACATGTTGAGCTGGTGAGCCAACTGCTTGGCGGAGATGAAATCGCTTGAAATCGGAACTCCTTGCTCGAACTGCTGCTGACGGCATCCATGGTCCAGGGGATCCCCGGTTGGGCTAACCGGGGATCCTCTGGTATACGACCGGCTACGCAGTCAGCTCGACGTTGAGCATCTTGGCCGCCTGGCCGATCGATCCGGGCATGAGGTGCCGGTAGATCTTGAACGTTATCTCCAGGCTCTTGTGGCCCATCCACTCCGCGACGTCGGTAATCGGGATCCGATGTGCGAGGCAGTTCGAGGCGAAAAAGTGTCTGCAACCGTAGATCACCATGCCCTCTGGGATGTCGACGGCGCCGGAGCGCTTCAGCCTCTGCCACTGGTTCTGGAGCAGGTACGGCTGGTACGGGCGGCCAGCGTCGTGCGGATGGCGCAACAGATAGCCGTCCACCGTGCCGTACTTGTCGGCGTACCACTCGATGCTGTCCTTCACTCGGGCAGGCAGGGGAACGTCCCGATACTCGCCCGGCTTCCGGTGCTTGAGGCGCTCGTAGTGCTTGGTGGTCTGGTTGACCTGCTCGGTGACGCGGTACACGTCGTCGGCGACGATGTTGTTCACGTTGACCGCGGCCGCCTCCGCGTTGCGGAGGCCGCACCCGCTCATGACGTCGACCAGCAGGGTGAAGATGTCGTCGCCCGCGAGGCGCAGGTTGCGCAACTGCTCGGGCGACGGGATGACGGCCTTCTTGGGGTCGTAAACCGGTGCTTGCACGCCGAGCAGTGGGCTCTCTTCGAAGAGGCCGAGGCGGTGCGCGTCGAGCAGGATCGCCTTGAGCTTGTCGAAGGCGTTCGACTGCGTCGCCAGCCCGGCGCCGTTCCGCTCCATCGTGCGTATGAACCCGTCGACGACCTTGTGGTCGAAGGTGCCCATCCGGCGGCTGCCGAAGGCCGGATAGAGGTGGTGCTGCAGCAGCGAGTCGAGGTGGCCGACGGACGCCGGCGCGAGGTGGCGTTGGCCTTCCTTCCACGCGGTGGCGTACTCGTCGAACCGCATCTGGCCGTATCGCGCGATGCGCTGGGCCTTCGCCTGGTTCGCCGGCTTGGAGGCCTTCTGGTTGTGGATCTCCAACAGACGCTCGGACGCCTTGTCCTTGTCGGGGAAGCCGGACTCCTGGCTCTGCTTGCCGAAGGCATTGCGGTACCGGATCTTCCAGCCGTGGGCACACTTCGGCCAATAGGAGGGTGCGTGCCCGCAGTCCTTGAAGACGGTGCCGGTGCCGTGGATGGTTGTCGTGGCTGCCACGGTGGTAGTACTCCTTGGCTTGCGATGCTGACGGTTTGCTGACCTTCAGCGGCCTAGGAGTGCTCTGACCTGCACCGATGCTCCTGAGGAGTGGTATGTTCTGGAACTGGATCGGCCGCTCCCACGAGGAGATCGAGCGGTTCCGCGAGGACTGGACGAACGGCACCCGCTACGGCGAGGTCAAGGGCTACGACGGCCCCCCGATCCCGGCGCCGCAGCTCCCGCCGACCCACTTGAAGCCCAGGGGAAGGGTCCGCTGAGCTCGGGCTTCGGGGGTCTGTCGAGGGGTGATCCCGTATCGGGTCGCCGGCCGTGGCGGTCCGACGCGGTGTTCGCGCCGGGGCCTGGCCGTCGACCCCGCCCCGGAGGCGGGCCGGATTGCGGCATTCGGATGACTGGGGACATGTTGTGATTGATAATCAGATATAAGTACGCATAGAACGTTCCTCGCAGCTCGAACAGGGACACTCCCTGATCGGGTCGTTCGAGGAGGACCCATGCAGCACTTCGCCGTCCGCGGGAATCCGCGTGTGGGGAGCGTCCGGGGGTACGTGTCGAAGCGCGGCGTTCGGAAGGCTTCGTGCGCGGTACTCGCCGCCGCGGCCGTTCTGACGCCGTCCGTCGCCCTGGCGGCTCCCGCCGCACCGGGCACGTACGCGTACGTCGCCAACACGGGCCAGAACGAGGTCCGGGTGTTCGACACCGCCACCAACACCCTCGTGACGAGCATCGACACCGGAGCGTTCAGCGGGCCCCTCCAGGTCGCCGCCACCCGAAACGGCAAGAAGGTGTACGTGACGGAGCGGGACTCGGGCGCCGTTTCGGCGATCGACGCCCTCACCAACACCGTGGTGGCCGAGATCCCCACGGGGAACGGCACTCCGGAGAGCGTGGCCGTCTCGCCGGACGACCGTCGCGCCTACGTCACCGTGGAGGGGAACGGAGCGGCCAACCGCGTGGTGGCGATCGACACCGCCACCGATGCCGTCGTGGGCACCCTGGAGACGGGGGTGGACACGCTCCCGAACGGGCTGGCGGTCTCCCCGGACGGGAAGCGCGTCTACGTCGCCTATCGGGGCGCGGGTGTGGTGGCAGTGATCGACTCCGCCACCATGACGCCCGTCACGACGGTGGACGTCGGACCGAGCGCACCGCGCAAGGTGGCCATCTCGCCGAGCGGCGCGCGCGTCTACGTCACGGAGAACAACTCGGGCGAGGTATCGGTCATCGACACCGCCACCAACACGGTCGTGGTGCCGATTCCGGTCGGCCAGGGGCTGGACGGCGTGAAGGTCTCGCGGGACGGAAGGCGCGTCTACGTCGCCGACCGGAACAACTCCCGGGTGACGGTCATCGACGCCGCCACGAACAGCGTCGTCACGTCGATCCCCACCACCTTCGATCCCGCGGAGATGACGGTTTCCCCCACCGGAGCCCGCCTGTACGTCAGCCACCCCAACGGCGTGCACGGGATGTCCGTCATCGACCTCGCCACCAACTCAGTCTCCGCGACCGTCGACGGTCCCGGGCTCATCGGAATCGACCTGGGTTCGGTGCCCGGTACCTCGAAGGTGTCCTGCCCGGCCGGCAGCGTGCTGACCGGCGGCGGATTCGGATCCACCGGTCCCGCACCGGATCAGCTCGTCAGCAGGCCGGTACCCGGCACCGACGCCTGGGAGGTGAACGGGCAGAACAGGACGCGGGACGACGTCACCCTCACCCCGTACGCCGTCTGCGCCACGCCATGAGGGCCCCGCGACGACCCGAAGGCGGTCGCCGACCGCCCACGGGCCCGGGCCCCGGGTCCACTTCCACCGGACGATGATCAGGAGCACACGCATGCCGTCTGAAAGCACAGCAGCGACACGGCGGAGCGGTCCGCCGCGCCGGACCGGATGGGTCGCCGGAGCCGTCGTCTCGCTCGCCCTCACGGGCGCCGGCTTCGCGGCGCCCGCGGCCGCCGCCGGCCCGCAGGAACCGTCGGACGCGCGGTACCTGACGGTGGATCCGCCTCCGCACCACGACGCATGCGCCGAGGCGCGGCCGTGGGAGTCGTGCGAGCCCCACCCCGAAGGGCCGCCGTTTCCCCCCCGGACCCGCCGGACCTCCCGGCCCTGCCGGAGCCCCGGGACCGGCCGGCCCGGCCGGAGCCCCCGGTCCTGCGGGAGCCCAGGGCGCTCCCGGGGTCCCCGGCCCGGCCGGCACCCCGGGAGCGGCCGGGCCCGCCGGGCCCCAGGGCGTGGCCGGACCCGCGGGCCCCGTCGGTCCCCCCGGACGCGTCGCCACCCTCGTGATCACGGGCGAGCCCGTCCTGATCCCCGCAGCCCCGTAGCGGCTACCGGGCCCCGTCCGGGCTGCCGCACCGCGCGGCCGATCGACGGGGCCGGGGGGCGGGTCAGGGAGTGCGTGGGGTGAAGGCGTCCAGGGATTCGGGGAGGGTCTGGCCGCCGTCGACGGTGAGGGTCTGGCCCGTGATGAACGCGGCTTCGTCGGATGCCAGGAAGAGCGCGGCGTGGGCGACGTCGGCGGTCTCGCCGAGTCGGCCGAGCGGGATCGACGCGGTCATCCGCCGCAGGTACTCCTCGCCCAGCCCCGTGAGGCCCTCGGTGCGGACGTTGCCGGGCAGGACGGCGTTGACCGTGATGCCCGAGGGCGCGAGTTCGAGTGCGGCGCCCCGCAGGAATCCGAGCTGGCCCGCCTTGCTCGCCCCGTAGTGGGTCCAGCCGGTGTACCCGGTGGCGGGGCCGGTGATCGAGGAGGTCAGTACGACGCGGCCGTGACCGGCCCGCTCCATCGCCGGCAGGAAGGCCTTCACGGTCAGGATCGAGCCGCGCAGGTTGACCGCGAGGACGTCGTCCACGTCCTCGGCGCTCATGTCGCGCAGCGGCTTCTCCGGGAAGACCCCGGCGTTCGCGCACACCACGTCCACGTGACCGTGGCGCCGTTCCGCCTCGGCGGCCACCCGCTCGATCGCCTCCGGATCCCGCAGGTCCACACCCAGGCCCTCGACCCGTCCGCCCGTGGCGTCGGCGATCTCGTCGGCGGCCTCGCGGGCGACCGCCCCGTCCCGGCCGGTCACCACCACGGCCGCGCCGCGCAGGGCGAACAACTCCGCGATGCCCCGGCCGATCCCGCGCGTCCCGCCGGTCACGACCACGGACCGCCTTCGCCAATCGGTGCCCATCATCCCTCGCCCGCTCCCTCTCCGTCCGAACCACGCGCGAACCGGAGCCGCCGGAGCCGCTCGCTTCCGCCGGGGTCCGCGCACACCCGGGACAACGCCCGCGCCCCGAGGGCCGTCACGGCGTCGGAAGGGTGGGCCCGCCCTCCCGTCGCGGGGGCGATGTCCTACCGCGCGCCCAGCGCCTCGATGGCCTCCTCCATCTCGCGGACCCGGGCGCGCAGGCGCACCAGTTCCTCGCGTTCGGTCGGGGTCAGCGCGTCCGCCGGGCCCTCGCCGCGCTCCGCCGCCAGCTCCCGCGCGATCGCCTCCGCGAACGTGTCCACGTCCTCCTCGGTGGTGTCGAAGGAGGTCATCCAGCGGACCTCGCCGGTCCGCTCGTTCCAGGTGTAGAAGCGGAACCGTTTCTGGAGCCGCTCGGTGACGGCCGGGGGCAGGACGGCGAAGACCTGGTTGGCCTGCACCGGGCGGGCGATCTCCAGGCCCGGCAGTGCGCGCACCGCCTCGTACAGTCGGCGGGCCATCGCGTTGGCGCGGGACGCCGAGCGCAGCCAGAGGTCACCGCCGAGCAGCGCCTCGAACTGCACCGACATGAAGCGCATCTTGGAGCCCAGTTGCATGCTCGTCTTGCGCAGGTGGGCCATGCCGCGCACCGCGCGCTCGTCGAGGACGATCACCGCCTCGCCGAAGAGCAGACCGTTCTTGGTGCCGCCGAGCGAGAGGACGTCGACGCCGACGTCGGTGGTCATCTCGCGCAGGGACACGCCCAGGGTGGCCGCGGCGTTGGCGAGCCGGGCGCCGTCCAGGTGGACGAGCATGCCGAGGTCGTGCGCGTGGTCGCAGATCGCGCGGATCTCGTCCGGCGTGTAGCAGGTGCCGAGTTCGGTGGACTGGGCGATCGAGACGACCCGGGGCCGGGCGCGGTGCTCGTCCTCGAAGCCCCAGGCCTGACGGTCGATCAGCTCGGGGGTGAGCTTGCCGTCCGGGGTGGGCACCGTCAGGAGCTTGATGCCGGCGACCTTCTCGGGCGCCCCGCCCTCGTCGACGTTGATGTGGGCCGACTCGGCGCAGACCACGGCGTCCCAGCGGTCGAGCATGGTCTGGAGCGCGAAGACGTTCGCGCCGGTGCCGTTGAAGACCGGGTACGCGTGCGCGGTGGGGCCGAAGTGGCCGCGCACCACTTCCTGGAGGCGTTCGGTGTACACGTCCGCGCCGTAGCTGACCTGGTGGCCGCCGTTGGCCAGGGCTATCGCGGCGAGTATCTCGGGGTGCGCCCCCGCGTAGTTGTCGCTGGCGAAGCCGCGCTCGTCCGGGTCGTGCCGTCGCTGTACGGTCATGGTGCTCGCTCACTTGTCGCGGTCGTGGGGATGGGACGCAGGGGGCCCTGGGAGCGCCGCGAGTCCTGATCGTGATCTTTCTATCCGGGCATCTCGCCACCGGTCAATGGATCACCGGAGAAATGGCCGTGACATGGTGTCAGGGCCGAAGATCTTTCGGGGCGAGCGGGTTCTTCAGGGCCGTTCGGAGGCTCGGGGTGCGTCCGTCGCTTCGTGGAGGTCGCTCTCCGGCGGCCAGTCGGCGCGGTCGCGCAGGTGGTGGAACTCGGTCAGTTCGGAGGCGAGGACGTCGAAGTGCGCGAGCGGGGCCCACAGGGCGCGCTCGCCGATGACGTAGAGGCGGCGTTTGGCGCGGCTGGCGGCGACGTTGAGCAGGTGCGGGGTGCGGGCCGCCCACGCGCGGGCGCCGGGTCGGCCGCCGCCGAGGACGAGGACGACCACGTCGGCCTCCTTGCCCTGGGCCCGGTGGACGGTGGCGCAGCGCTCCTCGATCAGCGCGGACGTCCACTCCTCACGGCCCCGGCAGACCTTCTGGCACGCGGCGACCAGCGCCCGGAAGGGGGCGATGACGCGCACGCGTTCGACGTCCACGCCCTGCCGGCGCAGGTGGTCGAGGACGAACTCGAAGGCCCGGCGGTCGCGTTCGCCCCACGGCGCGTCGGACGGGCGCGCCGGATCGTCGGTGTTGAGCCAGCGGCTGGGGAGCAGGCCGTCCCGGTCCGCGTCGGGGAACGCCTTGTGCGCGGTGCCGTGGACCATCAGGCCCCCGTACGCGACCTCGTTGCTGACCGTGAACATCGGCTCCTCGCAGCGGCGGTGCACGCGCAGCGGCGAGCCCACCCAGACCTGCTCGTCGCCGCCGTCCGGGGCGGGCAGGTAGGTGCCGTGGCGGTTGGTCCGGTCGGCGACGGCCTGGGCCGAGGTGGCCGAGGGCAGCCAGTGCTCGTCGACGCCGTAGGCGCGCAGCAGCCGGTGCTGGAGGGCCGCGGGCATCGTGACGACCGGTTCGAGCTGGAGGGGATCGCCGACCAGGACGGCGCGCCGGGCCCGCCACAGGGCCCCGGCGGCGGCCTGCGGGGTGGCCTGTCCGGCCTCGTCGACGAGGACCCAGCCGATCGACTCCCGGCCGAGCCGGGCGAACATGCTGCCGATGGAGGAGAACGTCGTGGAGACGACGGGCACCAGGAGGAAGAGGGTGTGCCAGGCGTGCGCGACCTCCTCGTCGGGAACGGGCCCGTTGGTGCCGGCCATCAACTCCATGAGGACCTGGAGGTTGCCCCGGACCTTCTGCGCGGCCCCGGCGACGAACGCGCGGTGCAGGTCGAGCGCGGCCAGGAACAGGTCGCCGCGTGCGGTGGACCACGCCTCGTCCGACCAGGGTGAGCCGAGTTCCTGATCGGCCTCGTCGAGGTGTGCCCAGCCGAGGGGCAGGGACGGCAGCGTCCGGGCCGCCTCCCGCAGAGCGCGCCGGCGGTCGTCGAGCTCCGTCACGGCGGCCCGCAGGTCACGGCGGGCCGCGTCCGCGAGGTGGCGGACGTGCCCGAGGGTGGCGACCGCCACCGCCTCCCGCTCGCTCGCGGCCCGTTCCCGGTCGAGCGCGGCGGTGAGGTCCGCGAAGGCCCCGGCGACGGCGGTACCGGACCGGGCGTGCCGGTCCGCGGCCAGGGACTCGGCGCGCACGGCCTCGGCGACCCGCTCCACGGCCTCGTCGAGCGCGGCGCGCTGCCGGACGAGCAGGTCCGCGATCTCGGCCTGGGTGTGTTCCTGCTGCCGCTCCGCCGCCTCACGTTCGGCCGTGCTCCGCAGCAGGCGGCGCAGCCCCCCACGCAGGCCCCGCTCGACGACCGGGGGAGCGTCGTGGCGGACGGTGAGCGCGGTCACGTACTCGCGGTGGTGCGCGGCCCGTTCACGGGCGGCCGACAGGTCCGCGCGGGCGCCGGCCAGCTCCTGGTGGGCCCGCGGCACGTGCTCGGACGTCGCCCGGTGGGCGGCCTCGGCCGCCGCGGTGGCGCTCCGGGCGGCGGCCGAGGCGGCGGCGGCCCGGTCCAGGTCCGCGACGGCCTCGCCGACCCGCAGGTCGGCGCGGGTCACGGCGGCCTCCAGGTCCGCGAGCGCCCGACCGGCCGAGGGGGACTCGACGGCCGCCAGCGTCACGGCCAACCCGGCGCGCTCCGCCCGCAGCCGCTCGACCTCGGCCTGTGCGGCACGGAACGCGGCGACCGCGCCGGTCCACGAGGGCACGGCCTCGGCGGGGCCGGCCACCGCCGCCGCGGTCCCGTCCGCGCCGGTGGCGGGACGCGCGCCGCCGGGGCGGGGCCGGGGAGGGATCCAGTCGCCGAGGATCTCCCGCATGCCGCGCAGCGGCTCCAGCCCCGCGGCCTCGCGGGCGTCGCTCTCCTTCTCGGGCAGCCGGCCCCACCAGAAGCGTTCCCCGAACTCCCTGCGGTTGCCCTTGTTGCCGAGCACCGCCGCGACCAGACCCCAGGCCGGCCCGCCGAGGAGCGCGGAGGCGAGGTCGGCGAAGGGGTCGACGTAGGGGTCGGGGTCGCCGCGCCAGTGGTCGTCGAGCGCGTCGACGGCGGGCAGTTCGGCGGTGATGTTCTCCACGGCGCCGTTGTTGGAGGAGGCGACCACGATCTCGAACCCGGTCAGGCGCGGGTCGAGCCGCGACACGAAGCGGGCGTGGGCGCCCTGGCGGTCCCTGCCCCGCCACGCCGGGCCGGTGAACGCCTGCGAGGGCCGGTCGTACGAGGCCAGCACCGCCGCCCGCTCGACGACGAGGGCGGCGACCAGGTCGCGCAGCATCGTCGTCTTGCCCGTGCCGGGCGGCCCGTTCACGGAGAACATCCCGCCCCCGGTCCCCGCCCGGTCGGCGAGCATGCGGTCGACCGCGAACTGCTGGCTCAGCGCGAGCGGGAACCGCGCCGCCGCGGGCCAGCGGCCGGCCGGAACCAGATCCGGAGCCACGCCGTCCAGCACGACCCCGCGTTCCTGGCGGACGTCCGTCCGCGCCCCCACCGCGACCTCGTCGAGCTCCGTCAGGTACGCCTCCAGCGCCGGCCCGATCCCCTCGCCCACGGCGGCGGACACCCGGGCCAGATCGGGCGGGAGCAGGCTGTTCAGGAACGGGGCCGCGGCCGTGACCTTCGTACGAGGGTCACGCGGTCGGTGGACCAGCCGGCTGCGCACGCGGATCACGCGCGGCCGCAGGTGATCCCGTACGCCGCACAGGTCGGCGATCTGCGCGGTCAGGGCGACCAGGTCCGCGAACCCGAGCGCACGGCATCCGGCGCCGGGGACGGGGGCGGGGTCGGTGGCGGGGGCGGGGTCGGCGGCGGCTCCGGCGTCGACCACGGGTCCGGGCGCGGCTGCGGCGACCTCGACCGGCGCCCCCGCGCGGACCTCCCCGGCGCCGTCGGGCCGTCCCGAGCCCGAGCCCGCCTGCTCCCCGGCGGGGCGGCGGGCCGCGGCCCAGTCCGCGGCGCGGCGGACCAGGGGCTCCGTAGCGCCCTGGACCGCGGCGCCGGCGACCTCCCCGAACAGGGCGCCGACCGCGCCGACGGCGGCGCCGCCCAGGATCTCGGCGAGCAGCCGCTGCCAGCCCCCGCCACCGGCCGTGCCGCCCGGCGCTCCCGACGCGGCCTCGGCGCCGGGCCGGCGCTCGAAGACCGCGCCGGCCTCCGGGGCGGTGGGCCCGTAGGGGATCGCGGTGGCCGTGAGCTCGTCGACCGCCCGGCCGAACGCGTCGTCGAGCTCCTCGAAACCGTCGAGCCACCCCGGCGTGGACGGCCCCGGATCGAACAGCCGGCCCGTCGCCCAGGCGCACGCGGACACGACGGACGTGTCCTCGACCGGTCGGCCCTCGTCGTCCACGACCAGCGCGAACATCGCGCTCTGGCCCGACAGCACCAGCTCGGACTGCGGCACCCCGGGGTCGGGATCGGTCCCTGGCGGCAGTACCGCGATCATCGCCTGGCGAAGCAGCTCCAGGTCGAAGACCCCGCAGTAGACCTCGTGGCGCCACATCCGGCCGTACGGCGCCCGGCGCGCCCCCGTCTCCGGATGGTCCACGGCCCAGGGCAGCGGGGGCGCCGCCCGGCCCGGCTCCGGGGTCAGGTCGACGACGTACTCGTCCGCCGAACCGGAGCGCGCGGCGGGCCGCCGGCGGGGCGGCGCCGGGATGGTCGGCGGACTGAACAGCTCGATCGCGCGCCAGCACTGCAGCAGGGTCTCCCGCCGACGGTCCCGCGCGTCTGTGCTCCGCACCCACTGCCCCCGTGTCGCACGCGCGGCCCCCCGGCCGCTCTCCTGAAGATCAGCTGCGCCGCCGAATCTACCGGACCGTCAGCGGACCGGGTCCCGGTCGGGTCGGCGGGCCCGGCCGGGCCCGGTACGGCGAAGGGGCCCGTACCGCGCGGCGCGGTACGGGCCCCTCCCACGGGCGGTGCGCCGCCCCGCGGCGGCGGTGCCTCAGCTGCGGGCGGCGTCCCCGTCCTGCTGTCCGGCGGCGGCGGCGTCGTCGGTCGGGGAGGTGGCGGCGTCGGCCGTGCCCGCCTTCTCGCGCATGAGGCGGATCAGCTCCGCCTTGCGGTCGGCGGCGCTCTGGCGGTCGCGGTTGCGGTGCGGACCGTTGTCCTGCCGCTCGGCGCGGGACTGCCGCTTGCGCGGGCCGCCGCCCTGGCCCACGGGGTTGTTGATGTTCTTGCTGTCGGGCACGGGTTCTCCCGGTGGTGAGGTGGAGGGGTCTACGGATTCGGCGGTGGGGACGGGCGCGGCCACGGGGATGGACGTCGGCGGGTGCCCGTCACGCGTTCACTCGGGAATCGGCGTCTGGAAGAACATGACAAAGACGTTACCCCGTCGCTCCGCTCCCGCGGACCATGCCCCGTGCCACCCCGGAGCCCTCCTCGCCGTTGCGCCGCACGGGGGTATCCGGGCAGGTCGGGCGGCACCACGCCCGGTGGCGCCGGGCGGGCTCCGGCGGGCGGTGGTCTCCTGGGGCGGGAGCCGACGGCCCGCGCCGGGGCTCCGTCGTCCGCGCCCCCGAGGGAAAGGCCCCGACCGGCATGCCCAAGCCCCTGATCGTGATCACCGGCGCCAGTTCCGGCATCGGCGCGGCCACCGCCCGCCTGTTCTCCGCCCAGGGGCACCCGCTGCTCCTGCTGGCCCGCCGACTGGAGCGCATGGAGGAGCTGGGGCTGCCCGACGCCCTGTGCCGGAAGGTCGACATCACCGACCGGCCGGCCGTGGAGGCCGCCGTGCGCGAGGCCGAGGAGCGGTACGGGCCGGTGGACCTGCTGGTCAACAACGCGGGCGCGATGCTGCTGGGCCGGATCGCCGACCAGCCGGTCGACGAGTGGGAGCGGATGCTCGACATCAACGTGAAGGGCCTGCTGTACGCGACCCGCGCGGTCCTGCCCGCGATGGTGGACCGGGGCGCGGGCACCATCGTGAACATCGGCTCGGTGGCCGGCCGCAAGACGTTCCCGAACCACGCGGCGTACGTGGGGACCAAGTTCGCCGTCCACTCCATGTCGGAGAACCTCCGCGAGGAGGTGGCCGCCACCGGGGTCCGGGTGGTGACCGTGGCCCCGGGGGCCGTGGAGACGGAACTGCTGTCGCACACCAGCGACGAGCGGATCAAGAGCGACTACCAGGAGTGGAAGGAATCGGCGGGCGGCGCGCTGGACCCCGACGAGGTGGCCGCGGCCATCGCGTACGCCTACGGGCGGCCTCGGCACGTCACGGTCCGCGAGATCGTCCTGGCCGCGACCGGCCAGGAGTCCTGACCGGCCAGGAGTCCTGACCGGCGACGACGGGGCGGGTCGGTCGGGCGCCGGGGGCGCCCCCGCCGCCGGGCTCGATCACCCGTCCGGGCCGAAGGGGCGGGACGGCGCCGGAGGACCGCTCGTGAGCCGGCGGGGTCGCGCCGGCGCCCCGGCAGGGGTACGGCCGCGGAGCCCGGTGACGCGCTGCGCGGGGCGCGGGCCGGTCCGCACGCGCGCGGGCGCCGCCGGAGCCCGCCACCCGCGCGGGGGAGCGCCCGACCTGCGGGCGCCGACGGTCCCGGCGGACGCCCGCGCCGAGCGGGCGGGGCGGGCCGGGCCGCCGAGGTCCGCCCGTGCGACGTACCCCACGGTGTGCGGACGCGGGCGGGGCCGTAGCCTGCGGTCATGAGTACCTCGCTGTCACCGACTCCGTCCGAGGCCTACGAGCTGCTGCTGGCCGGCAACCGGCGCTTCACGGCGGGCGCCCCCGAGCACCCGAACCAGGACGCCGCGCGCCGCACCGAGACCGCACCGGCCCAGACCCCCTTCGCCGTGCTCTTCGGCTGCTCCGATTCACGGCTCGCCGCCGAGATCATCTTCGACCGCGGTCTGGGCGACCTGTTCGTCGTCCGCACCGCCGGCCACGTCGCCGGTCCGGAGGTGCTGGGCAGCATCGAGTACGCGGTGAGCGTGCTCGACGCCCCGCTGGTCGTCGTGCTGGGCCACGACACCTGCGGTGCCGTCGCCGCTACCCGCGCCGCCCTGACCGACGGCGTCAGCGCCACCGGCTACGTGCGCGACGTGATCGAACGCGTCACCCCCAGCGTGCTGGCCGCCCGCGCCGCCGGACTCACCGACGAGGACGACATCATCGCCGAGCACATACGGCACACCGTCGACCTCCTCATGGACCGCTCGCGCGTCATAGCCGACCAGGTCGCGGCCGGGCGCACCGCCGTGGTGGGCCTGTCCTACCGGCTGGTCGACGGCAGCGCCCGGGTGGTCACCACCCGCGGTCTGCCGAGCGAGGTGCCGGCCTGACCATCCCGTAGGGGTCCGGACGTCGCCGCGAAGGCGAGTCCGGACCGCCGCGGATCCGCCGTGTCCACCCCCGCCGGGCCCGCCCGTCGCGGGTGGACACGGCCCTGACCCCCCTCGCGCCGGGCGCGGGACCGTGCGGGCGCGAGGACGCCCCGGTCGCGCCGGGCAGGCCCGGCGGGGCGCCGGCCGCCGCCTCAAAGCGTGTTCATCAGGATGATGGCCGCGAGGTTCAGCAGGATGACGGCGAGGACGACGCCGATCCCGATCCAGGCCCTGCGTGATTCGTCCATGCCCGCCGGTCACCTCCCGACTCGGAGCCGGTCTCCCGCGCGCGGGAGACCTCCCGCCATGATGGCCCCGATCCGTCCGGTGCGCGTGTCGGCCGGGTCCGTCAGACGGGGCCGCCGGCGTCCGGCCCGTCGGCTTCGGGGGCTTCGGCCGCTTCGGAGGCTTCGGGGACGAGCGTGGCGGCGGTCGCGAAGAGACGGGCGCAGCGTCGGGTCATGGCCGCCGGGGTCTGTTCCGGGTGCTTGACCCACCAGCGGACGAGGGTGGCGACCAGGTCCCGCCAGACGTACAGAAGCGCGTCCGCGTCGAGCGGGTCGGTGGATCCGGCCGCGCGCAGCAGTTCGGCGGTGCCGCCGGCCGCGAGCCGGTCGATGGCCGACCAGTACTCCGAGGCCCGCCGGGCCGCCTCGCCCCCCTCCGGCAGGGTGGTGTCGTAGAGCACGAACCACGCCTCCCGTTGCCCCTCCAGCGCGGTGAAGATGCCGTGGAGCACGCGCAACGGGGTCTGCGGCGCGGCCCCGTCCGGGCCCATCGCCGTACGGATGGTGTCGAGGAGACGGTCCCCGACCGGGGTAAGGCAGGCGACGTAGAGGTCCTCCTTGGTCCCGAAGTACTGGTGCAGCAGCGTCTTGGTGACGCCCACGCGCGCGGCGATCGCGGGGAGCGACGCGGCGGCGTAGCCGCGGGTGCCGAACTCCTGCGTGGCGGCGTCCAGCATCTGCTGCCGGCGCTCGTGCCGGGGGACTCCCTTGGTGCCGGCTTTCGAGGAAGGGGTTGCCATGCGCCGATATTATCAGTAGGTAATTTACCGCTGGGTAAATTCCTCCGACCCCTGGAGCGCCTCCATGGCCGGCACCACCGCGCAGCCCACCTCCCGCACCCGTTCCTGGTGGGGCTGGGGCTGGACCGACGCGCACCCCGACGACGCCGAGTGCGTGGCGATGGGCGCCCTGCTCCCCGGCACGCTCGCCCGCCCGCTCCCCGTACCCCGGATCCGCGACCTCGGCATCGGCGCCCCCGCCGTCGCACCCCCGCCGAGCCTGGCCCACGTCCTCACCGCCGACCCCCGGGACCGCGCCGCGCACGCGAGGGGCAAGGCGTACCGCGACGTGGTGCGCGCCCTGCGCGGGCGGCCGGGCCGCGTCCCCGACCTCGTCGCCCGCCCGACGGACGACCGGGAGGTGGCCGACCTGCTGGACTGGGCGGGCGAGCGCGGGATCGCCGTCGTCCCGTACGGCGGCGGCTCCTCGGTCACCGGCGGTGTGGAGTACCGGGGCGACGCCCACCGGGCGGTGCTGTCCCTCGACCTGACCGCCATGGGGCGCGTCCTGGAGGTCGACACCGCCGGGCGGGCCGCGCGGATCCAGGCCGGCACCCTCGGCCCGAGCCTGGAGGACCAACTCCGGCCGTACGGACTCACCCTGCGGCACTTCCCGCAGAGCTTCGAGTTCTCCACCCTGGGGGGTTGGCTCGCCACCCGGGCCGGCGGGCACTACGCCACCGGCCGCACGCACATCGACGACTTCGTGCAGTCGCTGCGCGTCGTCACCCCCGCGGGGACGAACGACTCCTGGCGGCTGCCCGCCTCCGGGGCGGGCCCCTCGCCCGACCGCCTCTTCCTGGGCTCCGAAGGGGCCCTCGGGATCATCACGGAGGCGTGGGTGCGGCTCCAGGCCCGCCCCCGGCACAAGGCGTCCGCCGCGGTCGCCTTCGCCGACTTCGGGCGTGCGCTGGAGGCGGTCCGCGCCCTCGCGCAGTGCGACCTCGCCCCCGCCAACTGCCGTCTGCTGGACGCGGGCGAGGCCGCGATGGCGGGCGCGGCGCACGACGGTCACGCCGTGCTGGTCCTCGGCTTCGAGTCGGCGGACGGACCGGTGACCGACCGCCTGCGCGGCGCCGTCGACCTCGCCCGCTCGTACGGCGGCCGACCCGGTGACGGTGGCGAGGACGGCGCGGGCGCGGGCGGGGGCTCGGGTGACGCCGCCGTGGGCGCCTGGCGATCGGCGTTCCTGCGGATGCCCTACCTGCGCGACGGACTGGTGCGGATGGGCGCCGTGGCCGAGACCTTCGAGACGGCGGCCACCTGGGACCGGATACCCGCGCTGATCGACGCGGTCCGCACCGAGGTCGGCGCGGCGGCGCTGGGGGCCACCGGCCACCCCGCGATCGTCAACTGCCGCCTCACGCACGTCTATCCGGACGGAGCGGCGCCCTACTTCACCGTCCTCGCCGGCGGCCGCGAGGGCGACGAGGTCGCCCTCTGGGACGACCTCAAGGCCGTCGCCGGCGAGGTCCTGCACCGACACCGGGCCACCATCACCCACCACCACGCCGTCGGCCGGGACCACCGTCCGTTCTACGACCGCCAGCGCCCCGAGCCCTTCGCCCTCGCCCTGCGGGCCGCGAAGGGCGCGCTCGACCCGCGCGGCATCCTCAACCCCGGCGTGCTCGTGGACTGACCGGGGCCTCTCCGAAGCGCTCCCACATGTCCCATCCCGTCGGCCATGTGCGGATAATGACCGGTTTCCCGTTCTTCGGCCGTCGTACGCGACCGCGCGCCCCCACGCGCGGTCGCGCGGTCCGCGCCCACCCTGCGCAGACGGTGAAATCGCCGCCCCAAACCCCTCCCGACGTACTCGTGCGAAGTGACTTGTTCACGGTGCCGGGCGAATTTCCACCGAGCCGGCGACCAACTCGGTACTGCTACAGTTTTCTTTCCGTACAGATTCCGGCCGTCGAACTCGGTCGACATCGGCGGGAACGCGGCACGAGAAGCGTCCCCGAGAACCGGAAACCCTGTACGCAACAGGTGTTCCCGACGACATCGGATGCCTTGTTCGCGGTGGGCGCGTCCGCATGTCCTCAGCCGCTCCACCGGGCCCCTCAGGGGAGGTGTCTTTGTCCGATCAGCGCTCTCGTTCCATGCTCGCGCGCGGCCTGAGCATTCTGCGTTGCTTTCGGCCGGGTGAACCAGAACTCCAGCTTTCGGAGATCGCGCGCAGAGCCGATATACCGAAGGCCACCGCGCACCGGATCATCGCGGAACTCGTCGAGGAGGGGATGTTGGAGCGGGGGGAGAGGGGACTGAGGCTCGGCGTCGCGCTCTTCACCCTGGGCACGCGGGTCCCCCGGCAGCTCAAACTGCGCGACCTGGCCTTCCCCTACGCCGAGCAGCTCCACCACGTCACCCGGGGCAGCGCCTTCATCTTCATCTCCGACTCCTGCGGCCGGGATCCCGCCCTGGTGGACGCGGTGCGCCGCGTGCCCGGTGCGGGTGCCCGGCCGGGGGTCGAGGACGAGGCGTGGGCCTCGGCCCGCGCGGCCGCCCGGGTCTTCCACGCCTTCGGCGCCGCGTCGCCGGAGCGGCCCCCGGCGGCACCCCGGGCGGAGGTCGAGGGGGAGGTGGGGCGGGTGCGGAACCAGGGCTTCGCCGCCGTCCGCGGTGCCACCGGCGCCGTGGGCATCGCGGCGCCGCTCCTCACCACACCGGGCACGGCGGTGGGGGCCCTGGCCGTCACCGGCCCCCACGGTCGGCTCCAGGTGGCCGGGGCGGTCTCGCACCTCAGGGCGGCGTGCGCCGCCGTGTCGCGGGCCCTCCAACGCACTCCCGAGCTGGCGCCCGCGCACTGAACCCCGCTCCCGTCACGCCCGCGCGGTCCACCCCGGCCGCGCGGGCGACGGGGGTGCGGGGGCCGTGTGGGGGCGCGTACTTCGGCCCGGAGCCGGCCGGGGCGGAACCAGCCGGCCCCGAACCAGCCGGGGCCGACCGTGCCCCGGATCGGCAGAGTGCCGGGCCGGGGGACCGGGAGGGCCGGGCGGACCAGGAGGGCCGGTTGGGCCGGGAGGGCCCGAGGGTCGGCACCGGTGGCGACGGGGCGTCACATCACGCTCTGCGCGCCGTGATCAGGGCCGGCGACAGGCGCCCCGCCACGTACTCCGCGCGGGCCGCCGCGAGCGTGTCCCGGATGAGGTCGGTCGACGCCGCCCCGTAGATCCCCACCACACTGCCCCGGAAGACGCGGAGCACCTTCAGGCGGTCCGCGAGCAACGCCACCGCCCAGTCCGTCAGATCGCGGCGGACGACGTCCACGAAGCCCGCGCCCGCCAGTGCGCGCAGCCGCTCCGCGAGCGGCGTCGTGCAGAAGACCGCGCGCGGGTGCGTGACCCGGAACGCCTCCGACGGCCCGCCCTCCCCGGGCGTCAGGCTCACCTCCTCCGTGACGGCGAGCAACCCGCCCGGACGCAGGACCCGCGCGGCCTCGCGCAGGACCTCGCCCGGCGCGGGGAAGTGCGGCATCGATCCCGTGACCAGGACGAGGTCGAGCGAGGCGTCGGCGAGGGGAACGGCGCCGGCCGAGGCGCACAGGAACGTCGACGCCGTACGCCCCTGCGCCCGGTCGATGTCCCGCGCGACCGCGCAGTGTTCCGGGACGAGGTCGATCCCGAGGGCCCGACGCACCGGTGCGCCGCGGGCGGTGAGCCGGTCCACCGCGTACCGCAGCGCGCCCCCGAATCCGCTGCCCAGCTCGCACAGGTCCGCGGTCCGCTCGGCGCGGGCGAGGACCGCCTCGACGACCAGGTCGCAGCCCTGCGGCCCGAAGTGCCCCATCTGGTCCAGGCCCAGCAGCCCCTCGGGCCCCTCCCGGCCGGTGAATCCGACGATGGCGCGTTCGGTGCGCTCCCAGTCGTGCAGCGCGGGGAACAGGCCCCGGTGGTAGCGGTACTGGACCTCGCGCCGGTCGCTCGGCGCGGGCTCGGTGTACGGCACGGTGACGGACCTCCCGGTGGGCGTTCTACGGTCGCCCCGCGGCGGGTGCGGGTCGCGCGGGGCGCGCGGCGGGGCGGAACTCTTCGGGCACGGCGGCGCAGACGGCGTCGAGGATCGCGAGGGCCTCCCGCGCCTCCTCGTCCGAGGCGACCAGGGGTGGCAGCAGCCGGAGGACCTCGGGCCGGCCCAGGCAGGGGGAGACCACGAGCCCGCACCGCCCGAGTTCCATCAGCACCTCCCCGGCCGCGGCGGCGCCCGCGAACTCCACGCCCCACAGCAGCCCCCGGCCGCGTACGGCGCGGATCAGGTCGAGGTGGCGTCCGGCGATCTCGGCGAGACCCTCGGCGAACAGGTGCTCCAGCCGCCTTCCGCGCTCCGCGAGCTCCTCGACCACCGCCAGGGCGGCCAGCCCGGCCGCCGCCCCGAGGGGGTGCCCGGAGAACGTCGTGGTGTGCGCGAACGGGTCGGCGGTCAGCGGCGCGTACAGCTCCGGCGTGGCCAGTACGGCGGAAAGCGGCTGGACCCCGCCGCCGAGCGCCTTGCCGAGCAGTACGGCGTCCGGCCGCACGCCGAGGTCGACGGCGACCGACCGGGGCCCGCAGCGGCGCAGCCCGGTCTGGACCTCGTCGGCGATCACGAAGGCGCCGCGGGCGCGCGCGGCGTCCGCGAGGGCCGTCAGGAACCCCGGTTCCAGGGGGCGTACGCCTCCCTCCCCCTGGACGGGCTCCACCAGGACGGCCGCCACGTCGTCCGGTTCGAAGGCCGCCGGGATGGCGGAGATCCGGGCCGGGACGTGGGTGACACCGCCGAGCAGGGGCTCCAACGCGCGCCGGTAGCGCGCGTTCCAGGTCGCGGCCAGCGCCCCCAGGGACTTCCCGTGGTAGCCGCCCTCGACCGCGACCACCCGCGTACGGCCCGTGGCCAGGCGCGCCAGCTTCAGCGCGGCCTCCACCGCGTCGCAGCCGTTGAGCCCGAGCCACACCTTCGTCAGCCGCCCGGGGTCGGCCCAGCCCGCGAGGGCCCGGGCGAGTCCGGCGGTCGTCCCGTTGGCCAACACCCGGCTGGACACCGGCACCGCCTCCAGCTCCCGCCGTACGGCGTCCAGCACCGCGGGGTGGCGCTGCCCGAGCAGGGTCACCGCGTAGCTGCCGAAGTCGAGGACGGTGCGGCCGTCGGAGAGCACCAGCCGGGCGCCCTCGCCGCGGCTCTCGATCGCACCGGAGCCGTTCATCCCGTAGACCAGGGCCAGCCGGGGCGACTGGTGCCGGCGCGTCGCCTCCAGCGCGCTCCGGGCGGCCTCGCGTCCCTCGGTCGCGTCCACCGCCACCGTCCTCTCCTGGTCGGTCCGGTCCGGTTCCCGGCCCGCCGCCGGCGCGGTCGCGGCGGGCGGACGCCGGGGCGCGGAGAAACGGTCCGGTTCACGGTTCTAGCGGCTCGACCGGGCCCGTGAGAAGCCGTGTTCCGGCTGCCGGAACGCCCGTTGCACAGCGCCGACGGCTCCTGGAAGGCTGGGTCGGGCCGCCGGCGGAGCATGGGCCCCGACGGAATACCGGAAGGGCTTCGGACGGATTCCGAACGGACCGCCGGACCGACTCCGGACGCAATCCGAATGCGTTCCCCCGCGGATTCACGACGGATCCCCGAAGAACTCCCACGGATTTCCGCAGGGTCCCGGACGGATCCGGAGAGGAATTCCACACCAGGCTCCGAGCGGAGATCCGAACGGATTCCGGACGGATTCCGGGCGGGGTTCCGTCGAATATCCGAACGGAGATCCCGATGGTTTCCGAGGGGATCACCGTGGATTCCGCCGGCCTGACCCCCGAATTCCTCCGGCGAAGCCTCCGGAGCCGTTCCCCGCGCAGCCTCCAGCCGTATCGGAAAGGTGCACCGACCGTCATGGAGACCACCACGACACGTGCCGAAGCGTTCCCCGACCACGGAATCCTCGCTCGCCGTCTGGACGCCTTCCTGGCGGAGCGCGGCATCACCCTGGACGCGGTCCGCCGGGAGGTGGACCAGGGCGTGGGCCGGCCGGTGCTCGCCGTCGCCGCCGGATCGGTGCTCGCCGGCTTCGGCAACCACCGCAGCGACCTCGACCTGCTCGTCCTCGTGGAGAGCGACCGACTCACCCGCTTCCCCATCCAGTCCCACGAGCACGGCACCCTGATGGACGTCAACATCCGCACGGCGAGCGCCGTCCGGGACACCACGGCCGCGCTGCGCACCGACGACTGGCCCCGGTTCGCGACGGTCGACGAGCCGGGCTGGAACCACCGGCGCCGCGCCATCAACACCGCCAACCGGCTCGCCCTCGGACTGCCGCTGCTCGCCGGCCCGCCCTGGGACGCCTGGCACGAGTCCCTGCGCCGCCCGTGGCTGACCCGCGTGGTGGAGCAGTGGTGGACGGTCGAGGCGCACCGGCTCGCCCAGGCCGCCCGCTGGCTGCTCGGCGCCCGGCCGCCGGCGGCGGCGGCCCGCGCCCGGGAGGCGGTGGTCGCCGCGCTCAACGCGCGCGCCGCGGCGGGCGGGGAGAGCTACTTCGCCGCCAAGTGGGTGGGGGAGAAGCTCAAGGCGCTGGACGACACCGAGGGACTGGCCGTCCTGCGGGACGCGCTGGCGCCGCCGCTCGACCCCCGGGAGCGGGTGCCGCACTGCCTGGCCCTCGTCGACCGGCTGACGGGCGGACCCGGCGGATCCCCCGGGTCCGCGCCCCTGCACGCGGTGTTGCGCTGGTCCACCGGCGTCGCCACCACCGTGCTGGAGGACCGTACGGTCGTCGACCGGTGGCAGTTGCGCGCCCTGGAGGTGCACCGCCCCGACCTGCCGCCCGCCGGCGGCGGCGCGATCGTCTGGTCCGGCCCCCTGGGCTCCGCGCTCCCGGACGACCTGGCCCCGCTGTTCGTCGGAGACATGGTGTGGTTGGGCGTGGCCCGACCCGATCCGGAGGTGCCCGCGTGACGTCACCCACCACCGTCCCCGCCGCCGAGGCCCCACCCGCCGATCCGACCGAGACCGCCGACCTGCGCCGGCTCCTCGCCTTCCGCGCCCACGGCGCGGCCCGCCTGCTGCTCGGCTGCCGCGCCCGCCTGGAGGACGTGGAGGGCGCCACCCGCGCCGGCCAGACCGAGGCCGCCGTCCTCATGGCGTACGAACTCGTCCAGCTCTCGCTGTCCGTACGGGGCCTGCGCACCCAGGGCGAACTGAGCTACGGCCGCGACGAGGCCGCCTGCGACCCCTTCGCGGGCGTGCCCGCGGCGGAGGTCGAGGCCGGGCTGGCCCTCGTGGCGGAGGGCACGGACGCCGTGGACGCCACGGCCGCGGCGGACGCCGGCGACGCGCGGGGCGGCGTACGCGGCGAGGCGTGGCTGGAGCGGCTGCGCGCGCACCTGCGCGACACCGAGGCCCTCCTCGGGTACCGCGAGCCGCTGCCCGACGTGCGCTCCGGCACCGGCCTGATGAAGGGGTTCAAACTGGCCCGGACCTGGCAACCGCACCTGGCCCGCGTGGGCCTGCCCGACCTGCTCCCGGACGCCTGGTCACAGCGTGTCGACTGACCCCCGCGTCCCCGGCGCCCCCGACCTCCACCCCGGCGGCGGGACCCCGTACGGAGGGACCCCGTACGGCGGTCCGCCGCCCGCGCTGACCCTGCGCGGCGTCGGCAAGAGCCACGGCGCCGTGCGGGCCCTGGACGACGTGACGCTGGACATCGCCGAAGGCGAGGTCGTCGGCCTGCTCGGGCACAACGGAGCCGGCAAGACCACGCTGATGTCCCTGGTCGCCGGGCTGCTGCGCCCCGACGCGGGGGAGATCGAGATAGGGGGCATTCCGTCGGCCCGCGACCCGCGCCGGGCCCGTCGCGCGCTCGGCCTGGCCCCCCAGGAACTGGGCGTCTACCCGCCCCTGACCGTCCGACAGAACCTGCGCTTCTTCGCGGAGCTGGCCGGACTGCGCCGCCGCGAGGCGACGCGGAGGATCGAGGAGGTCGCCGAGCCCCTCGGCCTGACGGCCCTGCTCGAACGCCGCGTCGCCCGGCTCTCCGGAGGCGAACAGCGGCGCGTCCACACCGCCATGGCCCTGCTCCACCGGCCCCGACTGCTCCTGCTCGACGAGCCGACCGCGGGAGTCGACGTGGAGACCCGGGCCCGCCTGATCGCGTACGTCCGGGAACTGGCCGCGAAGGGCACGGCGGTCTGCTACTCCACGCACTACCTCGGTGAGGTCGAGGACCTCGACGCGAGCGTGGCGGTGCTCGAACGCGGCCGACTGCTGGCGCGCGGCACCATCGCCGAACTCGTCCGCGCGCACGGCGACGGCGCGGTCGAAATCACCTTCTCCGGCGCCCCGCCCCCCTTGCGCCTGCCCTGGGAGACGACCCGCGACGGCGCCCTCCTGCGCGTCCACGCTCCCGAGCCGCACCTGGCCGCGCCCGAGGTGCTCGCCGCCCTCGGGGACGGGGCCCGGCTGCTCGTCAACCTGCGGGTGGTGCGACCCAGCCTGGAGAGCGTCTTCCTGCGCCTGACGGGTCCGGGACGGACCGCCGACCCCGGCGCGGCGGGTCCGGACGGCGCGGGTCCGGACGGCGCGGGCGCGGAGCGGGTGGAGGCGGGTCGGCATGGGTGACGGAACACCGGGTCGCATCGCGGCCCTCGTCCGCCAGGACCTGCGCCTGCTCGTGCGCGACCCCGCGCCCCTGGTCGTCCGTACGGTCATGCCCCTCCTGATCATGGGGTTCATGCAGCCGCTGTTCCGCACGGCGCTGCGGGCCGACGACGTGCCCGACGCCACGGGCGCCGAGCAGGGGGTGCCCGGCATGGCGGTGATGTTCCTCTTCTTCCTCGTCACCGTCGTGGGCTTCGCCATGTTCAGGGAGCACGGCTGGAACACCTGGGACCGGCTCCGCGCGGGGCCCGCCCGGCCGTTCGAACTGATCGCGGGCCGGATCGTGGTGCCCCTCGCGGTCGCGGTCGCGCAGCTCGCGGTGGTCTTCGCCGCCGGTGGCCTGCTGTTCGGACTGCGGGTGCGCGGCTCCTGGCCCGCCCTGGTGGTGGTGGGGGTGCCCCTCGCACTGTGCGTCGTGCTCGTCGGCATGGCGCTGGTGGCGCTCTGCCGCACGATCGCCCAGCTCAGCGTCTTCGCGAACCTCATCGCGCTGCTCTTCGCCGGTCTCGGCGGAGCGCTGACCCCGCTCTCCGCACTGCCGGGATGGGCGCACCCGCTGGCCCCGGCGGTGCCGAGCTACTGGGCGATGCGCGGCTTCAACACCGTCATCCTCGACGGCGGCGGGGTCGGCGCCGTGCTGGTCCCGGCCGGGGTGCTGTGCGCGTTCGCGGCCGGTCTGGCCGGCGTGACGCTGCTCTTCTTCCGCGTCCACCACCGCAAGCTCTCGTGGTCCTGAGCGGATCCGCCGCCCGCGCCCGCGCCCGCCCTTCCCCTTCCGCTGCCCACTGCCCGCAGCCCGCCGTACGACGTCCGAGAGGGGCGCCATGCCCGCCGTCGTGGTCTTCGACTGCTTCGACACCGTCGTCCTGTCCGGCCCCCTCCCGGGCCCCGAGCGGTTCGCCGCCTGCTTGGCCGATGTCCTCGCACTCGACGCGCGGCGCGCCGGCGAGGTCGTGCACACGGTCTTCACCGCCGTGCTCACCGCGATGGCGGACCCGTACGCCCTCCAACCGGCCACCCTCGGCCTGCTGGAGGAGGCGCTGCGGGACGGGGGCGAGCGGCGGTCGCGCGCCGATCTGGAGGAGGCCCTGTGGCAGGCCCTCGGGTGCGCGGACCACGACCGGTACGTGCTGTGCGAGCCGGTCGCGGACGCGATGCGGCGGGTCGCCGCGGCCGGACACACCGTGCGGCTCCTGTCCAACTGCTACCTGCCCGGCACCCTCATGCGCAGGTTGCTGCGACGGCTGGCGGTGCCCGAGGTCTACGACCGGGCCCTGTTCACGGCCGACGGCGGGCCGAAGAAGCCGGATCCGCGGGCCTTCCGGCTCATCGGGGACGGGCCCTTCGAGCGGCGCGTCATGGTCGGGGACTCCTGGGAACTGGACATCGGGCCCGCCCGCGCCCTCGGTTGGGACACCGTGCGGGTGGACCCGGCGGCCCCCGACCCGGCGGAACTCGCCGCGCTGTGGGCTCCCCGATGATTCGTGTTCCGCACAGGGAAACACCCGCTGATGCCGGCCCCGGGCCGCGCCTATGTTCATCCCGTACCGCCCGACGATCCCCTGCCCGACCCCGAGCGTGGGAAGGAGAGGCATGACGAAGGCCGCCGCGGACGCGACGCGAGGGACCGACCACGACGAGGCCCCGCACCTGGCCCTCCTGAACGCCGGCTGGAGCACGCTCTGGACACCGGCGCAGGCACCGGCACCGGCCGGCGGGGGCGCCCCCGGACCGGACCACCCCGCCGGACCCGAGCCCGCCGGACCCGAGCCCGCCGGACCCGACCGCATCCGCGCCCTCACCGCGAGCGGCTACGCGGCCCTGCCCGTGCCCCGCGAGTTCGGCGGCGCCGGCGCCACCCTGCTCGAAGTGGCCTCCGCCCAGAGGGCGTTGGGCATGGTCGATCCCTCCGCCGCGATCGCCCTCAACATGCACGCCTTCACCGTGGGCCTGATGGCCGACTACTGGCGGCGCCGGCGGGACTCCAGCTGGATGCTGCTCGAAGGGATCGCCCGGACGGGAGCCCTCGTCGCCTCGGCCTTCGCCGAGCCGGGCGGCAGCCCCAACTTCATGAGCAGCCGCTCCGAGGCGGTCCCCACCGCCAAGGGCTACCGCGTCTCGGGCGTGAAGTTCCCCTGCTCCCTGGCGACCACCGCCACCCTGGTCTGCCTGACGGCCCGGGTGAGCGGGACCGACGACACGATCCTCGCCCTGTGCCCCCGCTCCTCGCCCGGCCTCACGGTCGAGGGGGAGTGGGACTCCCTCGGCATGAACCGCTCCGACACGGCCCGGCTCGTCCTGCGGGACGTGGAACTCGACGACCGGCTCGTCTTCCACCGGGGCCCCGCCGACGTCATCGACGAGAACGTGATCTCCGGGATGACCTGGTTCTCCGTCCTGCTCGGCGCGACCTACCACGGGGTGCTGAGCGCGCTGCTGGACCTGGCCCACCGGCAGGTGACCGGGGCCGGCGCGTACGGCCCCAGGACCGCCCTGCTCGGCCGCGCCACCCGGGAACTGCTGACCCTCGGCGGGGCCTGCCGGCAACTCGCCGCGGACACCGCCTCCGGCGCGCTGACCGGGCGGGTGGCCCTGGCCGCCGCCGTGGGACTGCGGGCCTCCCTCAGCGACACCCGCGACCGGGTCCTGGCCGCCGTCACCCCCGTCATCGGCGGCCGGCTCTACGGGCGCGGTCAGCCGGCCGCCGCCCTCCTCGTCGACTCGCTCGCCGTCCACCACCACCCCCCGTCGCTCCTGACCTGCGACGAGGTGGTCGGCGCCTTCTGTACGGGACGTGAGATCAGCTTCGACCCGGCCGGCTGAGCCGACCGCCCCCCTGCCCGAAGGAGACCCGCAGCCATGCCGCACGTCGAGGTCACACTCCCCATCAAGGCCCCGGCGGCCGACGCCTGGCGCGCCGTCACACGCCTGGAGGACTACGCCGCGTACATGGAGAACGTCGAGTCCGTCACCGTGCTCGGCGCGTCCGACACCGGCACCCGGACCAGCGCCTGGTCGGTCCTGCTGAAGGGCTCGGTCCTCGAATGGGTGGAGGAGGACGACCTGGACGAGGCGAACCGCGTCATGTCCTTCACCCAGGTCTCCGGCGACCTCGACGAGTTCACCGGGTACTGGCGCGTCGACGACCGCGGAGCCGCCGGCTCCGTGGTCGTCTTCTCCGTCGACTTCGAGATCGGCATCCCCTTGCTGGCCGACATGTTGAACCCCGTCGCCGCCAAGGCCCTGCGGGAGAACTCCGAACACATGCTCCGGGCCATCGAGCGGCGGATCACGGTGTCGTGACCGCTCCCGTACGCATCCTCGTGACGGGCGCCACCGGCGCCGTGGGCGGCGCGGTCATGCGCGCGCTGGAGGCGGCGGGCCACCGTCCGCACGGCGTGAGCCGCCGCGGCCCGGTCGGCCCCCGGCAGCACACCTGGCGGGCCGGCCGGCAGGAGCCGCCGCCCGCGCTGCGCCGCGCCTGGGACGTGGTGGTGCACTGCGCCGCCGACACCCGCTGGAACCTCCCCGAGGAACAGGCCGAGCAGGCCAACGTGGCCCCGCTGCGGGCGGCGCTGCGCCTGGCGGAGCCGCGGACCCACTTCATCCACCTCTCCTCCTCCTACGTCACGGGCCTCGCCGGTGGCATCGACTCCGCCTCCCCGACGGCGTACCGCAACTCCTACGAATGGTCCAAGGCGGCGACGGAACGCCTGGTCCACGCCGAACGCGACAGCGCCGACATCGTGCGCTTCCCCGTGGTCATGGGGGCGCGCGCCGACGGACTCCTGGACCGCTACAGCGGCTTCTTCTGGTTGCCCTCCTCCCTGTGCAGCGGCGCCGTCCCGGCGATGGTGGCCGAGGAGAAGGCGCTGCTGGACATCGTCAGCACCGACGACGTCGCCGCGCACGTCACGCGCCTCGTCGCCGGCGGACCGCCGACGGGCAGACGGCTGTCGATCCTGGGGCGGGGCGACGGGGCCCAGCCGGTGACCGGGGTGTTCGAAACGGTCCGCGCCGCCCTCAACTCCTGGCGCGCCGAGCACGGCGTGCCGCCGCTGGACCGGCTGCCGTCCATGACGCCCGAGCAGTGGAACCGCTTCTACCTGCCCTTCGCCGAAGAGCACCTGGACCGGGCGCAGTTGCTGCGCGTGACCGCGTTCCGCGCCTACCAGGGGTACCTGTCGGTCACCGAACCGTTCGACGTCACCCACCGGGTGCCCGACACCGTCCAGGTGCTGCACCGTTCGATACGCCGCTGGGCCGAGACCCACGAGAACCTCGCGCGCCGGGTCCCCCGGGCGTGGCGCTGAGCCGCCGCTTCCCGTTCGTCCCGTCCGTCGCGTCCCGTCCGCCGCTTCCCGTTCGTCGTTCGTGCAGAGAGGACCAACCCGCCATGAGGAACATACGCGTCGCACTCGCCGGCGTCGGGAACTGCGCATGGAGTTTCGCCCAGTTCGTCGCCCTGGCCCAGGCCGACCCCGACGCCCGGCTGCCGGGGCTGATGTGCCACACCCTGGGCGGCTACCGCCTCGCCGACGTGACGATCGTCGCCGCCTTCGACGTGGACGAGGCGAAGGTCGGCCGGCCCCTCGCGCAGGCCTTCACCGCTCCCGCCATCTCCGCGACCGCCTTCACCCCGCTCGGCTCCGACGGGGAGGCCCCCGTCCTGCCGGCCCCGCTCCTCGACGGGCTCCTCGGGCCGTTGGGCGCCGTGGTGCGCCCGGCGGAGGCCGTACGGGACGCCACCCACGAGGACGTCGCCAAGGCCCTGATCGACCACGAGGTCGACGTCCTGGTCATCGCGCTGCCCACGGGTGCCTCGCGGGCGATCCGCATGTTCGCGCACGCCGCGCTCGCGGCCGGCACGGCCGTCGTGAACTGCACCCCGGAGGAACTCGCCCGCGACCCCGACGTCCGCCGCGGGTTCGCCGAGGCCGAAGTGGTCCTCCTCGGCGACGACCTGCGCAGCCACCTCGGGGCCACCTGCCTGCACACCGCCCTCATCGAACTGCTCCTCAGCCGCGGACTGGAGCTGGAGAGCACCTACCAGCTCAACGTCGGCGGCAACACGGACTTCCTGAACCTCGCCGACGCCGGCCGCTCGGCGTCCAAGTTCACCTCGAAGGCCAACGCGCTGCGCGCGGCCGGCATGACCGACGTCGACGGCGTGGCCGGCCCCACCGGGTTCATCGGACACCTCGCCGACACGAAACTGTGCTTCGCCAACGTCACCGCCCGCTCCGTGCTCGGCTCCGAGGTGCGCATCGACGTCAAACTCACCGTGGAGGACAGCCCCAACGCCGCGGGGGTCATCGCCAACGCCGTGCGCGCGGCCAAGACCGCCGGCGACCGCGGCCTGTCCGGCACGGTCGACGGACCCTCCCCCCTGCTGTTCAAGAGCCCCCCGAACGGGCTGCCCGAATCCGAGGCCAGGACCGCGTTCCTGGACTTCGCCCGCTGATCGTCCCCGGTCACCGAAGAGAGAGAAACGGTCAATGCTGTCGACGCAAAGGGACTTCCGCTCGGTCGAGGACCTGCCCTACGAACTGGTCGAGCGCAAGGGAACGGGACACCCGGACACCATGTGCGACGCCATCGCCGAGCGGTTGTCCCGCTACTACTCCCTGCACTGCCTCAAGGAGTTCGGCGGGGTCGCCCACCACTGGTTCGACAAGGTGACCCTCTACGGAGGAGGCGCGGACACCGACTACGGGCGCGGCGAACTCACCTCCCCGTACCGGGTGATGGTCTTCGGGAAGGCCGCCTTCCGGGTCGGGGCCGTCGAGATACCCGTGCACGACCTCGCCTTCCGCGCGGCGGCCGACGTCATGGCCGAGGTCACCACCGGCTTCGACCCGGCCCGCCACCTCGTCGTCGAGATCGGCGTCGTGGACCACCAGGGATCGGGCCGCGGCCGCTCGCGCTACCAACCAGCCTCCCCGGCGGACCTGGTCCCCCTGCGGTCGGGCGGGCTGGTCTCCAACGACACGAACCTGCTGCACGGCTACGCCCCGCTCTCCCGCCTGGAGAACGTGGTCCTCGGACTGGAACGCCTCGTCAACGGGGCCTCCTTCAAGGAACGGCACGCGGATTCCGGCTGGGACGTCAAGGTGTTCGGCAGCAGGCGCGACGACGCGTTCAGCCTCGTCGTCAACATGCCCTTCCTCGCCGCCCACATCGACTCGATGGACCACTACCTGGCGCGCAAGGCCGTCGTCCTCGCCGAACTGGAGGCGTACGTCGAGGCGCAGGGCATCCGCGACTCCCGGCTCCTGATGAACGCCACCGACCGCAACGGCCGCCCCTACCTCACCGCGCTCGGATCCGTGGCCGACACCGGCGACGTGGGCGTCGTCGGCCGGGGCAACCGGGTCAACGGACTCATCACCCCCATGCGCCCGATGAGCATCGAGGCGCCCGCGGGGAAGAACCCCCTCGACCACACCGGGAAGATCTACAACGTCATGGCCACGCGGCTGGCCCGACAGGTCCACGAGGAGTTCGGCGGTCCCGCGCAGGTGCACATCTTCACCTCCAAGGAGGCCCCGCTGGAGCGTCCGGACGAGGTCGTCGTCACCACCCCCGACGCCGAGGAGGACGCCCTGCGGGCCCTGGTGGAGGCCACCGTCGCGAGCTCCGCCGACCTGACCGTCGAACTGATCGAGACGGGCATCACCCTGTGGTGACCGGAACCGGGGTGAGCGCGAGGGGCACGCGGTCCCTCATCGCCCGTACGCGCGCCACCGGACTGCGCACCGACACCGGGCCCCCCGCCGCCGCCGCTCCCGCGACCGGCAGCCACTTCGTGGTCCTGCTCAAGCCGGAGGTCATGACCCCGGCCGCCGCCCCCGACGCGACCGAGGCGGCGTTGCGCGTGCTCCACGAGGGCGGGGTGGGCGTCCGCCGGGCGGCCGTCGTCCCCGCCGCCGAGTTCGCCGGACGCGGCTACCTGCTCCTGCACTACCCGCGCCTGCACCGGGTCGCCGCGGACGGGGTCGAGGCGCTCGCCTCCGGCGCCCGCCGGGAACTGGCCGCCCTGGCCGAGAGCTCGGGGGCCGGCGAGGTCCTCGGGGCGTACGAGGCGATGACCCGGGGCGCCGGCCTGACGCCGAAGGCGCTGGACGCGCGGTGCCGGGCCGCGGGCATCCACAAGCTGGGCTCGGGCTCGTACGCCTCCGTCACCGAGCTGGACGGGGGCCCCGCGATCGTCCTCAACGGCTTCCTGCCGGCCCTCGCCGAGGGCTACGCCACCGGGGCCACCGCGCTCGTCGGGCTCCTCGAATGCCACAGCCCGCGCGAGATCGAGGCGCTGCGCGGCGAACTCCTGGGCGCGCTCCACCCGGCCGACGCCGCGCCCGCCTCGCTCCGCGGCGCCCTGGGCGCCCTCGCCCGGGAGCGGGGCATCGCGCTCTCCGAGGGACGCAACGCCGTCCACCTGTCGGCGGGCCACCTCGAAGGCATGTTCCAGACCTGGCGGTACTTCCACGCCACCGACGGGCGGGGCGTCGAGAGCACCGGCTTCGGCCGGACCCTGGTCGAGCGGCGGGTGCCGCTGCCGGCCGTCGCCGCGCTGGCCGCCGACCACAACCTCACCGAGGACGGCGTACGGACGCTCTCCCCGCACGGGGACACCGAGGGGCTGCGCCGCGACGAGGCGCTGGGCCGCGTGGCGCGCTGGGCCCGCGGCGGGAAGGGGCTGGTGACGACATGAGCACGCTCGCACGCGGACTCGCGGGGCGCACCGCGGTGGTGACCGGAGGCGCCCAGGGCATCGGCGCCGCCGTCACCGAGCGGCTGTGCGCCGAGGGGTGCCGGGTCCTGGTCCTCGACAAGAGCGCCGAACACGGCCGGGCGGCGGTGAAGCGGTGGCGCGAGGACGGCCACGCGGTGAGCCTCGTCGTGGGCGACGTGGTGGACGAGCGGACGGTACGGGCCGCCTTCGCCGAGGTGCCCGCCGGCTGGGACCCGCCGACGCTGCTCGTCAACCTCGCCGCCGGCTTCGTCTTCAAGGGCCTCGACGCCGCCCCCGAGGACTGGCGCGCCGCACTGGACCCCACCCTGATCGGGCTGTCCCTGGTCACCCGGGAGTTCGTCGCCCACCTGCCGCCGGACCCGGTCGGCGCGGCGATCGTGAACATGGCCTCCATCTCGGCGCACATCGCGCAGAGCGGCTACCTGACCTACAACACCGGCAAGGCGGCGGTGCTGGGGTTCACCCGGTGCGCGGCCCAGGAACTGGCCCCGAGGGGCGTCCGGGTGAACTCGGTGAGCCCCGGGACGGTGTGGAACGCCAACAACGAGCGCTACCACCGCGAGGTGCTCGGGCTCGACCGGGCCACCGCGGAGGCCGACCCCGAACACGGCGGGAGGTTCCTCCTCGGCCGCTTCGCCGACCCGGCCGAGATCGCGGCGCCGATCGCGTTCCTGCTGTCCGCGGAGGCGGGATTCATCACCGGGACCGACCTCCCGGTCGACGGCGGATACCTGGCGGTGTGAATCCATGATCGATCTGCACACCCACCACCGGCGCTGCGGCCACGCCACCGGCTCCCTGAGGGACTACGTCACGGCGGCCCTGGACCGCGGGGTCAGGGTCCTCGGGCTCTCCGACCACACGCCGATGTTCGCGGAGGAGGAGGACCACGCGCTGCCGCGGGTGGCGATGCCCAAGTCGCAGTTCCCCTCCTACATCGCCGAGGCCCTCGCCCTCAAGGAGGAGTTCGCGGGCAGCATCGAGATCCTCGTCTCCACCGAGGCCGACTTCTTCCAGGGCCGGATGGACGCGTACACGCGGGAGCTGAGCCGCTACCCCCTCGACTACGTCATCGGATCGGTCCACATGTTCGAGGGCCGGGACATCTTCGACCGCACCCGTTGGGCGGACGTCCGCGAGGACGAGCTCCCCGCCGTCAAGGCGCGCTACTTCCGCACCGTCGCCGCCTGTGCCCGCTCCCGGCTGTTCCACGTCATGGGGCACGTGGACGCGCTGAAGGGCAACTTCCCGGCCCTGGGCGCGGTCCCCGCACCCGCGGCGGCGGACGAGATGCTGCGGGCGATCCGCGACGCGGGCGCCGTGATGGAGATCAACACCTCCGGCGGCACGAAGATGTGCGGAGGCTGGTACCCGGAGTTCGACCTCCTCGAACGGGCGCACCACTTCGGGGTCCCGATCACCTTCGGATCGGACGCGCACGTCCCCGAGCGCGTGGCCGACCAGTACCCGGAGGTGGTGAAGACGCTCGGGGACATCGGGTTCCGGACGTGGACCGTCTTCCGCCGGGGCGCCGCCGTGACCCGCCCGCTCCTTTGACGCCCCGCCCCGCCATTCGCCACCCGCCACCCGCCACCCGCCCCTTCGCCCCGCTCCCGCCCTCACGTCCCGCCGCCCCTCCTCCCGTGGAGTCCGCATGCTCGTCAGCGACCTCGTAGCCCGTGACCCGGCCGGCGCCACCACCCGGTACCTGAGCGTCCGGGACCAGGCCCTGAAGATCGTCACCACCTCGCCCGAGGCCGACGGCCTCGTCTCGGAGACCTTCCACCCGCCCGGGATGCTCGGCGTCACCGAGACCGGACCGGGGGCGGAACCCGACCTCACCATCGTCGACCTGCCCCGGGAGCCCGCCGAGGTCGCCGAACTGATCCGACGCTCCGCCGACACCTGCGTACGCGGCGACTACGAGCTGACGCGCCACTACCGGCAACCGCGCTTCGACGGCGACACCCACACCGTCTTCGTGCTCCGGGACGCCAACTCCGACGAGGAGGCCGCCCTGATCCGCACCGAGGGCCGCGCGACCCTCGTACGCCCCCGCTCGGGCCTGGGCGACCGCTGGCTCACCCGCATCATCCGGGACGTCTCCACCAGGATCGCCAAGGCGCGGGGCTCCCTCGTCCTGCACTCCTCGGCCTTCGTCCACGACGAGGGCGCCTACCTGGTCATCGGCGACTCCGGCGCCGGGAAGTCGACGACCTCCATCGCCCTGGCCCGCCTGCTGCCCTCCTCCGGCTGGATGGGCAACGACCGCATGCACCTCGACCGCAACGGCCAGGGGTACGGGGTCACGGCCTGCCCGCTGCCGCTGGCCGTCAACAAGGGCACCCTCGATGTCCTCGGGGTCACCGACTTCGCCTCCTGGCCCGTACGGGCCGGCCTCCCCGCGGCGGACTCGGACTGGGACCGCTTCCACGGCGAGGACAAGCTCAAGCTGAGCTCGCGCGAGGTCGCCCACCACCTCGGCGTCCGCGTCGTGCCGCACGCGCCGCTCGCCGGAGTGATCCTGCCCCGGGTGGACCGGGAGGCGGGCTACTCCTTCGGCCCCGCGGACCCCGCCCACACCGCCGACGTCGTCACCCGCAACTGCTTCTCCCTCGACGACAACCTCTACGGCGAGGACTGGCTGGAGGTACCCGTCCGCCACACCGCCGCACCCCCGTCGCTCGACGCCTTCCTGGAGCACCTCACGAAGCTCCCCGTCCTGCGCTGCTCCGTGGGCAGCGCGGCCGACGTGGCGAGCCTGGCGGCCGACTTCGCCGACCGGGTCCGCAGGTGAGACCGGGCCGGGAGCGACCGGGCCGGAGCCCGAGCCGGTTGTGCGGCCGGGCCCCCGGCCCGGTCGCACTCCCTACGGCGCGCCCCGCCCCGCCGCGAGGTCCGCCGCGGCCCCGGCGACCACCTCCAGGTTCCGCCGGAACCGCGTCCAAAAACGCAGCACCCAGCCCAGGTACCAGGTGACCGTGTCCGCCGCGTCCGCCCCGCCCCGCCCGAGCAGGGTCACGTGGCCGTGCCGGGGCAGGAACCACAGGGCGCCGAGCCGGGCCAGGTCGCACGCGCTCGCGTACGGCACGCCCAGCCGCTCGTGCAGCCCCCCGAGGAAGCGGACCACCGCGCGCCGGTCCAGGGCGAAGTCGCCCCGCGCGAGCCGGCAGGACAGCCACAGCGCCTTGCCCGCGTCGGCCGGCCGCCGGGAGAAGCCGGTCTCGTCCCAGTCGATCACCGTCAGGGCCCGGCCGCCGTCGGAGATCAGGTTCCGGCCGTGCAGGTCGCCGTGGTGCACCGACACCGCCTCCTCGCGCGTCAACCGCCGCGCAGCGGCGATCAGTTCGGCGAGGTGCGCGTCCACGGCGCGCCCCAGCGCACGCCACTCGCCGGTCAGCAGCCTCCCCGCGAGGGCCCGCTCCGCCCGCGCGTCCGCCAGCCACGGGGAGGCGTAGTCCCCGATCAGCTCCTCGTCGACCGCCACCCCCCGCCCGCGCGCCACCAGCTCCGCCAGGACGCCCACGACCGCGCCGATGTGGCGCCGCGCGTCGTCCGAGGGCGCCCCCGGGGCGAACGGGCGCACCACGACGAGGCGCGGTCGCGGCCCCGGAGCCCATCCCAGGTCCAGCACCGGCGGGTACCACGGCGTGGTGCGCAGGGCGCGGTCCACGCGCAGGATCCGGCGGGACTCGGCGGGGGACGAGCGCTCCTCGCAGTGCACCTTCACCGCGTACGGCGTCCCGGCGTGCGTCACCCGCCAGGAGGCGTTGAGGCCCCGACCGTCGAGGCGCTCGGCCCCGCCCGCCCGTACGAGCCCCACGGCCCGCCCGACGGTGAGCCGCGCGGCCCCGGTCACGGTCGGCGCCCGCCGCCCACCGGGCCGCCCGGCGTCCCGTCCTCGAACCACCGCGTCACGGCGCGGACCAGCTCGTCCGAGGGCCGGGCGCCGTCCAACCGCAGCACCGGGCAGGTGAGGCCCTTCAGCCAGCGCTCGTCCTTGGACTGGCGGGCCGGCACGTCCGTGTCCTCGTAGCCCCGCGCCCAGTCCATGAAATCGTGGTGCGCCGGCTCCAGCACCCCGCCGGGGGCGATGGTGTCCCCGTAGCGGACGACCTCCCGACGCATCAACCGGTCCATCCGGACGTCCTGTTCGACGGTCAGGAACACGACCGCGTCGGCCCGCGCGATCACGCTGTCGCCCCAGCCCCGCAGCGTCCCCGACAACACCCAGGCGGCGCGCGGCACGAACAGCGCGTTCATGAGCTCCAGCCGTTGCGGTACGGGCCGTTTGTGGGTGTAGGGCGGATCGGTGGGCATCCACAGGTAGTCGTCCACGTCCGCGTGCGCCGCGGCCCACAGGGTCGCGATCGCCCGGCCGAGCGTGGTGCTGCCCGCCCCGCTCGGCCCCGTGACGAGCAGTCGGTGCGCGTGCATCCGCCGCCTCCCCTTCCTCACCCACCCCGTGATCGAGACGCACCGGCCCTGGGCCGGTCGTCAAACTCCCGCCTGCCCCGCGACGCTCCGGGCGACGACAGGAGTTCGACGACAGACCCTAGCCGGGATCCCGCCCCGAGACAGGGCCTCCCGCGCCCCGGTCACCCGGGCGAAGGACCGCCGGCCGGATCCGATCGGCGGCCGGCCGGGACCGGGACGGACCGCGTGGCGGCGGCTACCCTCGCCCCATGCCGAGTGCACTCGTCTCCGGTGTCTCCCGGGGCCTGGGGGCCCACCTCTGCCGCGCGCTCAAGGCGGCGGGGTACCGCGTACTGGGCGTGGGGCTCGCCGCCGACCCCCGCCACGACCACCTCGACGACTACCGGGCGGTCGACCTGCGCGCCCCTCTCGTCGACGACCTCTTCGCCGACGAGGACGTCGACGTCCTCGTCAACAACGCGGGCGTCTACCTGGACGACCCCCGGGGCGGCTACGGCGACCTCTTCTCCCTCACCCCCGACGACCTGCGGGACACCTTCGAGGTCAACCTGTTCGGCACCGCCCGGCTGGTCCTGAGGTACGCCCCCCGGATGCTCGAACGCGGCGCGGGCCGGATCGTCTGCGTCTCCTCCGGCATGGGACGCCTCCAGGACGCCGACGGCGCCTCCTTCGCCTACCGCTCCTCCAAACTCGCGGCCAACTCCCTGGTCCTGTCCGTGGCCCGGCACTTCACCGCGGCCCGGGCGGACCTGGCCGCGTTCTCGTACTGCCCGGGATGGATCCGCACCGACATGGGGACCCCGTCGGCCCCGCACGAACCGGGACCCGCCGCCGACGACCTGGTGCGCCTGCTGGACCTGCCGGCCGTACGCGCCAACGGCCGGTTCTTCCGGGGGCTCGACGAACTGGGCTGGGACACCCGCGGCCCCCTCGTGGCGGACCCGCCCCGACCGCAGGGCCGTTCCGCCCTGCGGAACCGCCCGGGACAGGCCCCGCCGTCCTTGCCATGATCGGTCGAACAGACCGGATCCCGGCACGGCGCGGGGCCCTCACCGGACACGGGGGCGGTAGACGCAATGACCTCGACCATCGACACCGGGCGGCGCTACACCGTCCGTTCACGCTTCGCGAGCACCGGCCTGACCTGCTCCCCGTACGTCGCCGAGCAGATCGACCGCCTCGCCCGCCCCTACCTGAGCCTGGCCCCCGGCCCCTGCGCCCCGCGATCCTGGCAGGTCGTCGCGGACGCGGATCCCCCCGCGGACGCCGCCCCGGAAGCGGTCACCGCCCAGGGCGAGGAGACCGTCCGCTACGCCGTCGACCGCCCCCGCACGACCCTCTACCACCTGGCACCCGGCGGCGACGCGTGGACGGCCCAGTCCCTGCTGCGGGCCACCCGCGCCATCCACCGCTCGGCCGCGAGCCGGCAGGGCATGCTGTTCCTGCACGCCGGACTCGTGGAGCTGGACGGGCTCGGCGTCGCCCTCGTCGGCGGCAGCCGGGCGGGCAAGACCTCCCTCATCATGGCGAGCGTCCTCGGCGGATCCGGCGTCATGGTCTGCAACGACGACGTGAGCCTCGCCGCGGACCCCGACGGCGACGGGGTGTCCGGCGCCGGCTGGCCCCGGTCCATCTCCGTCCGACTGGACACCCTGGACCTGCTGTTCGGCCCCAGGCGGGCGCGGTCGGTGCTGTCGTCCCTGACCCACCCCGCGAACCGGACGCTGCCGAGCCTGCGGGAATCGGGCATCGAGGAGCACGGCACCGCCCTCATCTACCCCTGGGAGTACGCCGACCTGCTGGGCACCGGCATAGGACGCACGGCCGGGGTGGACGCCGTCGTCCACCTGAGCCTCGCCGACGGCCCCGAGGAACGCGCCGTGGCCCCCGTCCCGCCGGCCGAACGGGCCGCCCTGCTGGAGCGGCACGTCCTGGGCCTGCCCAACAAGCACCTCAACATCTTCGGCCACGAACCGGACGCGGCCGACCTGGCCCGCACCCGGGACGCCCTGACCGCCCTGCCGACGTTCCGCTTCCGCTACGTGTTCCGCGACGTCGACCGGGAGGCGCGCCGGCTCGCCGCCCACCTCCGCGCACATCTGCCCGCGCCGCGCCGCACCGCGCTCCGCAGAGACGTCGACGACCGTACGCCGAAGCGGAGTTGAGCCCACCCGGGCACCCAGGCCGATCCCGACCGGGACGGCGCACCCAGACAGAGAGGGGCGGGCCGCCGTGCTCTCCTTCCGTACGCACCTCGCCGCGGTCACCGGCATGGACGACTTCGACGAGGAGACGGTCCTGGAGGCGATCCACCTCGCCGACGACGACATCCTGATGCTGTCCGGCTCGCTCGTCGACGGTTCGGGCACCCCCTCCTCCGACTTCGACTTCTGCGTCATCGCCCGCTCGAAGGACGACCGCTTCCACCGTGACACCTTCCCCCGCTCGCGGCACATGCGGTACTACACGAGCGGTGACCGGGTGAAGGCCAGCTTCGACTACCTGCCCCACAGCCTCCTCGGCGTCGACGTCGAGTACCGGACGCGCGACGAGGTCACGGACATGCTGGCCGCGCACGCCCGGCTCTACGCCCACCAGCGCTCCCGCGCCCGCAAGTCCTCCGCCTTCGCGCACTCGGCCGTCGACTTCCGCGTCCTGTCCCGCCTCAGCTACGGCGTCCCCCTCACGAACGCCGCCGCCTTCGAGGAACTGGCCCGCGGGGTGCGCCCCGGCGAGATCGCGTACACCGCCTTCCGTACGGCGGTGGGCAGTTACCCCGACTTCCGCGACCTCGTCGGCATGTGGGCGCAGGGCGACCACGAATCGGCCCTGATCGCGGCCCGCAAGCTGGGCGTCGACACCTTCCGCGGCCTGAGCCACGCCCACGGCAACACCAACCGCAACCCGAAGTACCTGGCCCGCTTCCTCGACCGGCTCCCGCTGGACCGGGAACTGGTCTCGCACTTCCGGAGGTTGCACGCGTACGGGGTCGGCGACGGGGCCGACGCGGGGGAGGCGGTCCTGGAGTGGCTCGACCTCATCGACCTCGCCTTCGACGGGATCCGCGCGGTGCGCGACAAGGCCGACGCGTTCGTCGGGCGCCGCGACTTCCTCGACCTGCTGAGGAACGAACTGCACGACGGCATGCGCTGGAACGCCGAGATCTCCAACGAGTACTGCTTCCGCGCCCGGGAGGCCGAGGACGGCCTCCCCCCGCTGCGCGAACTGCTGACCGCCATGACCGCGCGGAGCGCCGCCCCCCACCACCTGCCGCTGAGGGAGTGGGCGCGGGGACGCGCCGCCCCCGTCGGGGAGAACGACAAGTCCGCCTGACCGCCCGACCCGCCGGGCCCGAGCGATCCGTCCGACCCGCCCGATCCGCCCGAGGGGCCCGCCGGTCCCCGTCGACAACCTGGGGGAGACGTCCTTGTGCCGGATCTACGGCTACTTCGGATTCGATCTCGACGCACGCGCGATGGCCGCCGCGCGCGCCGCCCAACTGGCGGGCGGCCCGGACCGGCAGGAACACGTCCGGGGCGACGGCTGGGCCCTGGGCTGCAACCGCCTCGCGATCCAGGACCCGGCCCACGGCCGGCAGCCGTTCGTCGCCGCCGACGGCTCCGCGTACGCGGTGTTCAACGGCGAGATCTACAACTTCCGCGCCATCAGGCGGGAGCTCGCCGCGCACGGGGTGCGCGTCGAGGGCGACTCCGACGGCTCGGTGCTGCTGCCGTACTACGCGCTGCACGGCGACCGCTTCGTGGAGCGCCTCGAAGGCATGTACGCCATCGCCCTGGTGGACCTGCGTCACGGGCGCAGGCTGAAGCTGTGGAGCGACCCGCTGGCCGTCAAGAGCCTGTACTACGAGGCGGGCCCGCGCGGGGTCGCGTTCTCCTCCGAGCCGGGCGGCCTGGCCGCCCTGCGGACCGGCAGCCCGACGGTGGACCCGTACGCCGTCGACCGCTACATGAACTGGCAGTGCCTGCCCCCCGGCACCTCCCTGTACTCCGGTGTCGCCTCACTGCGCCCCGGCGAACACCTCGTCCACGACGGCCACCGCCCGATCGTCCGGGCCGGCGCCCCGGTCGCGGCCGCGCCGCCGCCGGACGACTCCCGCACGCCCGAGCGGCTGGGAGCCCTGCTGACCGGCGAGGTCGAGCGGATGTCGCAACAGGCCGCGCCCGTCGCCGTGCAGCTGTCCGGCGGACTGGACTCCGCCGTGCTCGCCACGCTGCTGGCCGCGCGCCGCGGCGACGTCACCGCATTCCACGTCACCCACGAGGGAGAGCACCCCTCGAACGAGGTGCACTACGCGCGCGACGCCGCCGCGCACGCCGGGATCCCCCTGGAGGTCGTCGAGATCCGTGAGGCGCGGCTGCCGGAACTGATCGCGCCCATGGTGGCGGCGCTCGGCGGCCCCAACGCCACACCGCACGCCCTGAGCGCGTACGTCCTGTTCGAGGCGATCGCCGACCGCTCCTTTCGGGTCTGCTTCGTCGGCGACGGCGCGGACGAGCAGTTCGGGGGGTACCGCCGCTACACCACCGCCCTGGCCCACGAGGGGGAGGACTGGCGGGAGCGCTACCTCGACCGGCTGTCGCTCGTCCCCCGGGAGCACTACCGGCGGCTCTACACCCCCGAGTACCGTGCGTTCCTCGACTCCGGCACGAGCAGTCGGGAACGCTCCCTGGAACTCCTGGGCCGGCCCGGCCCCTCCCGCCTGGAGCGGCTCCTGACCTACGACCGGCTGCACAAGCTGCCCGGGCTCAACCTCCGCAAACTGGACCACCTCTCCATGGCGCACGCGATCGAGGGTCGGGTGCCCTACTGCCAGCCGGCGGTCACGGACTTCGCGCGCCGCACCCCCGACGCGCTGAAGGTCGACGGGCACCGGCGCAAGTCGATCCTGTGGGAAGCCGGTCGCGCCCTCGTCCCCGCGTCGGTGCGGGTCAGGGAGAAACAGCCCTTCACCCTTCCGGTGGACGCCTTCCTGACGCCCGGTACCCGACTGTGGGAGTTCGTCACCGACGTCCTGGGCGCGCCCCGGCTGCGCGCCGGCGGGTTCCTCGACGAGGGCGCGGTACGGGGCGTGCTGGCGCGGCACGCCCGACACCGCGACCGGGCCCGGCTGCTGTGGGGGCTGACGGTCCTGGAACTGTCCCTGCCCTGAGGCGCCGACGCACCGACGCGCGGACCCGACGCGCGGTACCGTCCGACACGGCCCGAGCACGACCCCGGACCGGATACCCCGGACCGGAAGTCCCGGACCGGCAAACCGAGAGAAAGGCGCACCGGTGCGCAGCATCCACGTCGTCACCCATCCGGAGGCCAGTCACCACGTCGAGGACCTGGTCGGCGGCTGGCACGACTCCTCGCTCACCCCCGAAGGACTGCGACAGGCCGCCGCCATCGCCCGCGCCCTGCGGAGCGAGATCCCCGAGGACGCCCGGGTGGAGTTGTTCTCCTCGGACCTGAAGCGGACCCGGCGCACGGCCGAGGAGATCGGCGCCGTGTTCGGCGTGGAGCCCGCGCTCGACCGCCGGTGGCGCGAGAAGTCGTACGGGGAGGCCGAGGGCAGGCCCCAGGAGTGGCTGGACCGGCGGTTCGTGCCCCCGCCCGCCACCGGCGACCGGATGGGCCACTTCGAGGGCGTCGAGGGGTCCGAGACGCGGGCCGAGTTCGCCGGGCGGGTCTACGCGGCCGTGGACGAGATCCTGCGGAGCCCGTGCGAGTACCAGATCGTCGTGGCGCACGGATTCACCCTGACGTTCGTCGTGGCGGCCTGGATCGGGATGCCGATCGAATCCCTCGGGTACGTCAACTTCCGGGCGCCCTCGGGCAGCATCACGCACCTGCGCGAGGACGACTTCTTCCACAACCGGCAGCTGGTGCGCCTCGGCGACACCGCCCACCTCGGGGACTGACCCCCGCCGCGGATCCCGACCGACCGGCCCGTCGCGTACGGGTTTCAGGCGACGGTCAGCACGACGGTGCGTCCGTCCGGGTCGGTCAGGGTGTGCCGGCCCGGGGGCAGGGCGCCGGCGGCGTGCGGCGGCGCGGTGAGGCCGAGGCGCAAGTACCCGGTGGGCGGGCGCCTCACGGCCGGGTACAACTCCAGGACCCCGCCGTCGGCGAGCGTCGCCGCGTAGTGTTCCGGGCCCCCGCCGTGCCGCTCGGCCACGAGGTCGAGCCCGACGCCGGCGTAGAAATCGCGGCAGGCGTCGAGACGGTCGGTGTAGATCACGGCGAGGTCTATGATCACGAACTGCTCCCGGTGGCGCGGACGGACGTCCGGTCGGACGGCCGGTGACGGGGGCCCGGTGGCCGTCCCGTTCGGACCCGTCCTCTCCCCGTCCCTCTCCCGCATTCCTACCACGCGTGGTGCGGCGGTCCGTTCAGCGCCGGCGGCGGGCGCAGCTCCAGGCTCCCATGCCCTGGATCTCGGCGAGTCTTCGCGCGGTCGCGATCTGTTCCGCCTTCGTGGCGAGGTCGGCACGCGGAGCGTACTTGCGGCCTCCCGCCGCGTTCCAGCTCGACTGCGTGAACTGCAGCCCCCCGTAATGGCCGTTGCCGGTGTTCGCCCGCCAATTCCCCCCGGATTCGCACCGGGCGATGGCGTTCCAGTCGGGGTTCGGTTTGGAGTGCACCGATGCGGCGTACGCCCCGGTCACGTCCAACAGCGTGACGGTCAACAACAGTGTGAAGGCCCGTAGTCGGCCGTTCGTGCCTCGATTCGTCCGCTCCCTTCCTCGCTGCCTCATCAGTCCTCCTTCGCTGTAGGTGCGGCCTGCCACGAACAGCGGGCGGGCCCGCGTACGACCGTCCCGCGGCCGTGGCCACAGCAGAGCACGGACCGGCGCGCGGTCGGCGGCACGTGCGGTCGCTGAGGGGGCGAAGCCACCCGAACGGACGCTCTACGGGCTCCGTATGGGCCCGACGGGACCCCGAGCGAGGCCGCGCGCGGGGGAGATGTGCCCGGAACCGGCCCATCCGGATCGCCGCGCCGCGATGCGTCCGCCGCGCGGGCGGGGGAGGTTGCCGAGGTGGGGCGGCGGGTCGCGGTACGCGTGCGCGTGCGCGGGGGCGCGGGGTTCGGCCACCCGCCCCCACGCCCCCGCAGCGCGGACGTTCCGGCCGGGCGGCGGGTGGGCACCCGCTTGGTGCTGATCGATCGCCGCCCGTGTTGAGGAGAGCCCGATGACCAAAGTCCTCGTCCTGCACAGCACCGCACTCGTCAGGTCGGCACTGGCGGCCCTGCTGAGATCCGAAGGGGACTTCGACGTGACCTCCGCCGGCTGGCGAACCGCCGCCCGCCAGGCGGAGTTCTTACGACCAGACGTGGCGGTCGTCGACCTCGACTGTCCGGGGGCGTCCGCCCTGCTCACCCCCGACGGCCGGTCGGCCCGCCCCGCCCTCGAACCGCCCACCCCGCTGCTGGTGCTGGCCACCTCGCGCACGCCCGGACCCCTGCGCAAGGCCTTCCAGGCGCAGGCCCCGGGCTACGTGGACAAGGACGGCTCGCCGCGCCGACTCGTGCGGGCGATCCGCAAACTCGCGGCCGGCGAGCGGTTCGTCGACGCCTCGCTGGCCTCGGCCCTGATGGAGGCCGAACCGATGCCGCTGAGCCCGCGCGAACTGAGCGTGCTGGCCCGCGCCGCCGAGGGCGACTCGGTGGCGGAGATCGCCCGCGCCCTGCACCTGGCGAGCGGGACGGTACGCAACTACATGGCCGCCGCGACCCGCAAGACCGGCGCCCGCAACCGGATCGACGCCATCCGGATCTCCCGGCGGGCCGGCTGGGTCTGATCGGGGCGGCCCGGCGCGCGCGGGCGCGGACGCGGGCGGCGTCAGGAGTCCGCGCCCCACCGGCCCACCAGGTCCCGGTACAGGGCCGACCTCGCCGGGAGTTCCGCGTGGGTGCCGCACACCGCCCGGGTTCCGTCGAGTACGAGGACCCGGTCGGCCCGGATCGCCGACGAGATCCGGTGGGCCACCACGACGAGGGTGCCCGGCCGCCGCGCCAGCGCCCGTTCCGCGCGTTCCTCGGCCCGGGGGTCGAGGTGACAGGTGGCCTCGTCGAGCAGGAGCAACGGGGCCGGGGAGAGGCAGGCGGCGGTGAGGGCCAACAGCTGGCGCTCGCCCGGTGACAGCGCGGCCGGGTCGACGGGGGCGTCCAGACCGCCGAGCCGCTCCACGAGGGCGGCGGCGCCGAGGGCCCGCGCGGCCCGGTCCGCCCGCGCCGTACCCGGCGGCCCGGGGGAGAGGTGGCCGAGGTTCTCGCGGACCGTGCCCGTGAACACGTACGCCTGCTGGGGCAGGAGGGTCCGGTGCGGGTCGGGCCCCCCTCCCCGGGGGCGCCGGGCGGGGGAGCCGGCCAGCGACACCGTCCCCCGGTCGGGGGGCAGCATCCCGGCCAGCAGGGCCAGGAGCGTGGACTTGCCGATTCCGCTCGGCCCCACCACGGCCAGGTGTTCGCCGGCCGCGACGCGCAGGTCGAGGCCGTCGATCACGGGGTGCGCGTGGGCCCCGTACGCGAACCGGACCCGCCGCAGTTCGGCGGCGGGGACCCCGGCGGCCCGGGGCCCGTCGTCCTCCCGGGGCTCCGGTCGGGACCGCCCGCCCTCCCGGGGCGCATCACGCGGTTCGGCCCGGCCGGACGCGGGGTGCGCCGGCTTCGGGGTGAAGCGGGACAGCACCACCAGCAGCCGGGTGCCGGCGGAGCCCACCGCCGTCATCAGCGCGTCGAGGGCCGGCAGCAGCGACTGGACCAGGTACGTCAGCGCGCCGGCCAGGGCGCCCGCGCCGACGCCCCGGTCCAGCAGCCAGGGCGTCCCGGCCAGCAGCGCGACCACCGGGAGCCGGCCGGCCACGGCGAGCGCGAGCGTCCGCAGGGCGGCCCACCCGGCCAGACGGCGGGTCAGCGCCTCCTGGCGGGAGATCAACGCCTCCAACGGAGCGGCGGCCGCCGCCCCGCCGCCGCAGGCCACCACGTCGCGCAGCCCCGCCGCGAGCGCGCCGGCCCGCGCGGAGAGGGCCTCGTCGGTGTCGAGGGCCCGTTCCTGCACCCGGGCCATGGGGCGCAGCGTCGCCAGGAAGCAGACCGTGCCCAACACCAGCGGCGGCAGGACGAACAGGAGCATGACCGGTGCCAGCGCGGCCATTCCGGCCAGCGCCCCCACCGCGGTGAACACGAAGGACCGCGCGACCAGCACGAGGCCGGCGAAGGAGTCGCGGGCCATCTCCGTCTGCTGGGCCAGCCGGGACACCGCGCCGAGATCGGCGGCCGTCCGCGGGTCGTCGACCGCCCGCCGCAGTGCCTGGCGCACGGCGCGCCGGACCAGGCCGTCGCGCAGCGGTTCGACCAGGTCGGCGAGGCCCTGGAACACCCCGCGCAGGGCCCACGCGCCGAGCAGGGCGCCGGCCGCGGCGGCGACGAGCCAGCCGACTCCGGTCGCGGTCCGTCCCGCGAGGAAGCCGTCGTCGAGGGCGCGGGCCACCGCGTAGCCGCCGAGGAAGGTGTGGGCGGCCTCCAGCAGGGACCACAGGGCGAGTCGGCCCAGGGTGCGGGAGCGCCCGCGCAGGAAGCGGCGCCCGTCGGGGGCGAGCCGTCGCCAGGTGCCGTACTCGCTCACCGCACCGCCTCCCGCCCGCCCCCCGCGCCCCCGCCCGGCCCCCGCCCGGCCCCCGGCCCCGACTCCTCCCGGAGGCCGGGCCCGGTCCCGGGCTCGGCCTCGGCGCCGGCTCCGGCTCCGGCTCTGGCCTCGGCTCCGGCCCTGGCCTCGACCTCAGATGCGGCCTTGGCCCCGGACCCGGGCTTGGCCCCGGACCCGGGCCCGCGCCCGGCCTCGGACTCGGCCGTGAAGACGGCGCGGTAGGCGGGGTCCGACCACAGGTGGGCGTGGGTGCCGGTCGCCCGGACCCGTCCGGCGTCCAGCCACACGACGAGGTCGGCGCGGGCCGCCGAGGAGATCCGGTGCGCCACGACGAGTCGGGTGGCCCGCACCTCGTGGGCCAGGGCCCGCTCCACCTCGCGGGCGGTGACGGTGTCCAGGCTGGAGGTGGCGTCGTCCAGGATCAGCAGCCGGCCCGCGTGGCAGAACGCCCTAGCCAGGCCCAGGCGTTGCAGCTCGCCGCCGGACAGCGGGGCCTCGGCGAGGGGGGTGTCGTAGCCCTCGGGCAGGCGCCGTACGAACGCGTCCGCGCCGGCGGCCCGGGCGGCGGCGCGCACGGCCCCGGGGTCGGGCGCGGGACCCGCGCCGAAGGCGATGGCCGAGCCGACGCCCGTACCGAACAGATCGGGCCGGTCGAAGGCGTGGCCGACCTCCCGGCGCAGCGCGTCGGCGGACAGCTCCTCCAGCGGCACCCCGTCGAGCCGCACGTGGCCGGCGTCGCACGCGGTGAGCCGCCCGGCCGCGGCGGCCAGCAGCGTCTTGCCGGATCCGGAGCGCCCCACGACGGCCACGGTGGCGCCGCCGGGGAGGTCCAGGTCGACGTCCCGCAGTACGGTGACGCCCCCGCGGACCAGGCGGACCCCGCGCAGCTCCAGCCGACCGGGGCCTCCCTGCGGCAACTCGCGCTCGCCCTGCGGTAGTTCGGGAAGCGTTGCGAGGTCGGCCACGCGCCGGGCGGCGGCCCTGCCCCGGACCACCGCGGAGAGCCGGCCGGTCACCGCGCCGACCCCGGCGGCGAGTCCCGCGTAGCGCACCGCCGCCAGCAGTCCGCCCACTCCGAGGGCCCCGGCGGCGAGCCGGAAGCCGCCCACGCACAGGACCACGTACAGGAGCAGGGGCATCAGTGCGGCCGTGCGGGCCATCGCCGCACCGTAGATCCGCCACATCAGCCGCCCCTCGCGGCCCAGTTCGGGCAGCGTCGCCAGGATCCGGGCCACCTCGCGCCGCTCGGTGCCCGCGGCGGCGACGGTCCGGGCCCCGGCGAGGGATTCGACGAGGCGACCGGCCATCGCGAGCTGCACCTTCTGGTAACGGCTCACGCCGGCGCCGGAGTCGCGGGCGAAGGCGCGCAGGAGCAGGGCCAGCAGGGGGAGGCCGGCCAGGAAGGCCAACGCCGTCCACACGTCGATGAGCAGGAGCGCGACGACGGCGCCGAGCGGCGGCAACAGATCGGCGCCGGCGCGGGCGAGGGCGCCCGGCACGATCCCGGCCTCCGCGGCGTGCGCGGTGAGTCGGGCGGCGACCTCGCCCGGTGCGTGGCGGGCGGCGAGGTGCGGGGCCGTGCGCAGCAGTCGGGCGAGGCCGAGTCCGCGCAGCCGGGCGGTGGTGCGGGCGTCCACGTCGCCGGTGAGCCGTGCGACGGCGGCGTCCAGGAGCACTTCGGCGGCCACGACCAGGGCGCACCACACGATCCAGGTGCTCGCGGCGGGGTCGCGGCGCAGCAGCAGGTCCAGGGCGTGGCCGAGGACGGCCGGTTCGGCGAGGGCCGCGCCCGCGGCGGCCACGGAGCACCCGAACACGGCGGCGGTACGGCCGGCGCCGGGGCGGGCGGCGGTCTTCAGCACCCGGTCGGCGGCGCGTGCGGTCGCGTCCTTCCCGGCGTCCTCGCGGGCGTGGTCGCGGGCGGCGTCGGGCGCGGCGTCGGGCGGGCTCATGTGCGGCGGCTCCAGGGACGGGGAACGGGCCCGGTCGGCGAACCGACCGGGCCCGGCAGAGACCCGATCAGTTACAGGTCGTGATGCTCAGGCTGCTGTCACCGCACAGGAGGAGGCTGGCGCGGCTGCCGCCGCCCGTCAGGTGGGCGGCCTCGGTGGTCTCTTCCTTGACGGTGTCCATCGACTGCAGGTCGAGAAGCGTCATGACTGCGTACCTCTTCACTGGTGTGTGTTCCGATGGGTCACGGCCCCCGCGAGGGGGACCGGCTCTGGGGCCGCCGCGGTGGGCGGCGGGAGGAACGGCAGGTGCGCGCGCCCGCCGGGTGCGGCGCTGCCGAGGGCGAGGAGCGCGCCGGCCGTGCCCGTGGACAGGTCCATGGACAGGCGCATCAACTGCTCGCCGGGGAAGGCCAGATGGCCTCGGTAGGGGACCGCGTGCCGGGCCAGGGCGTCGATCTGGCGGGTGATGTCCTCGGGTCCGGTGCCCGGGCCGGGCGTGGTGGTCCGGGCGAGGTGGAGGATCATCCCGGCGGCGCCGCGGAACAGGCCGGGCTGCGCGTAGAAGGTGGCCTGGGCGGCCCGGACGATCTGCCGGCGCGCGGTGTCGAAGCGCTCCCGCTCCGCGTGCGCGGGCCAGTCGTCCAGCACCATGCCGATGCCGACGCTGCCGGCGCCGAGGTAGGGCATCGTGCGCCATCCCTCGTCGACCTGGAGGGTGCCGAAGGCGCTGGTCACGCAACGGTCGAGGTCCCCGTCGAGGGCCAGGCCCGCACGCGTCAGCAGCTCCGGGTCTCCCGTGCGCCCGTACAGGCGCAGGTACAGCAGGGCGGGTCCGCTGCGGCCGTGGAGCAGGCCGGCGCGTTGGACGCCGGGCACCCCGCGCGACAGCAGGTCGGCGCAGCGCAGGGCCGCCTCGTGCAGGGCGCCCTCGCCGGTGTCCGTGCCCAGGGAGTCCAGGGCCAGGCCGATCCCGGCGAGGCCGCCGTGCAGGTCGGGTCCGACGGACTGCCAGGGCTCGGCCAGCAGCCGTTCGACCAGGGTCAGGGCCCGGTCGCGGTGACCGAGGCGGTCCAGGGTCCAGGCGATCCCGGCGAGGCCGTCGTAGAAGCCGAGGGGGGTGCCGGAGGCGGGTTCCTTCGTACGGGCCAGCAGCCATTCCTCGGCCAGGGGCCAGGGTTCGGCTCCGGTCTCGGCGAGGGCGTACAGGACGCCGGCGGCTCCGTACCCGAAGCAGGTCCCGCCACCGGGGCCGGCGAACTGGGCGATGTCGCCGGGGAAGAGGCGGTCCTCGCGGTCGGGGGTGGCGCTCGCCCGCAGGGCGGCCGTCATCGAGGCCAGGGCCGCCTGCGTGTCGCGCGGCTCGACGGGCAGGTAGGGGCCCGCGGGAGCGGGGATCCGGCCGGTCCCTCCGGTGGGGCCGTCGGGGCCGGCGAGGATCTCCTCGACCGCCTCGTCGAGGAAACGTCGGGGCACGGGGAACAGGTCGGCCGCGATCCGCGCCAGGTGGGCCGCCTTCGCCCGGTCCATGACCAGCAGGCTGGTCAGCGGGAGGAACAGGGCCAGGCGCAGGCAGGCCAGGGCGTAGTGGTCGACCCGGACGCCGCGCCGGTCGGCGGGCGCGACGAACGCCGGGTTGGCGACCGTCTGCCGCCGCCCGTCGCCGACGCGCGAGGCGGCCTCGAAGTCGAGCAGGGCCACCGACGGTTCACCGGTGGTCGGGTCCTCCGCGACCATGATGTTGAAGAGGTGCAGGTCGTTGAAGACGACGCCGCGGGCGTGCACCGCCTCGACGGCCTCGGTCACCCGCCGGTGGATCTTCAGCGCCCATTCGGTGTAGGCGGCCAGCTCCCGGGGCTCGGGGTCGGCCTCGATCAGCGGGTGCCGGCGGGCGAAGTAGGTGTTGAGGGGTTTGCCCTCCAGGTGCTGCATGACCAGGAAGTGGTGTTCGCCGACGGTGAAGGTGCCGTGCACCGCGGGGACGCAGTCCAGTCCGGCGAGCCGCTCCAGGGCCTCCCGCTCGCGGTGCAGCCGGGTCACCGCGTCGGCGCCGTCGGCGGCGAGCCCGGCGTGCGGGCGCCCCTCCTTCAGGACCACCGGCTCGCCGGTGCGGTCGTCGCGGGCGGCGTACACGCCGCCGCCGTTGGAGAAGTGCAGGGCGCGTTCGACGGTGTAGGGGATGCCCGCGAGGGTGACGGCCGCGCGCCGCTCCAGGTGGGGCCGCAGGAAGGCGGGCGTCTCGATCCATTCGGGCGGCTGGAACACCGGGCCGCGCGGGTCCGGTACCAGTCGGCCGTCCGGGGCCTCGACGGCCGGGACCAGTTCACCCCGCTCGTCGTAGCAGTGCCGCAGGGTGAAGCTGCCGTAGCGCAGGTGCACGGGGCCGTCGTTCCACCGCAGGTCGCTGAGGACGTAGGGGCCGGGTTCGCCGGCCAGCAGGGCGTCCAGCTCCTCGGCGATCCGGCCGCACTGTTCCTCGTCCGCCGGATAGACGGTGATGAACTTGCCGCCGGCCGCGCGGTCGGCGTACTTGGCGTTGCGCAGGTGCAGCAGGTGGCGGCCGGGTACGAACTTGAAGGCGATCCGCCGTTCCACGCAGTGGGTGTGGACCCGGCGCAGGATCGACTCGGCGTTGTCCAGGCAGGCCGACACGTGGATCTTCCAGCCCTGCGCGGGCAGTTCGGCGTCCTGGGGCCGCAGGGCGAGCCAGTCCCCGCTGCGGTGGGCACGCCACCCGGCCGGTACGGGCGCGAGCGCCAGGGGGTAGAGCTCCTCGGCGCGGTGGTACGGCGCGTCGTAGAACCAGCGGTCGGCGTCGCAGAACGCCGCGTACCCCTTGTTCACACCTGCTCCCTCGGTCGGTGACGTCGACCACGGTGTCAGCCGCAGCGGGGGCCGCGACAGTCACGCCTGTCACCGACGGGGTGTGCGATCCGCACGGGTGCGGGGAGCCCGTGCGGCTCCCTCCGGGTGAAGGGGCGCGCGGGACGGGGGGTCCCCCCTTACCCTGGAAAATAGGTAAGGCTAACCTAAGTAATGTGATTCCAGTCGCAGTCGAGCTCCCCGCGGCACCGGTCCGTCCGGCCCGCCCGGGAGACGCACACGCCCTGTACGCCCTCTCACGGGCCTTCGTACCGTCAGGCGAGCTACGCGCCCGCCCCCCGCACCACTACCGCGCCCACCTGCGCGAGTTCCTCGTCGTGGAGGACGCGGGCGGCCGCCCGGCCGGCTGCGTCGCGGTACGGGACGAGGGGCACGGCGTGGCGGTGCTCCACAACTTCTGTGTCGCCCGGGGCAGCCAGGGCCTGGGCATCGGATCGGCGCTGCTGCGCGCCGCGCTCTCACGGGCCCGGCGACTGGCCGCCGGCCGGATCTTCACGGCCACCCGGGGATCCGCCGTACTGTTCCTGCGGCACGGCTTCGAACCGGTCGCCCCCGAGCGGGCGCCGGCCGCCTGGGCCTCCGCCCTCGACCCCGACCGGGGCTCACGGGTCTACGCGCTCACCCTGTGACGGCGGCCCGGGGGCGGCGTGCGCCGGCGCCGCCCCCGGACGCGGAAGCCGGGGAGAGGCCGGACCCGACCCCGATACCGGAAGCCGAAGCGGGCCGGCCCGGCGGACGAGGTGTCCACCGGGCCGGCCCGCCCCGCGCGCCCGTACGGGCCCGGCCGCTCAGGCGGGCCCGGTGTGCTCCGGGACGCCCGGCAGGTTCGCGGCGCCCGGGAGGTCCGGGACCACGACGGTGCCCGCCGTGCGGTGGTCGAAGGCCGCCGGGAGCAGCGAGTGCGGCACCCTCCCGTCGAGGACGTGGGCCATCGGCACCCCGGCGCGCACGGCCCGCAGGCAGCCCTCCATCTTCGGGGCCATCCCCCCGTCCAGCGACGGCAGCAGGGCCTCCAGCTCGCCGGCCGTGAGCCGCTCGACCACGTCCCCGCCGTGCGGCCAGTCGGGGATCAGCCCCGCCACGTCCGTCAGCACGATCAGCTTCTCCGCGCCCAGGGAGGCGGCCAGCGCCGCCGCCGCGAGATCCGCGTTGACGTTGTACACCTGGCCGTCCGTGCCGCGGGCCACGGGGGAGACGACCGGGATCCGGCCCCGGTCCAGCAGCGCGCGCAGCGTCTCCGGGTCCACCTCGACCACCTCGCCGACCAGCCCGATGTCCACCTCCCGGCCGTCCACCCGGGCCGGCCGCCGCACGGCGGTCAGGGTGTGGGCGTCCTCGCCGGTGAGTCCGACCGCCAAGGGGCCGTGCTCGTTCACCAGTCCCACCAGCTCGCGCTGCACCTGGCCGGCGAGCACCATGCGCACCACCTGCATCACCTCGGGGGTGGTGACCCGCAGCCCGGCGACGAACTCCACGCCCAGGTCCAGCCGCCGCAGCAGCGCGCTGATCTGCGGACCGCCGCCGTGCACCACGACGGGCCGCAGGCCCGCGCGGCTGAGGGACACCACGTCCGCGGCGAAGGCCCGTTTCAGCTCCTCGTCGACCATGGCGTTGCCGCCGAACTTCACCACCACCGTCGCGTCCGGCCGGGGCGCCGGCCGGGGTGGGGACTCGATCACGGTACGGGTCGTCATCGGCGTTCCCCGGGGCGTGAGGTGCGTCATCGACCTTCCCTTTCGCGGAAGCGGTCCGGTGCGGTGGGCGGCGCCTCCCCGGCGGGGCGGGGGTCGGGGGCGGGGGTCGGGGGCGGGGGTCAGGGGCGGTGGGTGAGGTACCCGCCCATGGAGGTGAAGTACTCGGTCGCGGGCAGTTCCCGACCGTCCTCGGTGCGTACGCGGGTGACGGCCAGCCCGTGGTTGCGGCCGGTGCGGGCGTCGGCGCCCGCGACGATCACCACGCCGTCGTCCTCGCGGTAGAAGATGCGGCCGGGCGTGCCGCCGTAGCGGTTCAGGGAGACGCGGGCCGTGAGGATCTCCAGCCGTCGGCCCCGGTGGAAGGTGAAGGCGCTGGGGTACGGCTCGGACTGGGCGCGGACCAGACGGTCCAGGTCCTCCGCCGGCCAGGCCCAGTCGATGCGGCTGTCCTCGACGGAGCGCTTGTGGAAGAAGCTGGCCTGGGAGCGGTCCTGCTTCGTGAACTCCGTCCGCCCGGAGGCGATGGCGTCGAGGGCGCGCACGACGACGGGGGCGATGAGGTCGACCGTGCGGTGGAAGAGGTCGGTGGCGGTGTCCCTCGGCCCGACGGGGACCGCCTCCTGGTGCACGATGTCGCCGGCGTCGAGCTCGTCGTTCATCATGTGCGCGGTCACCCCCACCTCGGTCTCGCCGTTGATGAGGGCCCAGATCAGCGGCGAGAAGCCGGCGTACCGGGGCAGCAGCGCGTCGTGCACGTTCAGGGTGCCGTGGCGCGGGAGGTTGAAGACGCGCGGCGGGAGCCAGGTCCGCCAGTTGTTCGCCACGATGACGTCCGGATCGACCTCCTTGAGGCGCTCGAACAGCTCGTCGTCGTCGGGACGGTTGCGGATCACCACCGGGACGCCGTGCTCCTCGGCGAGGTCGGCGACCGAGTCGCTCCAGATCTTCTCGTAGGCGTGCTCGCTCTTGGGGTGCGTCACGACCAGGACCACGTCGTGCTCGGAATCCAGGAGGGCTTGCAGGGTGCGGTGCCCCCAGGTCTGGTAACCGAACATGACGACGCGCATGGGTTCCTCCTTGATACGGGGGCCGGCCACCATGGAGTAAAGCAAGGCTTGCCTAAGTGCGCAACGGGGCCCGGTGATACGCCGGTTGACGACCTGTGGATTCCGGGCGCCCGTTTTGTCTATCGACAGTGTCCTCCTGATCAGCTTAGCCTTGCCTAAGTTTCGGGTTCCGGTTCCGCCGGCCTGCCCGACCCCCGCGATTCCCCGATGCACCACCGGCGCCTCCCCCGCCCCATCCGGCTCGGTGGTCGCCCACGCACGATGGGAGTGACATGGCACAGCCTCGTCATGGCGAAGCCCCCCTGATTCACGACCTGATCGGCATCGGCTTCGGGCCGTCCAACGTGGCCATGGCCATCGCGGTCAGAGAGCACAACGCCCGTGCCGGCGGGCAGGGGGCGATCGACGCCCTCTTCTTCGAGCAGCAGTCCTCCTTCGGGTGGCACCGCGGCATGCTCATCGACGACGCGACCATGCAGGTGTCCTTCCTCAAGGACCTGGTGACGCTCCGGAACCCGACCAGCGACTTCAGCTTCCTGTGCTACCTCCAGAGCAGGGGGCGGATGGTCGACTTCATCAACCACAAGAGCCTCTTCCCGCTGCGGGTCGAGTTCCACGACTACTTCGAGTGGGCCGCCGGTCGCGTCGACGACATGGTCTCCTACGGCCACGAGGTCGTCGGCGTCGCACCCGTCGTGCGCGACGGGGTCGTCGAGCACCTCGACGTGACGGTCCGCTCGGGAGAGGGCCTCGCGGTCCACCGGGCCCGCAACCTCGTGATCGGCACCGGCCTGCGCCCCGTCATGCCCGACGGGGTGGAGCGCACCGAACGGGTCTGGCACAACTCCGACCTGCTGGCCAAGGTCGAGGACCTCGAAGGCGCCGCGCCCACCCGCTTCGTGGTCGTCGGCGCGGGCCAGAGCGCCGCGGAGAACGTGGCGTACCTGCACGGCAGGTTCCCCGAGGCCGAGGTCTGCGCCGTCTTCTCGCGGTACGGGTACAGCCCCGCCGACGACAGCAGCTTCGCCAACCGGATCTTCGACCCGGAGGCGGTGGGCGAGTACTTCGACGCCCCGGAGCACGTCAAGCGCAGGCTGATGGACTACCACGGCAACACCAACTACTCCGTGGTGGACATCGACCTGATCGACGACCTCTACCGGCGGATGTACCGGGAGAAGGTGCTCGGCACCGAGCGCCTGCGCTTCCTCAACGTCTCCCGGCTGGTCGAGGTCAAGGAGACCTCGGACCGGGTCCGCGCGACGGTCCGCTCCCTCGTCTCCGGCGAGGAGACGCACCTGGACGCGGACGTGGTGGTCTTCGCCACCGGCTACCTGCCCGCCGACCCGCTCGGCCTCCTCGGAGAGGTCGCCGACCGCTGCCTGCGCGACGACGAGGGCCGGGTCCGCGTCGAGCGCGACTACCGCGTCTCGACCGACCCCGACCTGCGCTGCGGGATCTACGTGCAGGGCGGTACGGAACACACGCACGGGATCACGTCGTCCCTGCTGTCCAACACCGCCGTCAGGGTCGGGGAGATCCTGGACTCCCTCGTCGACCGGGGCCTCGCCCCCGACGCCGACGCGGTCCGCAGGGTCGTCGACGGTACGGGTCGCATGGCCGGATGACCGCCCGCGCCGGCCCGCCCGGGGCGACACCGGGAGGGCCGGCGGGCGGCTCGGCAGGGCAGGCTTTACACGGGGGATCGAAGGGTAACGTACAGCGACATGGGCACGATTGCAGTCGAGCGTCCTGTGCTCAAGGGCACAACAGGCCTGCGTCGGCGCCGAGTTGTCGGCTCCGCCGCACTCGTGCTGATCCTTCTGGCGGCGGCGGTGGTGTCGTTGGCCGTCGGCGCGCGGGCACTCGGTCCGGGGGAGGTGTGGCACGGTTTGTGGGCCGGTCCCGACGCCGACCGGAGACTGACCGACATCAGACTCATCGTGCAGACCGTACGGGTGCCCCGGACGCTCCTGGCGATCGTGGCGGGCGCGGCCCTCGGCGTGGGCGGCGCGCTCATCCAGGGCTACACGCGCAACCCGATCGCGGACACGGGCCTGTTGGGCGTGAACGCCGGCGCCTCCTTCGCGGTGGTGTCGGTGGTCGCCGTCTTCGGGCTCTCCAACCCCTACCAGTACGTGTGGTTCGCCTTCCTCGGGGCGGCGGTCGCCGGCGTGGTCGTGTTCGGGCTGTCGAGCGTCGGCCGGGGGGCGGGCAACCCGTTGACGCTCGCCCTGGCCGGGCAGGGCATCACGGTCTTCCTGGCGGCGATGACGACGGCCGTCGCACTGTCGGACCAGGCCTCGCTGAACGCGTTCCGCTTCTGGAACTCGGGGTCCGTGGCCGGCGTCGGGTACGACGTCATCCGGCCCGTGTCCGTGTTCGTCGGCGTCGGGCTGGTCCTGGCCCTCACCACCCTCCCGGCCGTCAACCTGCTGAACCTCGGCGACGACGTGGCGCGGGCCCTCGGCGTGAACATCGCCCTGAGCCGGACCGTCGGCATCGCCGCCATCACCCTGCTGGCGGGCGCGGCGACGGCGGCGTGCGGCCCCATCGCCTTCCTCGGCCTCATGGTGGCCCACGTGGCCCGGTACCTCGCCGGGCCGGACTACCGCTGGCTGGTGCCGTACGCGGGCCTGCTGGGGGCCATCGGACTGCTGGTCTGCGACATCGCCGGGCGCCTGCTGGTGCGGCCCGGCGAGTTGGACGCGGGCGTCGTCGTGGCCCTGCTCGGGGCCCCGTTCTTCGCGGTCCTGGTGTGGCGCGGAAAGCTGAGGAACGTGTGAGCGGAGACCTGGACGTGAACGCGGTGACGGGCGCGGGCGCGAGCGCGCGGACGGACGCGGGCGGGGCGGGGTCCGCGCGGGCGCCGGGCCTGACGCCGGGCGTACGGATCGGCCGGGTGTCGTTCGTGTGGCGGCCCTGGCACGCGGGCGTCACGCTGCTGCTGGCCGCGCTGACCTTCCTCCTGTTCTGCCTGTCGATCGGGGTCGGCGACTTCCCCATCGGGCTGCCCCGGGTGGTCGCCACCATCCTGGGGCGGGGCGAGCAGGTGGACGAGTTCGTCGTCATGGACCTGCGGATGCCGCGGGCCCTGGCCGGGGCGGTGGTCGGCGTCGCCCTCGGCGTCTCCGGGGCCCTGACCCAGTCCATCGCGCGCAATCCGCTGGCCAGTCCGGACATCCTGGGGATCACCGGGGGCGCCGGCGTCGTCGCCGTGTTCCTGGTGACGGTGTCGGGCGGCACCGCCGCGGCCGTGGTGGACTCCGTGGGCCTGTCCGGGGCGGCGCTCGCGGGCGGCCTCCTGACGGGCCTGCTCGTCTACTTCCTGGCCTGGCGGCGCGGGGTCGACGGTTTCCGGCTCATCCTCATCGGCATCTCGGTGAGCGCCGTGATGGAGGCCGTCACGACCTGGCTGCTGGTCGAGGCCGACATCAGGGACGTGGCCAGGGCCCAGGCCTGGCTGATCGGCTCGTTGGACAACCGGTCGTGGGACGACGTCCGGGTGGCGTCGTGGTGCGCGGTCGTCCTGCTGGCCGTCGTGGCGTGCGCCTCGTTCCAGTTCAAGCCCATGCACCTGGGCGACGACGTGGCCGCGGGCCTCGGCGTGCGCCACACCAGGGTGCGGGCGACGCTCCTGCTGTGCGCGGTCCTGCTGGCCGGCGTGGCGGTGAGCGCTGCCGGCCCGGTCCCGTTCGTGGCGCTGGTCGCCCCGCAGGTCGCGATGCGCCTGACCCGGTGCCCGACCCCGCCGGTGGTGGCCTCCGGGGTGACCGGGGCCCTGCTGCTGATCGGCGCGGACCTGGTCGCCCGTACGGCACTGCCGATCACCCTGCCGGTCGGCGTGGTCACCGCCGCGATCGGCGGTCCCTTCCTCGTCTACCTCCTGGTCCGGGCGAACCTCCGTTGACCGATCCATCCTCAGCCGGGCCTATGTCAGGGGGACTCGTGGCCACCTCGCACACCACCGGGACCAAGCCGGGGGCGCTCGACACCGCGCGCCTCGCGGCCAGGGGCGTCACCGTCGGGTACGGCGACCGCACCGTCATCGACGACCTGCACGTGTCGATCCCGCCGGGGGTGATCACCACGATCATTGGCCCCAACGGCTGCGGGAAGTCGACCCTGCTGCGCACCCTCTCGCGGCTGCTCAAACCGACCAGGGGGACGGTCGTGCTGGACGGCGAGGACATCGCCGCGCTCAGGACCAGGGACGTCGCGAAGAAGCTCGGGCTGCTGCCGCAGGCGCCGGTGGCCCCCGACGGGCTCACCGTGGCCGACCTGGTCGCCCGGGGGCGCCATCCGCACCAGAGCTGGCTGCGCCAGTGGTCCTCGGACGACGCGGCCGTCGTGGAGAAGGCGTTGGCCATGACCGGCGTCGCCGATCTCGCCGACCGTCCGGTCGACGCGCTGTCGGGCGGCCAACGCCAACGGGTGTGGATCTCGCTGACCCTGGCCCAGGGCACCGACCTGCTGCTGTTGGACGAGCCGACGACCTATCTCGACCTGGCGCACGCGATCGACGTGCTCGACCTCGTGGACGACCTGCACGAGGGCGGATGCACGGTGGTGATGGTGTTGCACGACCTCAATCTGGCCACCCGCTACAGCGACAACCTCGTCGTGATGAAGGCGGGTGCGATCCTGGCGCAGGGTCATCCGCGCGACGTGGTGACCCCCGATCTGCTGCACGAGGCGTTCGGTCTGCGCGCCCGGGTCATCGAGGACCCGGTGGGGGACCGGCCGTTGATCGTGCCGATCGGGCGGGCCCACGTCCGGCCGGATTAGGTCGGTCAAAGATACGAGGCAAGTAAGGCTAGGCTTGCCTCACTAGGGCACGGTAGGGTTTGGCTGCCCTCGGGCGGGACTGCAATGGATGGCACGGAAAGCAAGGGATTGCGGATGCTCCTCCATCGAACGGTACGTATGGACTCCTGGCGGCGACCGGCGGCTCTGCTGTCCGCCGCGGCCCTGGGGTTCGGGCTCCTCACCGGATGTGGTTCCGGATCGGAGGACAAGGGCGACAAGAAGAGCGACACCAAGGGTGACGGCACCCCGGCCGCCGCGGCCGGCGCCTTCCCCGTCACCGTGGAGCACGCCTTCGGGTCCACGAAGGTGACCAAGGCCCCGCAGCGGGTCGTCTCCGTCGGCTACACCGACGACCAGAACATCCTGGCCTTCGGCATCAAGCCGGTCGGCATGGTCGACCAGTACCCGAACCCGCCCGGCACCACCCCCGACATCAACACCCAGTGGCCCTGGGTGAAGGACAAGTGGGGCGACACCCGCCCCGAGGTCGTCATGAACAACGGCGACTCCGGCCCCAACTACGAGAAGATCGCGGCGCTGCGCCCCGACCTGATCGTCGCGGTCTACTCCGAGATCGACCAGGCCGCCTACGACAAGCTCTCCAAGATCGCCCCGACGGTGGGTCGCACCAAGGCCGAGAAGGAGCCCTTCAGCGCCCCCTGGCAGGACAACGCGGTCCACATCGCCAAGGCGCTCGGCCAGGAGGCCAAGGGCCAGGAGATGGTGAAGGGCATCGAGGGCAAGCTCGAAGCGGCCCGCAAGGCCAACCCGGAGTTCGCCGGCCAGACCGCCGTGGCGCTGTCCTGGTACAAGGACTCGGTGGCCCCGTTCACCACCACCGACGTGCGCGGCCGGCTCGTGACGGGCATCGGCTTCAAGGGGCAGACCGAGATCGACAAGATCGCGGGCGGCAAGTTCTACACCACGCTGTCCCCCGAGCGCATGGACCTCATCGACGTCGACCGCCTCTTCGTCATCAGCGACAAGGCCGACCAGGAGGCGCTGAAGAAGTCCGAACTCTTCAACAACCTCTCCGCCGTCAAGAACGGCAAGGTCTCCTACCTGCTGGACAGCGAGGGCCCCGCGGTCGGCGCCGCCATCTCCCAGGGCACCCTGCCCTCCCTGCCCTACGCGATCGACGAGCTCGTGAAGTCGGTCGGTCGGGTGTGAGCACGACCGACACGATCCCCACCCCCGCCACCCTGCGCACGACCGGCGGACGCGAAGCCGCCCGCTGGGTGGTGGCCCACTGCCGCGAGGTGCCGTGGCTGACCCTGGCCACGGCCCTGACGACGGTGGCCGGAGCGGCGCTCCAGGTCCTGCCGCTGCTCCTGCTCGGACGCGTCGTGGACGGGGTCGTCGCGGGTGAACCGCGCTCGATCCTCGTCACGACGGGGGCGTGGATGGTGGCCGCCGCGCTGCTCGGCGCGGCGGCCACCGCCCTGTCGACGTACCTGATCGGCCGCCTGGGCGCGGACCTCCTCGCGAAGCTGCGCGAGGGGGCCGTCCGGGCGGTGCTGGGCATGCCGAGCGCCCGCGTCGAGGAGGTCGGCCGCGGGGACGTGCTGTCCCGGGTCGGCGACGACGTCGCCGTGATCTCCCGGGGCATCCGCTCGGCCGTCCCCACCGTCTTCTCGGCCGGCGTGCTCGTCGCCATCGCCACAGTCGGCATGTTCGGCCTCGACTGGCGACTCGGCCTGGCCGGCGCCGCCGCCCTGCCCGCGTACGCGCTGGCCCTGCGCTGGTACCTGCCCCGCTCCGCCCCGCTCTACCGCCGGCAGCGCGCGGTCCAGGCCGACCGGGCGCAGGCCCTCATCAGCGGTCTGAACGGGATCGACACCGTCCGGGCGTACCGCCTCGAAGGCGCCGTCCGCGACCGGGTCACCCGGGAGTCGTGGCGGGTGCGCGACCTCGGCATCGAGGTGTTCCGCCTCTTCGGCCGCTTCGTCGGCCGGGAGAACCGCGCCGAGTTCATCGGACTGACCCTGATCCTCGTGGTCGGGTACGTCCTGCTGGAGGCCGACGCCGCGAGCCTGGGCGACGTGTCGGCGGCCCCCCTGCTCTTCCACCGGCTCTTCACCCCCCTCGGCTCCATCATGTTCACCTTCGACGAGGCCCAGAAGTCCGGCGCGAGCCTGACCCGCCTCGTCGGGGTGCTCGGCGAGGGCGGCGACGGCCGGCTGGTGGGCGACCCGGACGTCACGCCGGCGGTCGTCGTGCCGTACCCGGTGACCGTGACGGGACTGACGTTCCGCTACCCCGACACCGAGGAGCCGGTCCTGCGGGACGTCGACCTGACGATCCCGGCGGGCGGCTCGCTGGCCCTCGTCGGCGCGACGGGCGCGGGCAAGTCGACCCTGGCCGCGCTGATCGCCGGCATCGGCAGCCCCCAGGCCGGGACGGTGCGCGTCGGACCCACCGACCTCGCCGACCTGGACGAGGCCGGGGCGCGGGCCCTGGTCAGCATCCTGACGCAGGAGACGCACGTGTTCTCCGGCCCCCTCGCCGACGACCTGCGCCTGGCCGCGCCCGAGGCCACCGAGGCCGAACTGATGGACGCGCTGCGCACGGTGGGGGCCGAGGGCTGGGTCGCCGCCCTGCCCGAGGGAGCGCACACCCCGGTGGGCGAGGGGGGCGAGCGCCTGGACGCCACCAAGGTCGCCCAGATCGCCCTGGCCCGCCTGGTGCTGGCGCGCTCCCCGGTGGTGGTGCTCGACGAGTCCACCGCCGAGGCCGGCAGCGAGGGCGCGGCGGAGCTGGAACGGGCCGTACTCGCCGCCTGCGCGGGCCGGACCACGCTGTTCGTGGCACACCGGCTCACCCAGGCCATGGCGGCGGACCGGATCGCCGTGCTGGACGCCGGACGCGTTGTGGAACAGGGCACCCACGAAGAACTGGTGTCCCTGGGAGGCCGCTACGCGCGACTGTGGCGCGCCTGGCGAGAGGGAAGCTAGCCGCCCGGACCGGGGCGGCTCGATCGGTTGATCTGGAAAGGGCGTTGAGTCTTCCATGACGGAACGGACCGCTCGTGTCGTGCGGCTTTCTCCCACGCGGCTGGCCGGGGTGCGCCGGCGGATCGGCGACCACGACGACAGAACCGTCGTCGCGGCCTGCGCCGTCGCCCTGGCCCACTGGGCGACGGGCGGCGGACCCGAGGGCACGGAACTCACCCCCGACACCCCCTTCGCCGACGTCCTCGGCCGCGTCGACAAGGGCGCGGCCGGGGCCCCGGGCTGGGAACTCGTCGAGGACGGCCTCGGCATCCTCGTCCCGCCCGGCGTCGACCCGGACGCGGCCCGCCTGACCCTGGAGGACCTGGCCGACTTCCCCGACCGCACCCTCGCCACCCTCGGCCCCTTCGACGCGGCGTCGAGGATCGCCACCCTCGCCGAGTGGAACGCCACCGGCGCCGACCGGAGCCGCCCCACCCTGGTGGAGATGTTCCGCGAGCAGGCCAGGTCCCGGCCGGACGCCGTCGCCATCGTCGACGAGCACCGGTCGCTGACCTACCGCGAGGCCGCCGAGCTGTCGAGCCAACTCGCCCACCACCTCCTCGCGCGCGGGATATCCGCCGAACAGGTCGTCGGCGTCTCGCTGGAACGCGGCGCCGAAATGGTCATCGCCCTCCTCGGCGTGCTCCAGGCGGGCGCCGCGTTCGTGCCGCTCGACCCGAAGTGGCCGGCCGGCCGCCGGGCCGTGGTCGTCGAGGACGCGCGCGTCGTCCTGCAACTCAACTCCACCGGCCTCCACGACGAGGGCGAACCCCCGGCCGCCGCCGTCGACCTCGACGACTGGAGCCACGGCTCCCACTCCGGCGAGGGGACCGGCATCACCGTCCCCGGCGCCGCCCTCGCCTACGTGATCTTCACCTCGGGATCGACCGGCCGCCCCAAGGGCGCGATGATCCGCCACGAGGCGATCAGCGAACGCCTGCTCTGGCAGGTCGAGGAGATCCTCAACTTCGGCCACGACGACGCCTCCCTGTTCAAGGCGCCGCTGTCCTTCGACATCTCCATCAACGAGATCTTCCTGCCGCTCGTGTCCGGCGGCCGACTGGTGGTCCTGCGCCCCGGCGGCGAACGCGACCCGCACCACCTGCTCGACGTCATCGCCGAGCAGCGGGTCACCTTCACCTACCTCGTCTCCTCCATGCTCGACGTCCTGTTGGACATCGCCGGCGAATCCGGGCGCCTGGACAGCCTGCGCCACGTCTGGTGCGGCGGCGAGGTCCTCACCCCCGAGCTGTACGAGCGCTTCCGCGCCCGCCTCGACATCCCCTTGTACCACGGGTACGGCCCGGCCGAGACGACGATCGGCGTCTCCCACGTCATCTACCGGGGCGAGGCCGAACGCCTGTCGACCTCCATCGGCCGGGCCAATCCCAACACCCAGCTGTACGTCCTCGACGACGAGCTGCGCCCCGTGCCCGTCGGCGTCGGCGGCGAACTCTACGTCGGCGGCTTCCTCCTGGGACGCGGCTACGTCGGCGCCCCCGCCCTGACGGCCTCCCGCTTCGTCGCCAACCCCTTCGCCTCCGACGGGTCCCGGCTCTACCGGACCGGCGACCTCGCGCGCTACGCCCCGGACGGCTCCCTGGACTTCCTCGGCCGCGCCGACAACCAGGTCAAGATCCGCGGCATGCGGCTGGAGATCGAGGACGTCGAACTCGGGCTCGCCGAACACCCCGACGTCCGCCACACCTGCGTCGTCGCCAGGAAGAACAGCGCCGGCGGCACCTACCTGGTCGGCTACGTGATCCCGGCCGGCGGCCGCGAGGACCTGCGCGCCGACGAGGTCAGGGCCTGGGCGGCCGACCGGCTCGTCGAGTACATGGTGCCCGCCCACATCGTGGTGACGAAGGAGTTCCCGCTCACCGCGAACGGCAAGATCGACCGCGCCGCGCTGCCCGAGCCCGAGATCGCGACGGACGACGCCGTCGCCCCCACCACCGAGAACGAGCGCCTCGTGTGCGCGGCGGTCGCGGAAGTGCTGCGGCTCGACCGGGTCGGCGTCGACCAGGACTTCTTCCAACTCGGCGGCGACAGCATCCTCGCGATATCCCTGCTCGGCACCCTGCGCGCGGCCGGCCTGCACGTCACGGCGCGACAGATCTTCACCCACAGCCCCATCGGCGCCCTGGCCGCGGTGGCCGGACGGGAGGAGGCCGACCCCGCGGACCACGACGACGTCCCGACGGGCCCCGTCCCCGGCTCGCCCATCGTGCGCTGGCTGGGCGAGACCACCGACGCCGTCGACGGGTTCGTGCAGTCCGTCGTGGTGAACACCCCGGCGGAGCTGACCGCCGAGGCCCTCGACCGGATCCTCTCCGCCCTGGTCGAACGGCACGACATGCTGCGGGCCCGCCTGGTCCGCGGCGACCACTGGGGCTTCGACGTACCGCCCGCGGACGGCGCCGCGCTCGGATGGGAGGAGAGCGACCGGCCCCTGGAGGAGTGCCTCGCCGGTGCCTGCGCCGCACTGGACCCGGCCGGCGGCGTGATGCTGCGCGCCGTGTGGCGGCGCGCGCACCGCCAGCTGGTCCTGGTCGCCCACCACGTGGTCGTCGACGGGGTGTCCTGGCGGATCCTGCTGGAGGACCTCGCCACCGCCTGGCGGCAGACGACCTCGGGCGCCCCGATCGCCCTGCCCCGGCCCGCCATGTCGTTCCGGCGCTGGACGCAGCTGCTGGAGCGCACCGGCTTCGACCGCGACCTCGCCCACTACCGGCGCCCGCTGCCCGGGCCCGACGCCCCGCTGGGCCGGCGCCCCCTGACCGCCGCGGACACCGTCGCCCGCGAACGGACGACGACGCTGCGCGTGACCGCCGAGGCCACCGCCGCGCTGCTGGGACCCGTCCCCGCGCGGTTCCACGCGGGCGTCAACGACGTCCTGCTGACCGCACTCGCCGTCACCCTGGCACGGTGGCGCCGCGAACGCGGCCAGGAGCAGACGTTCGCCCACATCGAGCTGGAGGGCCACGGCCGCGAGGGTCGCCACGTCGCCGACACCGCCGGCTTCGAGCCCGACCTGTCGCGCACCGTGGGCTGGTTCACCACCCTGTTCCCGGTGACCGTGGACCCCGGCCCCGCCGACGACCCCACCGACCCCGCCCACCTCGCCGCCGCCCTCAAGGCCGTCAAGGAGGACCTCGCCCGGGTGCCCGCGGCCGGCCTCTCCTACGGGGTCCTGCGCCACCTCGGCGGGGCCGCGTTCGACGCGCCGGCGCCCCAGGTCCTGTTCAACTACCTGGGCCGCCACGGGGCCGGATCCGGCGGGGACTGGGAGATCTCCGGCAGCACGGACCAGCTGGGGGAGAGGCGCGACCCGAGGATGCGGCTGCCGCGCGCCCTGGAGTTCAACGCGATCGCCGAACCCGACGCGAACGGCGACCTGGAACTGGTCACCACCCTCTCCTGGCCCGACGGGATGTTCACCGACGAGGACATCGCCTCCCTCGGCACCTGGTTCCGCCGGACCCTGATCGCCCTGGCCGCACTCGACGCGGGCGGCCACACCCCCAGCGACTTCCCCCTGGCCCCCCTCACCCAGGTCGACGTGGACGATCTGGACGGCCCGAACCTGCGCGACGTCCTGCCGCTGACCCCGCTCCAGGAAGGCCTCTACTTCCACTCGGTCTTCGACGACGACTCCGCGGCCAACTACGTCGAACAGCAACTGCTCACCCTGGAGAGCCGGCGGGGAGAGGTGGACGCCGAACGCCTCGCGCGGGCCGCGACCCGGCTGTTCACCCTCTTCCCCAACCTGGCCGCGCGGTTCACCGCGCTCGCCGACGGCCGCGTGGTCTCCGTACTGGAGGGCGGGCGCGAGGCCCCGTTCACCACGGTGGACCTCCCCGGGGCCGGCGACGCGGAGATCCGCGCCCTCGCCGAGGGCGACCGGCGCGCCGGGTTCGACCTCGCCGCGGGCCCGCTCATGCGCTTCACCCTCGTGCGCACCGGCGCCGGGCGCGCCGTCCTCGTCCAGACCGTGCACCACATCATCGCCGACGGCTGGTCCGTACCGGCCGTGCTGCGGGCCCTGTTGGCCGAGTACCACCGCCCCGGCACCGCCTACCCCCTCGGCGGCTTCGCCGACTACGTACGCTGGCTCGCCTCCCGCGACGCGGACGAGAGCGACCGCGTCTGGAGCGGGCAGCTCGCCGAGCTGCCCGGCCCGTCGCTGGTCGCCGAGGGCCACACCCCCTCCGACCGGTTCGCCGACGCCGTGCTGGAGCCGGCCGACGACCTCGACGCGGCGGCCCGTACCGCCGGGGTGCCGCTGAGCGTCGCCGTCCACGGCGCCTGGGCGCTGACGCTGGGCGCGATCCTGCACCGCGAGGACGTGGTGTTCGGGTCGACGGTCTCCGGGCGCGACGCGGACCTGCCCGGCATCGAGGACATGGTCGGCCTCTTCATCAACACGATCCCCGTGCGCGCCCGGTGGACGACCGCCACGACCGCCGCCGACCTGCTGGCCTCCCTGCGCGAGCGGCACGGGGCCGTCCTCGCCCACCAGCACGTCTCGCTGGCGCGGATCGGCCGCCTCGCCGGCGCCGGCACCCTCTTCGACACCCTGGTGGTCTTCGACGTCGCCACCGACGTCGAGGCCCTGCGGGAAGACGGGGACACCCTCGTCGTCACCGACGTCGTCAACGAGGGCGCCCCGCACTACCCGCTCACCCTCGTCGTGGAGCGCGCCGCCGACGGCCGCCCGCGCTTCAACCTGATCCACGACGGCGCGCTGGTGCGCGAGAGCGGCGCCAGGGCGATCCTGGACACCTTCACCACCGTCCTGACCGGCCTCCTCACCCGGCCGGACGCCCCCGTCGACACCCTGACCCGCAACCCGGGCCGCACCCCGGCCGGCGCACCGGTCGCGGCAGGGGACTCCGGGACATCCGGGACATCCGCGGCCTCCGGGACCGCCGGGCCCTCCGGGGGCGGACGACACCTCGAACCGCCCGCCCCCGGCGACCTGGGCGCCCTCTTCGACGCCGCCGCGCGGCGCGATCCCGCCGCCACGGCCGTCACCCAGTGCGCCCTCGACGGCCGGACCCGGTCCCTGACCTACGGCGAACTCTCCGCCGCCAAGGACGCGCTCGCCCGCGCCCTGCGCGCGGCCGGCGTCGGCCCCGGGGAGCGGGTCGCCGTCGCCGTGTCCCGCTCCGTGGAGCAGGTGGTCGCCCTGGTCGCGATCGTCTCCGCGGGAGGGGCCTACGTACCGCTGGACCTCGCCTACCCGGACGAGCGGCTGGAGTACGTCCTCGCCGACTCCGCCCCGCAGGTCGTGTACGTCGACCCGGACCAGCGGGAACGCTTCGCCGGCCTGCTGGCCCGGGCCGGCGTGCCGGCCCGCCTGCTGGTCCGGGGGGAGCCGCTGCCGGCCGACGCGGCCGGGACCCCCGCGCACGCCGCCGACCCGCACGATCCCGCGTACGTGATCTACACCTCCGGCTCCACCGGCCGCCCCAAGGGCGTCGTCGTCCCGCACTCCGCCGTGCTGGCCCTGCTCGCCAACACCCGCGCCGCCATGGGCTTCGGACCGCGGGACGTGTGGGTCCAGTTCCACTCGTACTCCTTCGACTTCGCGGTCTGGGAGCTGTGGGGCGCGCTCGCGCACGGCGGTGAACTGCTGGTACCGGACTACGGACTGACCCGCTCGCCGGTCGACTTCCACCGCCTGGTGCGCGAGCGCGGCGTGACCGTCCTCAACCAGACCCCCTCGGCCTTCCACCGGTTCGTCGAGGCCGACCGCCACCTCGGCGAGCCGCTGCCCGCCCTGCGCCGGATCGTCTTCGGCGGCGAGGCCCTCGACCTCGACCGGCTGCGCGACTGGGTCGACCGGCACGGCACCGCCTCGCCCGAACTGGTCAACATGTACGGGATCACCGAGACGACCGTCCACGTCACCCACCGGGTCCTCACCGACGAGGACTTCGCGCGCGACACCGGCACCAGCCCGATCGGCGGCCCCATCCCGGGCCTGGTCACCCACCTCCTCGACGAGCGCCTGCGCCCGGTGCCGCCGGGCCGGACGGGCGCCGTCTACGTGGCCGGCGCACAGGTCTCCCTCGGCTACCTCGGCCGGCCCGCGCTCACCGCGGGCCGCTTCGTCGCGGACCCCTTCGCCGGGGACGGCTCCCTCATGTACCACACGGGCGACCTGGCCCGCCGTACGCTCGACGGCGAACTGGAGTTCATCGGCCGCGCCGACGACCAGGTGCAGCTCAAGGGCTTCCGCATCGAGCTCGGCGAGGTGGAGTCCGCGATCCGGGGCCTCGACGGGGTGGTCGACGCGGCCGTCACCGTGGCCGACGCGGACCACCTGGTCGCGCACGTCGTCGGTCGGGCACCGGCGGACCTCCTCGGTCGGCTGTCGGCCCTGCTGCCCGCGCACATGGTGCCCGCCCGCGTCCTGCCGGCCGAGGCACTGCCGCTGACGGTCAACGGCAAACTGGACCGCGCGGCCCTGACCGCACGGGCCGAGGCCGCCCGAAGCGCCGAGCAGGCCGAGCAGACCGAGCGGCACGGCGGGACCGACACCCCCGCGACGGACCCCGCGGGCGACGCCGCGCTGACCGCGCTGGTCGGGATCCTCACCGCGACGCTGCCCGGCGTCGAGGTGGACGCCGACACCGACTTCTTCCGGGCCGGCGGCGACAGCATCCTCGCCATCACCGTGGTCAACCGGGCCCGGGCGCTCGGGCTGCCGATCGCCCCGCGCGACGTGTTCCTCCTCAAGACGCCGCGCGCCCTCGCCGGACACCTGGCGGCGACCGCCACGCACCACCGGGCCGCGCCGGCGCCCACGACCGCCGTCCACGAGGACGGCCCGCTCACCCCCACCCCGATCATCCTGCGCCGCCGCGAACTGGGCGGCTCCCTCGCCCGGTTCGCCCAGGCCAGGGCGCTGGAGACGCCCGAGGGCGCCGGCCTCGCGGACGTCGAGCGCGCCGCACTGGCCGTCGTCGCGGCGCACCCCGCCCTGCGGCTGCGGCTGCGGATCGACGCGCACGGGGTGTGGTCCCTGAGCACCACCCCCGCCCGTTCGCGGGTCGTCGTACGCACCGCGACGGGGGACCCCGCGTCCGCCGCGAACGAGGCCGCCGACCGGCTCGATCCCGAGAACGCCGAGGTCGTCGCGTTCACCTGGCTGGAGGCGAGCCGGACGCTGGTCGTCACCGCCCACCACCTCGCCGTCGACGCGGTCTCCTGGCTGATCCTGCTCGACGACCTGGACACCGCCCTGCGCGGCGCCCCGCTGCCACCCCCCACGACCTCCTACGCCGCCTACGCCGCGGCCCTCACCGAGCGCTCCACCCACCCGGCCGAGGACCTCGACCACTGGATCACCACCCTGCGCGCGCCCACCCTGCCCGCGGCGGCCGGCGGGGTGCGCGAGACGCGGGTCGTGCTCGCCCCCGCGACCGCCGACCTCGTGACCAGGACGGCGCCGGCCGTCCTCGGGGTCGGCGTCACCGAACTGCTCTGCGGAGCCCTGCGCACCGCGCTGACGCACGTCCAACCGGAACCCACCGACCTCGCGGTCGACCTGGAACACCACGGCCGCGTACCGGCGCTGCCCCACCACGACTACACCCGCACCGTCGGCTGGTTCACCGCGATCGCCCCGGTGCGCCTGACCGCCCACACCGACCCGGTGGCCGCGGCCCGCGAGGTCGCCGAACGCCGGCCCTCGCAGTCCGCGCACGTGGCCTACGGCGCGCTGCGGTACCTCAACCCGCAGACGGCCCCGCTGTTGCCGGCCCGCCCGCGCGTGCTGTTCAACTACCTCGGCCGGGGCGACGAGTCACAGGTCCCGAGGGTCACCGGCGCGGACGAGGGGGCCCCGTACGCCGTCGAGGTCAACGCCTGGACCGACGCCGCGACCGGCGCGCTGCACGCCGCCTTCACCCTCGCCGACGACGTCCCCGACACCATCACCGCGCACTGGCTCAGCGCCCTGGAGCGGATCGCGGACACCGCCGCGACGGCCGAGCGCACGGCCCCCGTCACCCCGCTCCAACGCGGCCTGTACTTCCAGGCCCAGCTGGCCGGCCCGGCCGGACACTACGTCGCGCAGAGCTGGTTCACCTTCGACCGCCGTCTCGACACCGACGCGCTGGCCGACGCGATGGCCTGGGTGATCGGCCGGCACCCCGTCGTCGGCGCCGGCTTCGGCGCCGACGAGGACGGCAGCCCCGTCCAGCTCCTGGCCGCGGGCCGCCGGGTCCCCGTCCGCACCCTCGCCCTCGCCACGGACGCCGAGGTCGAGGCCCTGCTCGTCGCGGACCGCGACACGGGCTTCGACCCGGGCGAGCCGCCGCTGGTCCGGCTGACCGTCGTGCGGCTGCCCGACGACCGCGACGGCCTGCTGCTCAGCTACCACCTGCTGCTGTGGGACGGCTGGTCCCGCGAGACCGTGCTGCGGGACCTGTTCGAGGCCTACCGGGCCGCCGTCGCGGGGGAACTCGCCCCGCCCGTCCCGGCCACCCCGACCTTCGAGGAGTACGCCCGGGCCCTCGACGCCCGGGACCCCGCCCCCGCGCAGCGGTTCTGGGCCGAGCACCTGAGCGGCCTGCCCGGGCCGACCCTGCTCGCCGGCTCCGCGCCCGCCCTCGTCGACGACCTGCCGCGCACGCTCGTGCACACCCTCGACGCCGAGGCCTCGCGCCGGCTGCGGGAGGCCGCCAAGGAACACGGCGTCACCCTCAACACCGTGCTCACCGGCGCCTTCGGCCTCCTGCTGGGCGCGCACACCGGCCGCGGCGACGCCGTCTTCGGCGTGACCGTCTCCGGCCGGGAGGGCGAGGGCCTGTCGGAGGTCGTCGGCGTCCTCCTCAACACCGTCCCCCTGTGGACCCGGGCTCGGCCGGACGACACCGTACGGGAGTACCTGTCGGCCGTGCAGACGGCGCGGGTGGCGGCCATGGAACACGAACACCTCGGGCTCGGCGAGATCCAGCGCGCCGGTGGACACGACGCCCTGTTCGACAACCTGTTCGTGCTCCAGAACTTCCTGAACCTCGACGCGTTCGCCGAGATGAACGCCCGTCACGGCATCACCTCGGTGCGCGCCGACGACTCCACGCACTACCCCTTCACCTGGGTCGTCACCCCCGGCGAGCGCCTCACCGTCAAACTGGAGTACCGCGACCACGACACGCCGGCCGCGCGCCGCCTCCTCGACGCCTACCTGCGCCTCCTCGACGATCTGGCCCGCTCCACCGGGCCGGTCGGCGCCCTGCCCGGCCTCGCACCGGACCCCGGGAGCACCCCGCGCACGGACATCGGCACGGACACCGTCGTCGACCGCTTCGACCGGGCGGCCGACCGCCACCCCGAACGCACCGCGCTCGTCGCCGACGGCCGCGTCCTCACCTTCGGCCGACTGCGCGACCGCAGCCGCGCGGTGGCGGGCGCGCTCGTGCAGCGCGGCATCGGCCCCGGCAGCACGGTGGGCCTGGCGATCCCCCGCTCCCTCGACTCGATCGTCGCGCTGTTCGCCGTACTGCGCACCGGCGCCGCCTACGTGCCGCTGGAGCTGGACCACCCCGACGAGCGGATCGCCGCGATCCTCGCCGACGCCGCCCCGGGGGTGGTCCTCACCGTCAGCGCCGTCTCCCCCCGACTGACCGGCGAACTGATCGAACTGGACCGCCCCCTGCCCGAGGCCGAGCCGTACACCACGTTCGCCCCGGACGACCCCGAGCGCCTGCGCCACCCCGCCTACGTGATCTACACCTCCGGATCCACGGGACGACCCAAGGGCGTGGTCACCGAGTACGCCGGCCTCACCAACATGCTCGTCAACCACCAGCGCCGGATCTTCGAGCCGGTGCTCGCGGACCACGGCCACCGCGTCTTCCGCGTCGCGCACACCGTGTCCTTCGCCTTCGACATGTCCTGGGAGGAGCTGCTGTGGCTCGCCGACGGACACGAGGTGCACGTCTGCGACGAGGAACTGCGCCGTGACGCCCCCCGGCTGACGGACTACTGCCGCGAACACCGCGTCGACGTCGTCAACGTGACCCCCACCTACGCGCAGCAACTCCTCGCGGAGGGCCTGCTCGACGACCCCGACCGGCGGCCCGCGCTGGTCCTGCTCGGCGGCGAGGCCGTCACCCCCACCCTGTGGCGGCGGCTCGCCGACACCGAGGGGACGGTCGGCTACAACCTCTACGGCCCCACCGAATACACCATCAACACCCTCGGCGTCGGCACCTTCGAGTGCGAGGACCCGGTGGTGGGCGTCGCCATCGACAACACCGACGTGTACGTGCTGGACCCCTGGCTGCGCCCGCTGCCGGACGGCGTTCCCGGCGAGCTGTACGTGGCCGGGATCGGCATCGCCCGCGGCTACCTGGGGCAGCCCGGCCAGAGCGCGGAGCGGTTCGTCGCCTGCCCGTTCGGCGCCCCCGGCGAGCGGATGTACCGCACCGGCGACCTGGTGGTGCGCCGCCCCGACGGCAACCTCGCCTACCTCGGCCGCACCGACCAGCAGGTCAAGATCCGGGGCCACCGCGTGGAACCCGGCGAGGTCGAGGCCGCGTTCGCCGCGCACCCCGCGGTGCGGTTCGTCGCCGCGGTCGCCCAGCCCGACCCGCGGGTCGACGGGGCGTACCTGCTCGCCGCGTACCTCGTGCTGGAAGGCTCCGACCTGGAGACGGTGGCCGGCGAGGTCGGCGCCGCGCTGCCGGACTTCCTGCGGCCCACCCACTACGCCCGGGTCGACGCCATCCCGCTCACGGTCAACGGCAAGGCCGACACCCGGGCGCTCCCCGAGGCCAGGCCGCTCGGCGCGCTGACCACGGCCGGGCGGCGCGAGCCGCGGCCCGGTACCGAGACCTCGGTGTGCCGGTTCTTCGCCGAGGCGCTGGACCTCGACGACGACGAGGTGGGCGCCGGGAGTGACTTCGTGTCCCTCGGGGGACACTCCATGCTGGCGGTGCGGCTGATCGGGCTGCTCCGCCGCGAGTACGGTCCTGTGATCACCATTCGTGACCTGTTCACGTTGCGCACCCCGGAAGCGATTGCCCTCCATCTCGATGACAACTCCTGACACTCAGCGACCCCGCCGGGGGTCCGACATCCTCCGCGTCGCCCTGCGCCGCAACGTCGGCGCCATGCTCGCCGGCACCGTCCTCATGGGCCTCTACCAGGCCGGCGAGACGGCGTTCCCCATCGCGCTCGGCCTCATCGTCGAGCACACGATGCGCGACCGGAGCCCCGGCGGGCTCGCCCTGTCGATCGCCGCGCTGGCCGTGATCACCACGACGGTGTCCCTGTCGTGGCGGTTCGGCATGCGCGTCCTGCAGAAGGCCAACACCACCGAGGCGCACCGCTGGCGGGTCGCCGTCGCCGATCGCGGGCTGCAACCCGTGGCGCACGACCTCGACCTCAAGTCCGGCGAGGTGCTCACCATCGCCACCGAGGACGCCGACCAGACGGCCGACATCATCGAGGTGGTGCCGCTGCTGATCAGCTCCCTGGTAGCGGTGCTCGTCTCGGCGGTCGCGCTGGGCCTCGCCGACATCCGGCTGGGGCTGCTGGTGATCGTGGGGACCGCCCTGATCCTCACCGTCCTCAGCGTGATGTCCAAGCGGATCGGATCGAGCACCCGGGAGCAACAGGCCCGGGTGGCGCGGGCGGGCGCCAAGGTCGCCGACCTCATCACCGGCCTGCGCCCGCTGCACGGCTTCGGCGGCAACCACGCCGCGTTCCGCTCCTACCGCGCGGTCAGCACGGAGGCCAAGCAGCAGGCGGTCACCGTCGCCCGGGTGAACGGCGTCTACGCGGGCACCGCCCTGGCCCTCAACGCGGTCCTCGCCGCCGCCGTGACCCTCACCGCGGGCTGGCTGGCCTTCGCCGGCCGGATCGGCATCGGGGAACTCGTCATGGCCGTCGGCCTCGCCCAGTTCATCATGGAGCCCCTGCGGCTGTTCTCGGAGATGCCGAAGTACGTGATGATGGCGCGGGCCTCGGCCGAGCGGATGGCGCTGGTCCTGGGCGCCCCACCGGCGACCGTCCCGGGGCAGCGACCGCCGGCCCCGGGCGGGGACCTCGCCGTGGACCACGTCCGCTACGGGGCGCTGCGCGGGCTGGACTTCCGGGTGGCCTCGGGGGAGTTCGTGGCGATCGCGGTCTACCAGCCGCGCGCGGCGGCCGACCTCGCCGCCGTCCTCGGCTCGAAGGTCGCGCCCGGCGCCTACGAGGGCGCGGTCCGGCTCGGCGGGCAGCCGCTCGCCGACCTCGCGCTCGACGCCGTCCGCGCGCACCTGCTGGTGAACCCGTACGAGGCGGAGATCTTCGCCGGCACCCTGCGGACGAACATCGACCCGTCGGGCACCAGCCGGACGGTGGCCGAGGCCGTGGAGGCCTCCCTGCTGACCGACGTGGTCGCCCTCCACCGCGAGGGGCTCGACCACGGGGTCCGCGACCGGGGCGCGAACCTCTCCGGCGGGCAGCGCCAGCGGCTCTCCCTGGCCCGCGCCCTCGCCGCCGACAGCGAGATCCTCGTCCTGCACGATCCGACGACGGCCGTCGACGCGGTCACCGAGCAGCTGATCGCGCGCAACCTGGCGCGGCTGCGCCGGGGCCGCACCACCGTGGTGATCACCAGCAGTCCGGCGCTCCTGGACGCCGCCGACCGCGTCCTCGTCGTGGACGACGGGGTCGTCACCGCCGAGGACACCCACCGCAACCTGCTGGCAGGGGACGAGGACTACTGCCTGGCGGTGACCCGCTGACCCGTCGGCCCGGCCGGGGGCCGCCGGGGGCGGCCGGCGGGCCGGCTAACCCAGGGCCCAGGCGATGTCCCGCAGGAGGGCGTGGCGCCAGCCGGCGCGGTCGTGGTCCGAGGCCGACCGGGAGGTCCGTACGGTCGCCCCGGCGGCCTCGGTCAGCCGCTCGGCGAGCGCGCAGTGGGGCAGCATCCGCGTCTCGTGCTCGCCCACGTCGAAGGCGATCCGCAGACCGCTCAGGTCGGGGCGCTCGCGCAGGCGCGCCGCGAGGGTCCCGCCGACCGGGCCGCCCAGCGGGTCCGCCGACTCCATGGCCCCGGGCGTCCACCAGAACGACCCCGACTGGCACGCGACGCGGGACACCAGGGTCGGGAACTCCAGGGCCGCGTACAGGGCGCTGAGACCGCCGAGGCTCTGTCCGGCGACCACCAGGCGCCCCGGGTCGGCGGGCAACCCGCACTCCGCCACCAGCGGCAGCAGTTCGTCGCGCACCGCCTCCCACAGTTCGGGCCGGCACCCGAACTCGGTCAGGCGGTCCCCCGAGGGCAGGAAGACCAGGGTCACCGGGGGCATCTCGCCGGCGGCGACGGCCGCGTCGAAGGCCGTCACGGCCGGGTGCAGGTAGAGCCAGTCGTCCCCGTCGAGGAGCAGGACCACCGGCCCGCCGCCGCCCGCCGCGTGGACCCGCACGGTGCGCCGGCCGCCGAGCCGTGCGCTGTTCCAGCGGATCCGGGTGTCGGGCAGCGGGAGCACGTCGCCGGGGCCGATCGCGGGCCAGTGCGGCTGGGGCGGGGCGTCGGGGGTGGCGAGGATCGACCGGTCTCCGCCCGCCCCGAGCGGGTTGAGCGGGTCGGCGTACGCCTCGTCGTCGACCAGGAACCGGTACGTCAACCGCAGCCGCGCCGGCAGGGGGACCTCGGCGTACCAGCAGTCCGTCGCGCCCCACCGGCGCAGGGGCAGGGGACCGGGCCGGCTCTCGAAGTCCACGCGCGCCGGGGAGGCGCCGCGCCACAGGAACAGGGCCGTCCAGCCGCCGTCGGGGGCGGGGAGGGGGGCGGGCGTGCGGGCCGCGGCCCAGAAGGCCTCGTCGCCGGGTTCACCGGGCAGCCCGTAGGCGGAGAACGGGGTCACGGGCGGCCCCTCCGTACCGTCGGCAGGCACATCCGGGGCTCCTTGTGAGGGGAGGGGGCGAGGGCTAAGCTCGTCTCGATTAGGCGAGCCTAACCTAATGTTGGTGTCCTTTCCATGGACCCGACCGACCCCACCGGGAGGCACTGGACGTGAGCACCAACCCGTTCGACGACGCCGAAGGCCGCTTCCTCGTCCTGGTGAACAACGAGGGCAGGCACTCCCTCTGGCCGGCGTTCGCCGCGGTACCCGGCGGCTGGAGCACCGTCTTCGGCGAGGACACCCGGGACGCCTGCCTGGACTACGTCGAGACCCACTGGACCGACATGCGCCCCCACTCCCTCGCCCGTTCCGCGGACGGCCGCCCCTGATGCTCTGCACCAGGCTGACGAACGCCCGCTTCCTCACCATGGATCCGGACCGGCCCCTCGCCCGCGAACTGGGCGTCTGGCGCGGCCGGATCGTCGGCCTGGACGAGGCCGTGGCCGGCCTGCCCGCGCGCGAGGTGATCGACCTCCAGGGGGCCACGGTGCTGCCCGGATTCGTCGACGCCCACGTCCACCTGGCCTGGACCGGCCTCAAGCAGACCACGGCGAGCATCGCGGGCCTCACCCGGATCGACGAGGTCCTCGCCGTCGTGGCCGAGGCCGTCGCCCGCCAGGACGCGCCCGACGGTTGGGTGAGCCTCGCGGGATACGACCAGCGGCCCCTGGGGCGCCACCTGACCGCCGCCGAACTGGACCCGGTGAGCCGGGGGCGCAAGGTGTTCGTGCTGCACGACTCCGGCCACGGCTGCGTCGTCAACACCGCCGTCCTCGACCTGCTCGACCCGGCCGTCCCCCACGAGGACGGCTTCCTCGCCGAGGGCGCCATGGGCGCCGCCCGCGCCCTGCGACTGCCCTACGCCCAGCGTGAGTTGGCGGAGGCGATCGGACGGGCCGCCCGCACCTGCCTGGCCGAGGGGGTCACCGCCTGCGCCGAGGCGGGCATCGGCGGAGCCCTCTTCGGGCACAGCCCGGTCGAGCTCGGCGCCTATCAACTCGCGCGGGAAAGCGGCCTGTTGCCGCTCCGGGTGCAGCTCATGGTCTCCGCGGACCGGCTGCGTCCGGTCGCCGCGCACGAGGCCGACGGCATCCCCGCCGCGCTCGATCTCGGCCTGCGCACCGGATTCGGCGACGCGTGGCTGTCCGTCGGCGCGCTCAAGGTCTACACCGACGGCGGGATGATGGCGCGCACGGCCGCGCTGAGCGCCCCGTACGAGGGCTCGGAGCACGCCGGCCAGTTGCAGGAGGACCCCGAGGCCCTCACGCGGACGATCGTGGACGGCCACCTGGCCGGCTGGCAGCTCGCCGTCCACGCCATCGGGGACCGCGCGGTCGACCTGGCCCTGGACGCCCTGGAACGCGCCCAACGCCTGCGCCCCCGGCCCGAGGCCCGCCACCGCGTCGAGCACGCCGGCCTGGTCCGCCCCGACCAGCTGCCGAGGTTCGCGCGGCTCGGCGTCGCCGCGGTCGTCCAGCCCCACTTCCTGCGCTCGTTCGGCGACGACTACGCCGACATCATGGGCGCGCACCGCGCGCCGTGGCTCTACCGGGGCAGGGGCTTCCTCGACCACGGGGTCCCCCTGGTCGGCAGTTCCGACCGACCCGTGACGGACGGATCCCCGCTGAGGGCGATCCAGTTCATGGTCGAGCGGGCGTCCGGCTCCGGGCGGGCGATCGGCCCGGACGAGGCCGTCACCGTCCGGGAGGCCCTGCACGCCTACACGGTCGCGGGCGCCCACGCCTGCCACTGGGAGGACACCCTGGGCAGCCTCACCCCCGGCAAACGCGCCGACCTCGTCGTCCTCGGGGACGACCCGCTGGGCGTGGACGTCTCGTGCATCGGGGACATCGAGGTGGTCGCGACGTACGTCGACGGCCGCGAGACGGGCAAACCGGCCTGACGCGGCGGGCCGACCCGACACGGCGAGCCGGCCCGCACCCCGCCGACACGGGGCCCGGGCCGGCTCGCCGGCGCCGAGGGGCACGCCGGCGGGGCGCACCGCGACGGCGTCAGCGCGACGGCGTCACGCCGCCCCGGTCAGCACCCACAGGCGGTGGTCCCAGCCGATGTCGGTGACGGCGCGCACGCTCAGCCCGGCCCGCTCCACCAGCCGCGCGTACCCGGCCTCGGTGCGCAGCTCCGAGCCGAAGGCCGCGGCCAGCCGCAGGTGGTGCAGGGCCGCCTCCTCGTCCTCGGGGTCCTGGCCCCGCACCGGCTCCACCAGGAGCAGCTCGCCCCCGGCCGGCAGCGCGAGCGCGCTCTCGCGCAGCGCGAGCACCGCGTCCTCCTCCGGCAGCAGTTCCAGCAGCCGGCACAGCAGGACGGCGCGGTCGCCGGGCGGCACCGTACCCGTCGTGGGCAGCAGCTCGACCCGGGGCAGCACCTCGGTGTGCAGGACCCGCTCCCGGACCACGCCCAGCGCCGACGGCTGCGCGGAGATCCTCGCGCGCAGCGACGGGAAGGCCTTCAGGAGGGTGTTGACCACGGCTCCGGCGCCGTGTCCGGCCGCCGTCAAGGACTCCACCGAGGCCCAGTCGTAGGCCTCGACCACCCCGCCCGCGATCCACAGGGCCTCGTCCTCCACCGCCTCCCGCGCCGAACCGCCCAGCCGCTCGTCCGTCGCCATGGCCTCGGCCAGCGGGGCGCCCGCGGCGGTGCGGTAGCCGGGGCGGCCGGTCCACAGCGCCTCGGGGAGGCCCACCAGCGACAGGTCCAGGGCGGCCTGCGCGCCCCGCAGGTCGTACTCGGCCAACGAGTGGTCGTCCTCGACGAGTTCCTCGCCGACCGGGGTCAGCCGGTAGCCCTCGGCGTCGTGCGCGAACACCTCCAGGGACACCAGGTACGTCAGCAGCGCCCCCAGCGTCCCCGGCCGCGTGCCGGTGCGGGCCGCCAGCTCCTCCGTCGTGCGCACCCCCTGGTAGACGAGGTCCACCAGGCCCACGGTGACGGCGGCGCGGATCGCCAGGCCCGGCGCGATCTCGGTCAGTTCGTGCAGCCGCTCGTGCGCGTCGTCGTCCTCGACCTCCGCGCCCGGGGCGACCACCGGCTCGGTGCGCCGCCAGTACCCGGTGATGTGCGTCCGCTCGCGGGGGACCTCGCGGTCCACCGCGAGGTGGCGTCGGATGCCCTTGAGGGTCACGGCCTCGCCGGCCGCCCAGGCGAACACGGTGCCCGGCAGCCAGGTCATCGCGCGCACGGCCCGCTCCAGCAGGTCGGTGCCGCCGGCGGGGGCGCCGTCGCGCACCACCCAGGTGATCTCGGCGTCGGCGCGGGTCGGCAGCTCCTGACGGTGGCTCTCCTCGCCCACCTCGACGAACACGCGGGCGACGGTGCCCTCCGGCATCTCCTCCAGCCAGCGGGCGATGGCGGGCAGGGCCGTCTCGTCGCCGATGGCCAACAGCCAGTCGGCGCCCTCCGGGTGGCCGTGCGACATCTTGGGGCCGGCGATCCAGGTGACGTCACCGGGCTTGGCGTCCCGGGCCCAGGAGGAGGCGACGCCCCCGGGGTGGTTGACGAAGTCGAAGTCGATCTCGCCGGCCTCCGGGTCGAAGCGCACCGGCGTGTAGTCCTTGGTGAGCGGCCGGGCGTCGGTCGGCCAGTCGAGACTGGCGACGTTCTGGCCGGGCAGCACGGGGGCGTTCCCGTCCTGCCCGAAGAAGAACTTCACGTGGTCGTCGAAACCCTCGGTGCGCAGGGCCGGAAGGTCCAGCCCGTCCTTGGTGAAGGCGGCCAGCTGGGGTCCGCCGAGCGTCACCCGCCGCATCCCGGGGGTGACGTCCGCGACGCGCAGTACGGTCAGCTCCCGCAGCACGATGGGGAAGGTGACGAGCGTACGGGGGTTGCGGCTCGACATGGGGGCTCCTTACGGGGACCGGCCGCGGGGGCGGCCGACGGGACGGTGCGGTGCGCGGGCGGCCCACGACGGCCGGACCGCGTCGGTGCGCGGGCCGGCCGTCGTGGGGCTCGGGTCCTACTGGCCGGCGACGGCCTTGGCCAGGATCGGCGTCAGCTTCTCGACGACCCAGGGGGCGTTGAGCGGGTCCGGGTAGGCCAGGGAGGAGGCGAGGTTGGTCTCGGACGGGATCACCGCGAGGTGCTTGTTCTTCACCGCGTTCAGCGACTGGAAGAGCTTGTTGCCCTCCAGCTCGGCCGGGCTGATCACGCCGCGGTCGCCGAAGGGGTAGGTGAGGAGCAGCACGTCCGCGTCGAGCTGGTCCAGGTTCTCCAGGCTGACGCCGTTCTTGTCGGGCGCGTAGTTCTTCGCCTTGTCGGTCTTGGTGAAGCCGAGCTGCTCGAAGACGCCCGGGTCCTGCGCCCCGTAGGACATGAAGCTGATCTGCTCGGGGTGGACCACCGTGTAGGTGTAGGTCTTGCCCTTGAACTCGGGGTGCGCGGCGGCGGCGTCGGAGGTGACCTTGGCGCTCGCGGCGATGACCTCCTCGGCCTTGGCCTCCAGGCCCAGCGCCTTGGCGGCGGTCTTCAGCCGCTCCTGCCAGGTCATGGTGTCGGCCTGCTTCTTGTCGGTGTAGGTGACGACCGGCGCGATCGGCGAGAGCTTGTCGTAGTCCTTGTCCATCTCCCAGGTGTTCACGCCCAGGATGACGTCGGGGGCCTCGGCGGCGATGGCCTCGTAGGCGGTGCCGTCGGTGTCGTCGTAGGTCTTGAGCTTGCCGGCGCCGAGCTTGTCGATGGCGCGCTGCTTGTACTCGGGGACCTTGCCGCCGTCCTCGACGTCAGGGGTGATGACGGGGACCACGCCGAGGGCGAGCGCGATGGAGGTGTCGCCGTCGGAGACGGTGGCGACCTTCAGGGGCTTCTTCTTGACCTCGGTGTTGCCCCAGGCGTTCTTCAGGGCCACCGGGAAGGCGCCCTTGCCGGCCTCGGCGGAGGCGCCGGCGGCGGGCTTGTCGTCGGCCGCCTTCTCGGTGGAGCCGCCGCAGGCGGTGAGCAGGGCGAGGGAGACGGCGCCGGCGGTGAGGGCGGCCGCGCCGCGGGTTCTGGCGAAGGTGGACACGGGGACTGTTCTCCTAGGGGGTGGTGCGTCGGCCCAGGGGGAAGATCTGGGGCCGGCCGGAGCGGGGATGGGGGACGACCAGACAGTCCAGTCCGAAGACCTCGCGGACCGTCCGTTCGGTGAGGACCTCCTCGGGCGTGCCCTGGCGGACGATCCGACCGTCGCGCATGGCGACGATGGTCGAGGCGTACAGGGCGGCCTGGTTGAGGTCGTGGGAGACCAGCACGATGGTCTTGGAGGACTGCTCGTTGAGATCCGCGAGCAGGTCCATGACCTCGATCTGGTGCGCGATGTCGAGGTAGGTGGTGGGTTCGTCCAGCAGCAGGGTGGGCGTCTCCTGGGCGAGGGCCAGGGCGATCCACACCCGCTGGCGCTGACCGCCCGAGAGCTGGTCCACGGGCCGTCCGATCAGCTCGGCCGTGCCGGTCGCGGTGAGCGCCCGGGCGATGACCTCGTCGTCGGAGGCCGTACGCCGTCGGCCGAACCGCTGGTGCGGATGGCGGCCCCGCCAGACGAGGTCCCCGACGGTGATGCTCTCGGGGGCGATCGGCGACTGCGGCAGGATGCCCAGCCGGCGGGCCACCTCGCGGGTGGGCAGTGCGTGGATGTCGTTGCCGTCCAGCAGGACGGATCCGGCCGCGACCGGCAGCAGTCGGGCCAGCGACTTCAGCAGCGTCGACTTGCCGCAGGCGTTGGGGCCGACCAGGGCGGTGATCTCGCCGGTGGCCACGTCCAGGCTGAGGTCCTCGATGACCTGCTTGCGTTCGTAGCCGGCGGTGATGGACCGGGCCGCCAGGCCCGGGGCCGCGGTGCTGGTCATGAGGTGGCTCCTTGCCTGCGGCGGAGAATCAGCCAGATGAAGTAGGGGGCGCCGAGCAGCGCCGTGAGGACTCCCGTGGGCACCGGGCTGATCAGCGGGCCGTGCTGGGCCAGTACGTCGGCGCCGAGCACCATGACCGCGCCGATCGGGGCGGCGAGCAACAGGGACCGGTCGCCGCCGACCAGCCGGACCGCGATGGGTCCGGCGACCAGGGACACGAAGCCGATCGGGCCGGTCACGCTGGTGGCCAGGGCCGCGGCGGCCGCGCCGAGCAGCAGCGCCGCCGTACGGGCCGACGCCACCCTGGTGCCGAGCCCGGCCGCGAGTTGGTCGCCCAGGGACATGGCGTGCAGGGCCCGGCCGAGGGGGGCCGCGCACAGGGCGCACAGGGCGAAGGCGACCGCGAGGGTGGTGACCCCGTCCCAGGTGGCGCCGCTCACGCTGCCGACGAGCCAGCGGGTCACCTGGGCGATGCTGTGCTGTCCGGCCAGGGAGAACAGGTAGTTGACGTAGGCGGTGCAGACGGCCGCCATGCCGATGCCTATCAGCACCAGGCGGAAGGTGTCCACCCGGCCGCCGCGCCGGCTCAGCGCCATCACGAGGCCCACCAGGAGGAAGGCGCCGCCCAGGGCGGCGGCCTCCACCCCGAAGGGGATCGCGGGGGCGAACAGCAGCACGGTCACCGCGCCGGCGCCCGCGCCGGCCGAGATGCCGACGATGTCCGGGGTGGCGAGGGGGTTGCGGATGAGCCGTTGGTAGAGCGCTCCGGAGAGCCCGAACAGGGCTCCGGCGAGCAGCGCGGCCAGGGCTCGGGGCAACCGGATGCGGTGGATGACGTAGTCGGCCAGCCCGGTCCGCTGCCCGAAGGCGGCGGGCAGGACGTCGCCCGCGGGGATGTTGCGCAGGCCGCCCAGGAGCACGGAGGCCACCAGCAGGGCGAGCAGGGCGAGCACCATGAGGGTGACGAGCACGGCGGCCCTGCGGCCCGCGGCGAGCCGGGTGCGGCGCAGTCGGGCCGCGGTGGCCCTGACGGCGTCGGGCTCGGCCACGACGGGATCCGGTGAGGGGGCGTGCGCGGTGACGCGGGTGCCGGTCATGGCGTTCACATCCGGACCAGGTCGCGGCGGCGGGCCAGCCACACGAAGAAGGGGGTGCCGACGATGGCGGTCATCACGGAGACCTGGACCTCGCCGTGGTCGAGGACCACGCGGCCCACGGTGTCCGCGCCGACGAGGAGGATCGCCCCGCACAGCATCGACAGGGGCAGCGACCAGCGGTGGTCGGCGCCGACGAGCATGCGGGCCACGTGTGCCGCGACGAGGCCCACGAAGGCGACCGGGCCGACGGCGGCGGTGGCCGCGGCGCACAGGGCGACGGCGACCGCGGCCGTGGCCAACTGGGCCCGCTGCACCTGGAGTCCGAGGCCGCGGGCGGTCTCCTCGCCGAGGCTGAGCAGATTGAGCGTACGTCCGAGCGGCAGCGCGAGCAGCAGGCCCGCGACGGCGAAGGGGGTGATCTCGGCGAGCACCTGGGAGCGCCCGGCGAGCTGTCCGACCGACCAGAAGCGCAGGGAGGAGTAGAGGGCCTCGTCGCGGACGACGAGCAGGGTGATCAGCGAGGTCAGGACGGCGGCGATGGCGACGCCGGCCAGGACCAGGCCGATGGTGGTGCTGCCCGCGTTGGTGCGGGTGCCGATCAGGTAGACCAGGGCGGCGGTGACGGCCGACCCGAGGAGGGCCAGCCAGAAGTACGAGGCCGCGTCGGCGACGTCGAGGAGGAGGATGCCGAGTACGACGAAGGTCGCGGCGCCCTGTTCGACGCCCAGCACGCCGGGGTCGGACAGCGGGTTCATGGTCAGCGCCTGCATCAGGAGCCCGGAGGCCCCCAGCGAGGCGCCGACCGCCAGCCCGAGGAGGGTGCGGGGGATCCGTTCGGTCCACAGGACGTCGTGGTCGTACCCGGTGCCGCCGGGGTGGAGGAGGATCCGGAGGATGTCCAGGGCGTTGATGTCGCGGGCGCCGAGGCCGATGCTCGCGACGACCACCACCACGAGGAGCAGGCCGGCCGCGAGCAGCACCGAGGTGCCGCGGGAAAGGCGTGCTTTCGCGGGTGCCGGTGGTGGTGCCGTCACCGGCGGGGCGGTTGGGGTCATGGGTGTTCCGGAACTCCTCGTACGAGCAATTGTGTAGTTAGGTTAGCCTTACCAATGTAGGCCTGGTCCAACGGAGGGGGCGGAACCCTCCCACTCAGGGACCGCGGTCGCGAACCGTACGAAGGGGAGGGCGAGATGGCCGAGTCGACGGCCGTGGCAGCGGAGCGCGGGCACCGGGACGTCGAGGTCGACGACGTCCACGACGGGGTGATCGACGCGAACGGGCACCCGCCGCACGTCCACACCTTCCACGAGTTCCTCTACGTCCCCATGGGGCGGGTGACGGTGTCGGCCCTGGGGCGCGACTACGAGGTCAGCGCCGCGGCGGCGTTGTGGATACCGGCCGGCGTCGTGCACGCGGCGCGCTTCAGCGAGGACGCGGTCATCGCGGTCGAGGGCTTCGAGGCGGACGCGTACCCGCTGCCCTACGCGGAGGTCACCCCGGTCGGCGTGACGGACGACCAGCGCAGGCTGCTGCTGGCCCGGTTGCGCAGCACGCAGGGCCCCGAGAGCGAGCACGAGGTGTTCGCCCGGCTGTGCGCCACCCACCCCGACAGCCTTCCGCTGCCCCGGCCCACCAGCGCCAACGCCGCCGCCGTCGCCCGGGAGCTGTCCCGCACGCCGGACGACCCGCGCACCGCCACCGAGTGGGCGGCCGGCCTCTACACCAGCTCCACCAGTCTGCGCAGGGCGTTCCTGGCCGAGACGGGGATGGCCTTCTCGGAATGGCGCACGCGGCTGAGGCTCAACCGTTCCCTGTGCCTGCTGGAGGAGGGCCGGCTCGTCGGGGACGTGGCGGCGCGGGTGGGCTTCACCAGCACCAACGGCTACATCCTGGCGTTCCGGCGGTACTTCGGCTGCACCCCGGGCAGCTACGTCAAGGACCACGAACGCCGCCCGGCCTGAGCGGCCCCGCCCGGTCCGGGCGCGGGCCGCGCGCCCCGCGCGGGCCGACGCGACGATGGGCCCGCCCCCGGTCGGGGGCGGGCCCATCGGCTTCGCGCGGTCGGTCGGGCAGCGGCTCAGCCGGCGGCGGGAGCCGTCCGGGCCCGCTCGGCGGCCGGTTCCCGGTCCCCCGCGCCGGCGCCGGCCCGGGAGCCGACGAGCCGGTCGAGGGCGAAGGCGCCCGGTCCGGTGAAGACCAGCAGGAGGAAGGCCCAGCAGAACATCGCCGAGGACTCGCCGTGGTTCTGGATCGGCCACAGGCCGTCCGGCTGATGGGCCGTGAAGTAGGCGTACGCCATCGAACCGGAGGCGACGAAGGCCGCGCCGCGCGTGCCCAGGCCCAGCAGGACCAGGCCGCCGGCCACCAGCTGGATCACCGCGGCGTACCAGCCCGGCCAGGCGCCGGTCGCGACCGTGCCGCCGCCGTGCGCACCGCCGAGGACCCCGAAGAGGGAGGCGGCGCCGTGACAGGCGAAGAACAGGCCGGTGACGATGCGGAACAGGCCCAGCGCGTAGGGCCGGGCGGCGTTGAGGCGGTCGGTCACGGGTGGACTCCTTCGGTTGGGGACGGTTCCCGGGGCGGGGACTTCGGGGAGGCCCCGGGGGAGCGGACGGAGCGCGGCGCGGCGGACGGGACCGGGCCGGGGTGGAGCGCCAAGGCGGCGGCGAAGCCTTCCGCCACCGGCAGATCGCGTACGTGGTGCCCGTGCGGCTGGACGGGATCCGACCCGGTGCCCACGTAGGGGAACGCGGCCCCGTCGAGCAGGCCCCGGCCGGTGGACTTCAGCACCGCCTCCTTGCGCGTCCAGCAGCGGGCGAAGGCGGCGGCCCGCTCCCGGTGCGGCAGCGCGAGGAGTTCGGCCTGTTCGGCGCGGTGCAGGGCGCCGGCGGGGTGGGCCGCCGGGGCGGGGGGACGGACCGCCTCGACGTCCACGCCCACCGGCACCGGGGCGAGGGCGACGAGCACCAGGTCCCCGGAGTGCGAGAGCGAGAAGTGCACGGGGTCGCCCGGCAGGTGGGGACGCCCGTGCGGGCGCCCGCAGCCGGCGCAGGGCTCCCGTTCGACCACCAGCCGCCCCGGGTCGGTGCCGAGCCGTCGGGCGAGGAGTTCGCGCAGGCCGACGTGGGCCACCAGGAACCGGGCCGCGTCGTCGGGGCGGCGCAACCGGGCCGCCCGGGCCCGCTCCTCGCGTTCCAGCTCGTGCAGCCGGGCCCTGGCGGCCCCGGCGTTGTCGGGTACCGGGATCGCCCACACCCGGGCCCGGCCGGGCAGTTCCACCGGCAGTTCCACCGGACGCAGCGGGGCGGGCGCGTGCGCGGGGCCCGCGTCAGGGGCGTCCGGGGAGGGGCGGACGGCGTCCGGGGCCGCTCCCGCGACCGCCTCCGCCTCCGCCGGCGCGGTGGTCACAGGGCGGCGCAGACGGCGTCGGTCGTGGTCACGTACGCGCACCGGCCGGCGGCCCATTCGAGCGCCATCGCGTGCTCACGGGCGGAGAAGTCCGCGACCGCGTCGGCGACGACGAAGGCCTGCACGTCGCGCATCCACGCGTCGCACGCCGTCATCAGCACCCCGATGTGCGCGTACACACCGGTGATGACCAACTGGTCGCGGCCCAGGGCGCGCAGCCGCTCCAGCAGGTCCGTGCGGACGAAGCCGCTGTACTTCCACTTGGTCAGCACCGTGTCGCCGGGCGCGGGCGCCACCGCCTCGGCGATGGCCTCGGCCTCGGGGTCGGCGGGCAGCCCCGGCCCCCAGAAGTCCTGCTGGAGGCCGCGTTCGACGGGGCTCTGGCCGCCGGGCTGGGCGGTGTAGAAGACGGGCACGCCGGCGCGCACGGCCTCCTTGCGCAGCCGGGACACCTGGCGCAGCAGACCGGTGACGGGCTCGCTCGTGGTGTCGTACGCGGAGAGGAAGTAGTTCTGGAGGTCGTGGACCAGCAGGACCGCCCGCGCCGGGTCGACCTCCCACTCCACCCGGTTGGCGGGCAGGTCGGCGGCGGTCGGCAGGGGGTACGGGGCGATGGTGGGCAGGGCCATGGGAGTTCCGATCACTGCGGTTGGGGATGCGGGGAGGCGGCGGGCGGGGCGGCGCTCGCGGGGGAGGGGACGGCGGGGGCCCCGGGGACGGGGGCGGGCTCGGCGGCGGCCCGCAGGTCCTTCTTCGAGACCTTGCCGACCCCCGTCGTGGGGAAGACGGTGACGAACTCGACCCGGTCGGGCACCTTGTAGGCGGCCAACCCCCGCCCGCGCACGAAGCGTTTGACGGCGACGGCCGTCGGCCGCTCCGCCCCGTCCCGCAGGATCACGTACGCGCAGGTCCGCTCACCGAGGTAGGGGTCCGGCTCCGCGACCACGTTCGCGTCGTGGACCGCCGGATGCGCCAGGAGGTGGTTCTCGACCTCCTCCGCGGCGATCTTCTCACCGCCGCGGTTGATCTGGTCCTTGGCGCGGCCCTCCACCACGAGGTGTCCCGTCGGGGTCTGTCGTACGACGTCCCCCGTCCGGTAGAAGCCGTCGGCGGTGAAGGAGCGGGCGTTGTGCTCCGGAGCCCGCCAGTAGCCGCGGATCGTGTAGGGGCCCCGGGTCAGCAGGTGCCCGGTGGTCCCGGCCGGCACCGGGCGGTCCTCGTCGTCCACGACGAGGATCTCGTCGTCCGGGGAGATGGGCCGGCCCTGGGTGGTGACGACGGTCTCCGACGGGTCGTCGAGACGGGTGTAGTTGACGAGGCCCTCCGCCATGCCGAACACCTGCTGGAGCCGGCAGCCGAGGGCGGGACCGGCCCGCCGGGCGGCCTCCTCGCTGAACTTCGCGCCCCCGACCAGCAGCACGTCGAGGCTGCTCAGGTCGTAGGCCGTGCGGGTGGCGGCGTCGGTCCACAGCAGGGCCAGCGGCGGCACCAGCCCGGTGATGGTCACCCCTTCCGCCTCGATGAGGGGGAACGCCGCGTCCGGCACGGGCTGCGGGGCGAGGACCACGCGCCCGCCCGCGTACAGGGCACCGAGGGAACCGGGGGAGGAGAGCGGGAAGTTGTGGGCGGCCGGCAGGGCCACCAGGTACACCGAGTCGGCGTCGACGGCGCAGATCTCGTTCGACCCGCGCACCGAGTACAGGTAGTCGTCGTGCGTGCGCGGGATCAGCTTCGGCACGCCCGTGCTGCCGCCGGACAGCTGGAGGAAGGCGATGTCGCCCGGATCCGGTTCCGGCCGGCGCCGCGAGGGCTCGATCGGCACGTCGGCCAGGGCGGTGAAGGGGCCGGGATCCCCCGCCACGAGGACGTGCCGCAGGCCCGGGACCTCCTCGCGCACGGACGCGGCCAGTTCGCGGTAGTCGAAGCCGCCGGAGACGTCCGCGATCACGTAGGCGACCGCCTCGGTGAAGGAGCAGAAGTAGGCGATCTCGGTGTGCCGGTGCGCCGGGAGGGCGAACACCGGGAGCGCGCCGAGCCGGAAGAGGGCGAAGACGACCTCGAAGAACTCGGCCGTGTTGGGCAGTTGGACGACCACGCGGTCGCCGGCGGTGATGCCGCGGGCGGCCAGTCCGGCGGCCATCCGGTCGGCCCGCAGGTCCAGTTCGCCGTACGTCCAGGCGCGCCGGCCGCCGTCCGGCGCCCCCGTCGGGTCCACGATCGCCACCCGGTCCGGGTGGGCGGCGGCGCGTTCGCGCAGCACGCCGCCGAAGGTCTCGCCGCGCCACCAGCCGGCGGCGCGGTACCGGTCGGCGAACTCCCGGGGCCACAGCGGTGCGTCGACGCTCACAGTTCGGCTCCCACGGCCTGGAGGAAGGTACGGAACTTCGCGGCGGTCTCGGCGGTCTCCGCCTCGGGGTCGGAGCCGGCCACCACGCCGGCGCCCGCGAACAGCCGCAGCCGTCGGTCCTGGGCCTCGGCGCAGCGGATGGTGACGACCCACTCACCGTCGCCGCTCGCGTCCTGCCAGCCGACGACACCGGTGAAGAAGCCCCGGTCGAAGGGCTCGGTCTCCTCGATGACGCGACGGGCCGTGTCGGTCGGCGTGCCGCACACCGCTGGCGTGGGGTGCAGGGCGGTGGCCATGCCGAGCGCGCACAGCTCCGGGTCGTCCGCGACGGCCGTCACGGTGGTCGACAAGTGCCACATCGTCGCGGTGCGCACCAGGGTGGGGCGCTCGGGCACGTGCAGTTCGGAGCAGTACGGGGCCATGGCCCGGCGTACGGCGTCCACCACGACACCGTGCTCGTGCAGGTCCTTCTCCGAGCGCAGCAGCGTGGCGGCCCGCAGCACGTCCTCGGCGAGGTCGGCGCTGCGGGGGGTGGAGCCGGCCAGCGGGTTGGCGACGAAACGGTTCCCCCGCCGGGAGACGAGCAGTTCGGGGCTGGCGCCGAGGAGGGTGCGGCCGGGGCCGGTGGGCAGCGCGAAGGTGTAGCCGCCCGGGTCGCGACGGGCGAGGCGTCCGAGCATGGACGGGAGGTCCAGCGGTTCGGGCGAGAGCAGTTCGAGGGTGCGGGAGAGGACCACCTTGTCCAGCTCGCCCGCGCGCATCCGTCGCACGGCGGCGGCCACGCCCCCGGCGTACTCCTCCGGCCGCGGGACCGGGGTCACGGACCATCCGCCGGTGACCGGGGCCGTGGGGTCCAGGGCCACCAGGGGGTCGGTGCCCAGCGGCGGCCCGTCGTGCACCGACGCGGGGACGACGAGGGCCGCGGGGGCCTCGTGGTCGAAGGGCACGGCGCCCATGACCACCGGCCAGGGGTCGCCGTCGCGCACGGCGTCGGCGAGGGCCGCGCGCACGCGGTCGGCGAGCGGGGAGTCACCCGTGGGGACCACGGTGCGCACGCCGTCCGCGAGGAGGGTCCGGGTCGGCGTCGCGAGGAAGCGGGCGCCGGGTCGGTAGGCGTCGAGCAGGGCGGTGGCCGCACCCACGGCGGGTGCGGACGGGTCGCCCGGTGCGGGGGGTGTGGCGACGGGGTGGACCGTTGGCACGGTGACTCCTCTTCGAACGGCGGGCGGGTCGGCCGCGCCGGCGGGTGTTGGCGGGGTGGGTGGGCCTCGTGGCGGGAGCGGTGCGCGGGCGCGCGGTCAGCGCAGGGTGGCGCCGCCGTCCACGTAGAGGTCCTGCATCGTGATGTGGCGGGCCCGGTCGGAGGCGAGGAACACCACGGCGTCGGCGATGTCCTGCGGGTCGGCGATCCGGGCCAGGGGGATGCCGGTGCGGTAGGTGGCGAGGTCGCCGTCGAGCACGCGGCGCGGGGATTCGGGGTCGGTCCACAGCGACCGTTGCATCGGGGTGTCGGTGGATCCCGGCGCCACCACGTTGCAGCGGACCCCGTGGCGGGCGTACTCCAGGCCCAGGCACTTGGTGAACATCACCGCCGCCGCCTTGGAGGCGGCGTACGCCGCCATGCCGGTCCGGGGGATCCCGGCCGCGTTGGAGGCGACGGTGACGATGCTGCCCCGGCCGCGTTCCGCCATCCCGGGGGCGACGGCGCGGGCGGTGTGGAAGACCCCGCCCGCGTTCACGGCGAAGGTCCGCGACCAGTCCGCGTCGGTGAGTTCGGCGGCCGGTCCGGTGCGCAGCACGCCCGCGACGTTGACCAGGATGTCGATGGGTCCGAGGTCGTCGCCGACCTCGGCCGCGGTCCGTTCGACGGCGCGCGGGTCGGTGACGTCGAGGGCGTAGGGCCGCAGGATCGGTCTCGATCCGTCGGCCGGACCGTCGTCCGCCCCGGGGGACGGCGCCAGACGGTCCGCGAGCGCCGCGACCGCCTCTCCCTGGAGGTCGGTGGCGGCCACGGAGACCCCCAGCTCCCACAGGGAGCGGGCCACGGCCGCTCCGATGCCCTGGCCCGCGCCGGTGACCAGGGCCACGCGTCCGGCGAGTCCTGGCACGCCGGGCATTGTGACAGACATGCACGCCCCCTCTAATAAGGTAAGCCTAACCTAAGAATCTTGGTTCTCCCATTCCGCTGCCGGAACGTTTCCGCGCGTGAACGGAACGACCCGGCAGGGGAATTGCGGTGGGGGCGGGGCCGCCCCGGCGGGGCCGCGGCGGCCCCGCCCCCACGCGGCCGTCAGCTCCGGCCGTCGAGCGCCGCCAGCGCCCGCGCCACCGCCGGACCGATCCGCTCCAGGGCGGCCGGCGACATCAGCTCGTCGTGCGCGCAGTCCAGCACGTGCTCGTCGATCCGCCCGTCGAGGTACGGGGGCCAGACGCGCGCGGGCGCCTCGTCGGCCGGGGTGGTGCGCGCCGCCGTGAAGAACAGCACGTCACCCCTGAACCGCCGGGTGCGGCTGCGCGCGAGCAGCCGTACGCAGTGCAGGTTCGTCGCGACGATCGCGTCGAGGAGCGCCTCGTCGAAGCCGGCCAACAGGCCCTGGCTGTCGCGGATCGCCGTCACCGCCTGCGCCCGGTCGACCTCGGCGCCGTCCCGCGGGCCCTCCAGCCCGGCCACCGAGAGCAGGAAGCCGCTCTCCTCGCGCCGCAGCCGCTCCTCCCACGCCGGGTCCTCCACGTACGCCCAGTCCTCCGTCTCCGGCGGGTAGGCGTCGAGCAGCCCGAGGAAGGCGACCTCCTCGCCGCGCTCCTGGAGCAGCGCGGCGAGCGTCTGGGCCACCGTCCCGCCGAAGGAGTACCCGAGGAAGTGGTACGGGCCGTGCGGCTGCACCGACCTGATCTCGTCGAGGTACAGCTCCGCGAGCCCCGCCACGTCCTCGACCTCCGGCCGCGGCCCGGACAGCCCCGGCGACTGGAGGCCGTAGACCGGCCGGTCCGCGTCCAGGTACCGCAGCAGACCCGTGTACTGCCAGGCGAACCCCGAGGCGGGGTGGAAGCAGAACAGCGGCGCGGCGGATCCCCGCTCCCGCAGCGGCATCAGCACCCGCAGGGCGCCCTCGCGGGCGTCCGCGCCGATCCGGGAGGCGATGTCCGCCACCGTCGGCGCGGCCATCACCGCCGCCACCTGCACCGGCACCCCGAGGGCCTCCCTGATCCGGCCGACCAGCCGCATCGCCAGCAGCGAATGCCCGCCCAGCTCGAAGAAGTTGTCCTCGACGCCGACCCGCTCCAGCCCCAGGACCTCGGCGAAGATCCGGGCGAGCAGCTCCTCGCGGGCGTCCTTCGGCGGCCGTCCCCCCTGCTCGACGGAGAACTCGGGCACCGGCAGGGCCGCCCGGTCCACCTTGCCGTTCACCGTCAGCGGCAGCGCCGCCAGCTCGACGAACGCCGACGGCACCATGTACTCCGGCAGGGTGCGCGACAGGTGCGCCCGCAGCGCCGCCGCCTCGCAGGTCTCCCCGGCCGCGGGCACGGCGTAGGCCACCAGACGACCCACCCCGCCCCGGCCGGTGTGCGCCGTCACCGCGGCCGCGGCGACGCCCGGCGCGGAGGCGACCGCCGACTCGATCTCGCCGAGCTCGATCCGGAACCCCCGGATCTTGATCTGGTCGTCCGCCCGCCCCAGGTAGTCCAGCGCGTCGTCCGCACGCCAGCGCACCAGGTCGCCGGTGCGGTACATGAGCGTGCCCGGCTCCCCGAAGGGATCCGCCACGAACCGCTCCGCGGTCAGCGCCGGACGCCCGAAGTAGCCCCGGGCCAGACCCGCTCCGGCCAGGTACAGCTCACCGGGCACGCCGACCGGCACCGGCCGCAGCGCGCTGTCCAGGACGTACGCCCGCGTGTTGAAGATGGGCCGGCCCACGCAGGAGGTCGCGCTGTCGGCCACGTCCGCGCCCAACGCGTTGATCGTGTACTCGGTGGGGCCGTACAGGTTGTAGCCCATCGTGCCCTCGGTCCGCTCCAGCAGGCTCCACAGGCCGTCCGGGACCGCCTCGCCGCCCAGCAGCACCAGCGTCGGCCGGTGCCGGTCCGCGGCCAGCAGACCGGCCTCCACCAGCTGCTGCCCGTAGGAGGGGGTGACGTTGACGACGTCGATGCCCACCCGGTCGTAGTGCGCCGTCAGCGCCGCCGGGTCCAGCCGCAGCTCCTCGCCGATGACGTGCACCTCGTGCCCGTCGACCAGCCAGAAGAACTCCTCCCACGACATGTCGAAGGCGAAGGAGACCGTGTGCGCCACCTTCATCCGGCGCCCCCCGGCCAGGGCCACCGCCGGCGCGAAGATCCGCTCCCGGTGGTTGAGCAGCATGTTCGTGAGCCCCGAGTAGGGGACCACGACGCCCTTGGGCCGGCCCGTGGAACCGGAGGTGTAGATGACGTACGCCGGATGCCGGCCGTCGCGCGTCCCCGTCAGCTCCTCCTCCGCCAGGGCGGACGGGGACAGCCCCGCGAGCTCCTCCCCGACCGCCGGCGCGTCGAGCTCCAGGGCCGGCACGCCCGCCACCACCGGAACCCGGCCCGCGACCGCGCCCGTCGTCACCAGACACAGCGGCGCGGCGTCGCGGACCATGTCGGCGAGACGCTCCACCGGGTGGTCCAGGTCGAGCGGCAGGTACGCGGCGCCCGTCTTCAGCACGGCGAACAGCGAGACCACGAAGTCCGCGGACCGCGGCAGCCCCAGGGCGACCACCGCCTCCGGACCCGCGCCCCGCGCCACCAGGGCGCGCGCCAGACGGTTGGCACGGGCGTCCAGCTCGGCGTAGGACAGCCGCTCCTCCTCGAACACCAGGGCGGTGTCCTCGGGGGTGCGGGCCGCCTGCGCGGCGAACAGGTCGATCACCGTGGTGTCCGGCACCGCGTACCCGGTGTCGTCACCCTTGGCCAGCAGCAGCGCCCGCTCGTCTTCGGCCACCGTCGCCAGCCGCCCGACCGGCAGCGCGCCGCCGTCCGCCAACTGGCCCACCAGCGCGGCCAGCCGGCCCGCCAGCACCCGGGCCGTGTCCTCGTCGTACAGGTCGGGCCGGTAGGCCAGCGTCAGCTCCAGCGCCCGGCCCGGGGTCACCGCCAGCGTCAACGGATAGTGCGTCCCGTCGACGCTGTGCGTCCACCCGATCCCGTGCCGGGCCACGGCGGCCTCGCGCGCCGAGTCGTCCAGCGGGGTGTTGCGGAAGACGTACAGGGTGTCGAAGAGCTGCCCGATCCCGCTCAGCCGCTGGATCGGTCCCAGGCCCACGTAGTGGTGCGGCAGCAGGTCCGCGTGCTCGGCCTGCACCCGCACCAGCAGGTCGCGCAGGCTCTCGTCGGCCCGCAGCGAGACCCGGAACGGCAGCGTGTTCATGAACATGCCGATCATCTGGTCCACGCCCGCGACGTCCGCCGGACGGCCCGAGACCGTCGCGCCGAAGACCACGTCGTCGCGGCCGGTCATCCCGGCCAGCGCGATCGACCACGCCGTGCTCAGCACCGTGTTCAGGGTGACCCCGCACCCGCGGGCGAACGCCCGCAGCCGGTCGCTGGTCCCCTCGTCCAGGGACAGGTCCACCACCTCGGCCGTCACCGGCTGCCGGTTCGGATCGGCCGGCGCGACCAGCGTGCCCTGCTCCAACCCCGACAGGTGGGCCCGCCAGGCCCCGGCCGCCTCCTCGGTGTCCACCAGGGACAACCAACGCAGGTAGTCCCGGTACGGGGTCACCGGAGCCAGCGCCTCCACCGAGCCGCCGTTGCCGTAGAGGGAGAACAGCTCCTCGAAGAACAGCGACTCCGACCAGCCGTCCGTCAGGATGTGGTGCTGCGTCACGCACAGCATCCACCGGTCCGCCGCGAACTTGATCAACATCACCCGCAGCAGCGGAGGGGCCGCCAGGTCGAACCGGGTCGCCGCGTCGGCCAGCGAGAACTCCCGCAGCGCCTCGTCCTGCGCCTCACGGTCCAGCGCGCTGAGGTCCAGCTCCCGCCAGGGCAGCTCCCACGAGGAGGGGACCACCTGCACCGGACCCTCCAGGCCCTCGTGCCAGAACCCCGAACGCAGGTTGGGGTGCCGGCGCAGCAGCGCCTCGAACGCCGTCCGCAGGGCCGCCGCGTCCACCTCGTGCAGCAGCTCCACGAAGTTCTGCATCAGGTACACGTCCAGCGCCCGGTCGTCGTAGACCGCGTGGAAGTACAGGCCCTCCTGGAGCGGCGCGAGCGGCAGCACCTCCTCGTGCGCCGGGAAGGCCCCGGCCAGCAGCTCCCGCTGCCCCTCGGTCAGCTCGACCAACGGGCCGGCGGCCGTCGGCGCCTGCCCGGCACCGTGCTCCGCACTGCCCGCGGCGGCCGCCAGCCGGGCGACCGTACGGTGCTCGAACACATCGCGCGGGGTCAGCACGAGCCCCTCCTTGCGGGCCCGCGCCACCAACTGGATGGAGACGATGCTGTCGCCGCCCAACGCGAAGAAGTCCTCGTCGACGCCGACCGACGCGAGCCCCAGCAGCTCCACGAAGACCGCGCACAGCGCCCGCTCGCGCTCGTCGCGCGGAGCCCGGGAACCCTCCGCCCCGCCCAGCGAGGGCGCCGGCAGGGCCGCCCGGTCGAGCTTGCCGCTCACGTTCAACGGCAGCCGCTCCAGCACCACCACCGCCGCCGGGACCAGATGGTCCGGCAGCCGAGCGGCCAGCTCCGCGCGGACCGCCGACGGATCCACGTCACCGGTCACGTACCCGACCAGCCGCTTCACCCCGGGCGTGTCCTCGCGGACCACCACGGCCGCCGTCGTCACCCCCGCCACGGCGCTCAGCGCCGCCTCCACCTCGCCCGGCTCGATCCGGAACCCGCGGATCTTGACCTGGTCGTCGGCCCGGCCGAGGAACTCCAGCCGGCCGTCGCCGCGCAGCCGCACGAGGTCGCCCGTACGGTACATCCGCGCACCCGGCGCACCGAACGGATCGGCCACGAACCGGCCCGCCGTCAGCGCGGGACGCCCCAGGTAGCCGCGCGCCGTGCCGTGTCCCGACAGGTACAGCTCACCGACGGTACCGGCCGGCACCGGGCGCAGCGCCCCGTCCAGCACGTACGCCGAGGTGTTGCCGATCGGCCGGCCGACGATCGCGGTGGCCGAGTCGGCCAGGTCGGCCGCCAGCGCGTCCACCGTGTACTCGGTGGGCCCGTACAGGTTCACCGACATCACGCCCGGAGCGCCGCGCACCTCGGACCACAGGGCCTCCGGCACCGCCTCGCCGCCCAGCAGCAGCAGACCCGGGCGGTGAGCCTCGGGGGCCAGGAGCCCCCACTCCAGCAGCGCCTGCGCGTAGGTCGGCGTCACGTCCATCGCGTCGATGCGGTGCTCGCGCACGTACCCGACGGTGAACTCCGCGTCGCGGCGGCCCGTCTCGTCCAGGACGTGCAGCTCGTGGCCCGCGACGAGCCAGAACAGCTGCTCCCAGGAGGTGTCGAAGCTGAAGGAGGCGGTGTGCAGGGCGCGCATCCGGCGCCCGCCCGCCGCGCCGACCGCCGGCGCGAACACCTCGGCCAGGTGGTTGGCGTACAGGTTCGACAGGCCACCGCTGGTCAGCACCACGCCCTTGGGCAGGCCCGTGGAACCCGAGGTGTAGATCACGTAGGCCGGGTGCGCCGAGTCCACCGCGGGCCCCTCGAACCGCTCCCCGTACGAGGCGAGTTCGGCCTCGGTCCGCGCGGACCCCAGCACGATCCGCTCCGGGTCGCCCGCCGTCGGCGCCGGCAGCAGGGCCGTCGCGGCCCCGCCCGTCACCACGCACGCCGGAGCCGCGTCGGCCAGCATCAGCGCCAGCCGGTCCGCCGGATAGTCCAGGTCCATCGGGAGGTAGGCGGCGCCCGCCTTGAGGACCGCCAGGATCGCCACGACCGAGTCCACGGACCGCGGCAGCGCCAACGCCACCACCGACTCCGGACCCACGCCCCGGCCGGCCAGCAGGGTCGCCAACCGGGCCGCCCGCGCGTCCAGCTCCGCGAAGGTGAGCCGACGCTCGCCCGCCACCACCGCGCAGGCGTCGGGCGTGGCCGCCGCGCGCTCCGCGAACCGGTCCGCGACCGTACCCGCCGGCACGTCGCGCACGGTGCCGGCCCAGCCCTCCCGCAGCAGCTCCCGCTCGCCCGCCGTGATCAGCTCCAGCCGGCCCACCGGGGCCTCGGGCGTCCGCGTCACCTGCCGCAGCAGCCCCGACAGCCGCTCCGCGATCCCCTCGACGGCCCGGGCGTCGAACAGGTCGGGCCGGTACTCCAGGGCCAGTTCGGCCCGCTCGTCCAGGGCCACCGCGAGCGTCAGCGGGTAGTGCGTCGCGTCCCGGGCCGACACGTCCGCCACCCGCAGCCCGCCCGACAGGGCGGGCCGGGCGGACGGGTCCACCGGGTAGTTCTCGATGACCACCAGCGTGTCGAACAGCTCGCCGCCGCCCGCCTCCTTCTGGATGCGGCGCAGCCCGAGGTGGTGGTGGGCCAGCAGCGCGTTCTGCTCGTCACGGAAGCGGCGCAGCAGATCGGCCACGCTCTCCGCGGGCCGGGCCGCCAACCGGACCGGAACGGTGGTGATGAAGAGCCCGACCATGGACTCCACGCCCGGCAGCTCCTCCGGCCGGCCGGAGACCGTCAGTCCGAACACCACGTCCTGCCGGCCGGTCAGGGAACCCAGCAACAACCCCCAGGCCGCCTCGATCACCGTGCTCGGCGTCGTGCCCAGCCGGCGCGCCACCGCCTTCAGGGCCGCCGTGTCCCCCTCCGACAGCTCCAGCCGGTGCACCCCCGGCCGGACCCCGGCCCGGGACGGGTCGGCGGGCGCCACCAGCGTGGGCTCCTCCAGACCCGCCAGCGCACCGCGCCAGGCCCCCTCGGCCGCCGGCCCGTCCTGCGCCTTCAGCCACTTCAGGTAGTCCCGGTACGGGTGCACGGCGGGCAGGGCGGCGACGTCGCCGCCGTTGTCGTAGAGCGCCAGCAGGTCACCGACCAGCAGCGGCATCGACCAGCCGTCGACCAGGATGTGGTGCACCGTGATGACCAGCAGGTGGTCGTCCGGGCCCCGGCGCACCAGGGTCAGGCGCAGCAGCGGCGGCTTGTGCAGGGCGAAGCGGTGGCTCAGCTCGGCCCGCTCCACGCGGCGCACGGCCGACGGCGACGGATCGTCGCTCAGGTCCACCCGGCCCAGCGTGAACGCCACCTCCGCCGGCACGAACTGCACCGGCTGCGGCACCCCCTCGTGCCAGAACCCGGCCCGCAGGTTCGGGTGGCGCCGCAACAGGGCCGCACCCGCCCGCTCCAACCGGTCCGCGTCGAGCGGGCCCGCCAGGGTCACGGAGACCTGGACGGTGTAGACGTCGGGCGCGCTCTGGTCGTACACCGAATGGAACAGCATTCCCTGCTGCAAGGGGGACAGCGGAAGCATGTCCTCGATTCGCGCCTGCGTCACTGCTGGGCCCTCCACATTTCTTCGAGCATGGTGATCTGGTCCTGGTCGAGGTCGACCAGGTCGAGGTCCGAGGGGGTGTACCCCCCGGTGGTGGTGCCTTCGGCCCAGGCGGCGAAGGTGTCGACGGCGCCGAACAGGCCGTCCGCGAGCGCGGCGACCGTGTCCTGGGAGAGCGCCCCGCCCGCCCAGGTGAAGGACACGGTCAGCTCCGGCCCCTCGTCCCCGTCGGTGACCTCCGCGGTGATCTCCAGGACGTGCGACAGCGGCAGCGCCGGATCCCGGCGGGCCGACAGGGCGTCCGCCTCCGCCGCGGGACCCCAGGCGGACGAGGCCCGCCCGGTCTGACGCCCCAGGTAGTTCCACAGGACCTCGGCGCGCGCCGAGGGGTCGAACAGCCGGGCGGAGGCCGGGTTGGCGTACCGGAGCAGACCCGCCCCGATGCCACCGTCCGGAACGCCGCGCAGCAGCTCCTTGACCTCCTTCAGCACGGCCCCGGCGTCCTCGCGCCCGGCCGAAACCGCGACCGGGTCGTACGAGCCGGCGGGCAGCCGCAGCGGGTGGATGGTGGTGAACCAGCCGACCGTACGGGTGAGATCGGCGCCCGGCAGCGACTCCTGCTCCCGGCCGTGGCCCTCCAGGTCCACGGTGAGCCCGGAGCCGTCGCCCCGGCCCGTCCGCGCGGCCCAGTCCCCGACGGACAGCGCCAGCGCCGCCAGCAGGGCGTCACCGACGGTGCCGTGGAAGGCCGCGGGAACCGCCTGGAGCAGCGGGGCGGTGCGCTCGGCCGACATCCGCACGCTCAGCCGACGGGCCGTACCGGCCGTGTCCGTCGACGGGTCCAGCGCCCGGTCCGCCAGCAGCGGCCGGCCCGGCGCCGCCGCCAACCAGCGCTCCAACTCGGCCGTCCGGCGCGGGTGCTGCGCCTCGGCGAGCAGGTGCGTGGTCCAGCCGCGCAGCGAGGTGGGCACCGGCTCCAGGGCCGGGGCGCGCCCGGCGGCGACCGCCTCGTACGCGGCCCGCAGGTCGGGGATCAGGATCTGCCAGGAGACCTCGTCCACCGCCAGGTGGTGGGCGGCGATCAGCAGCCTGCCCTCCTGCCCGGGACCCGCGTCGAAGTGCACCGCGCGTACGGTCACCCCGGCCGCCGGGTCGATCAGGGCCGACACGCGGCCCGACTCGGAGGCGATCAGCGCCCGCAGCCCCTCGTCCGGCAGCCCGGCCGCGTCGACGCGTTCGAGCACCGCGTCGGCCCGTACGTCGGCCGACTCGCGGATCCGCGCGCTCCACACCCCGGGGTGGTGCACGGTCAGGTCCATGCGCAGGGCGTCGTGCAGGTCCAGGACCGCCTGGAGGGCGGCCGTCAGGTGCGCGTGCTCCACCCCGGCCGGCAGCCGGACCAGCCGGGCCTGGCCGAAGGAGGCGAAGGGGCCGCCGCGTTCGGCGAGCCACTGCGCCACCGGGGGCAGCGGCAGCGGTCCGGGGCCGCCGTCGGAGGGACGGGGAGCGGGGGCCGCGGCGGCGTCGCGCACCACCGCGACGCCGGCCAGGGCGGCCGGGGTCGGGTGCTGGAAGACCTGCCGGGCCGAGATGGTCAGGCCGGCCTTGCGGGCCAGGCTGACCAGGCGGATCGAGACGATGCTGTCGCCGCCCAGCTCGAAGAAGTTCTCCTGCGGGCCGACCGCCGAGAGTCCGAGGACCTCGGCCGTGAGCGCGCACAGCACCTGTTCGGGCGTGCCGGTGGGGACCGTGGTCGTGGTCGTGGTCGCGGCGCCGGTCGAGGGCTCGGGCCGGGGCGCGATCACGGGTGCGGGGAGGGCGTTGCGGTCGAGTTTTCCGTTGGGGTTGAGGGGGAGGTGGTCGAGGTGGATGTAGTGGGTGGGGTGCATGTAGTCGGG